>CAZMBN010000001.1:0-124706 GCA_964564825.1 uncultured Opitutales bacterium
TTGTCAAGCGCATTTTTAATATTTAATTGAAAACTATTTACCCCCCCCCCGCGCGCTTACGCCCCCCCTTACCTACCCTCTCTTTCCTATCCGCCTTCCCGGAGAGCCCCGGCGGGATAAAAAAAAGTTGTCAAAAAAAATCGGACGGGGCATGTTTAAAAATCCCGGAACGGAAACGCCGCCCGCGGACGGGCGGAAAAAAATTGCGCGTTCCCAAAAGAGTCTTATGGAAAAATTCTACGAAAGGGGTCCTGTAAAGCTCTTCTTGGGCGACTGCGTGGAGGTTTTAGGCGGGGCGCGCCCCCTCTCCGTCGACATGGTCTTCGCCGATCCGCCCTATATGCTGTCGAACGGAGGGATCACCTGCCGCGGGGGAAGGATAGCGTGCGTGGACAAGGACCCGTGGGACAAAAGTTCGGGTTTGGACAAGGACTTCGAATTCCATAAAACTTGGATCGCCGCCTGCAAAAGGGTGTTGAAGCCGGGCGGAACAATTTGGATAACGGGAACATACCATTCCGTCTACGACTGCGGGTTCGCCCTGCGCGGGGCCGGGTTTAAGATACTCAACGGCATTTGCTGGTATAAGCCCAACGCCTCGCCCAACATGGCGTGCAGGTGCTTCACCGCAAGCCACGAAACCCTGATCTGGGCGAAAAAAGATCCGAAGGCGACACACGTTTTCAACTACCAACTGATGAAAAACGGCGACTGGCGGGGCGACGGGCTTAAAAGGCCCGGCAGGCAAATGCGCTCGGTTTGGCAAATCGGCGCTCCGCCCCGCCGCGAAAAGACGTTCGGGAGGCACCCGGCGCAAAAGCCCTTGGAATTGTTGAGGCGCGTGATTTCGGCGTCCACAAACGCGGGGGATCTGGTTTTGGATCCCTTTACGGGAAGTTCCACAAGCGGAATAGCGGCGTTGGAATCGGGGAGAAGGTTTGTCGGAATAGACTCGCAAAGGGAATATTTGGAGTTGTCGGTAAGGAGGTTCGAGCATGAATTCGAAAACTTGCGGCGTTAAGCTTTCGGAGCACCCCCGGACGGAGACGTATCCCATTGTAAAGTGGGCGGGCGGAAAGCGCGGCATCCTGTCCGAACTGCTGGACAACATGCCCGAATCCTACGGACGCTATTTCGAACCCTTCGTGGGGGGCGGGGCGCTCTTTTTCAGGCTGCAACCCGAAAACGCGTATATTTCCGACACGAACGGCGAACTTGTGGCGCTCTACCTTGCGGTCAGGGACAACGCCGAAGAGCTTGTAGAAAGCCTTTCGCTCCACGAAAATTCCAAGGAATACTTCATGCGAATCAGGAACGCCGACCGCACCGCGGAGTACGAAGGGTGGTCGAACGTCCGTAAGGCGAGCCGTCTGGTCTACCTAAACCGCACGTGTTTCAACGGCTTGTACAGGGTGAATTCCAAGGGATACTTCAATGTGCCTTTCGGGAACTACGGGAATCCGAAAATAGCCGATAAAACCAACATTTTAAACTGCTCCAAGCTTTTACGAAAAACCGAGATAAGGCTTGCCGATTTCTCCGCGGTTCTCGACCTTGCAAGGAGGGGCGACTTCGTCTACTTCGACCCCCCGTACGCCCCCTTGGGCGCGGCGTCGAATTTCACGTCGTACACGAAGGAGGGTTTCGGCGCGCGCAGGCAAACCGAACTTTGCATGCTTTGCAAAAAGTTGGACTCCATGGGCGTCAAATTTATGCTGTCGAATTCCGACACGGAATTCACCAACGAATTGTATTCCGGCTTCGAAATAAAAAAGGTTTTCGCCGCGCGCGCAATCAATTCCAAGGCGGACGGCAGGGGCAAAATATCGGAAATTTTGGTGAAAAATTATGGTTAGGGATTTTGAAGGATGGTTTTCAACCTTTAGGCGCGGAATTTCGGACTACCGCTACTATACGGATTTCGGCAAGGTGTATAAAAATGTGGACGCCGTGAGGGTGGAGCTGAACATTTTAAATTCCCTGGTGGGCTCCAAGGACGTGGAAAAGGATTTCGGGGACATAATAGCCAGGTATCCCGAAACATTGAAATGCGTCCCCCTGCTTTTGGCGGTCAGATCGGCGGAGATTTCCGCAACGGACGGGGACGGCGAACGAAATTTCCGCTTCGACAACCCCAACTACGGCGCGGAGGAATACAAGGCGTTCATGAGGAAAACGGGGTTGTTCGACTTGATTGAAAACCGTATCGTTGGCAGTTTGACGGACTACGCCACGGGGGTCGAAACGGGGTTGGACAGCAACGGACGCAAGAACCGCGGAGGGCGTTTAATGGAAAAGCTCGTGGAAAAATACATTCGAAAGGCGGGATTCGCCGAGGGCGCAAGCTATTTCAAGGAAATGTACACACGCGAAATCGGAGAGAAATGGGGGGTTGATTTGTCGGCGCTTTCCAACCGCGGCAAAACCGAAAAACGCTTCGATTTCGTCCTCAAAACAGGGGGGCGCATCTACGCGGTTGAAAGCAATTTCTACGCGTCGGGGGGTCGAAACTAAACGAAACCGCGCGGAGCTATAAAACTTTGGCTTTGGAAGCCGGTACGGTGGAGGGGTTCGCCTTCGTTTGGATTACGGACGGCTGCGGATGGAAGGGCGCCAAACGCAATTTGGAGGAGACTTTCGACATCCTTGAAACGCTCTACAACATAAACGACCTGGAAAACGGCGCCTTGGAAAAACTACCGTAATCCACTCCGCGCCGCGCATCGCGGCAAAGCACTGTGGAATCTGGAGGGGTATGCGGGGGACGATTTTTGCAAAGCAAAAATCCCGCACGCACGCGGAGCACCGCAAGGTGCAACACCCAGTCCCAGTTAAGCTTGCCTTTACTTGCGTTTGTTCGGTTTTGTTCGCCTTTGTTTCCCCGAAAACGCCGAAAACCCTAAGTTGTGAAACGGATGTTTTTACAACCTAATGCAAACCAAGCTTTTAAAAATCGGGTCTTTTTTCAAGTTCAAACAAAGTCTCCCCAAAAGCGGGGTTCCGCACGCGCACCGTTTTTTAAAATATACCCTCGCAAGCGGGCGAAAAGATAAATTACGCGCATGGGGCAACTCCAACTAAAATACGTGCTTGACGTACCCGCTAAAGAGTATTTTTTTCACGCTGAGAGCAATTCGCCCGCGAAAGGGAGCGGAGGGGTTTCTTTTGTTCCCTTTTTCGTCGGCGCGTCTCCACGATTTAACGAAGACATAGGACCGATGAAAAACGAAAAAAATCTGTTCGAGGAATTCAAGGCGTCGACTTACGAGGAGTGGTACGCGGAAGCCGTAAAGCTTCTAAAAGGCGTCCCCTTCGACAAGAAGATGTATACAAACACGCCCGAGGGGATAAGACTCAAGCCGATATACAACAAGGAGGATGCGGACTTCGACGTGTCCCTGCCGGGATACGACGGCTATGTTCGCGGAACAAACCCCGAAGGGAACAAAACCCGCCCGTGGAAAATATCGCAGGAAATATACGCCGAAGATCCGGGGGAGTTCAACCGTCTGCTTCTCGACGCCCTCAACAAGGGCCAGAATTCCGTGGAAATTATCCTAGACGGCGCCGTCCCCGCCCAAGCCGCAACCCCGGACGGGAACCCCCCCTACGGGGGTCTGCATATTTCGAGCGCAAGGGATTTCGACTCCGCCTTCAAGGGGGTGGAAACCGATTGCGTGGACATAATAATACACGCCGGACCCGCCGCAGCCAACATAGCCGCGGCGCTGTACGCCTCGCAAAAAGGGAAAAACTTAAAGGGCGGAATACTTTTCGACCCCATCGGCGAATTGGCGAAAACGGGGGAACTGCCCCGCGCCATGGAGTGCGCCTACGACGAAATGTTCGCACTGGCGTCGTACAACGCCGAAAACATGGTGGAATTCACCTCCATCGGAGTCGACACCATGCCCTACTCCAACGCGGGGGCCAGCGCGGTGGAGGAACTCTCGGCGGCGTTCGCCACGGCTACGGCGTATATACGCGCCATGGTCGGGCGCGGGCTCGACATTGAAAAAACCGCGTCGCAAATCCGCTTCCGACTGGGCTTGGGCTCGAACTTCTTTATGGAGATAGCAAAACTCCGGGCGGCAAGGATGCTGTGGGCGAAGATAGTCTCCGAATTCGGAGGAAGCGCCGAAGCCCAAAAAATAAAGGCGGGGGCGCGGACGGCGGTATACAACAAGACGGTGTTCGATCCGTACGTGAACATGCTCCGCACATCGACGGAAGCCTTCTCAGGGGTGATAGGCGGAATAGAATCGATGACCGTGGGCGCCTTCGACGAAATAGTACGCCGCCCCGGCGAATTCTCCGCGCGCATCGCCCGGAACCAGCAGATAATACTCCAGGAGGAATGCAACCTTGCGGAGGTTGCGGATCCCGCGGGCGGTTCGTACTACGTGGAAAGTCTCACCCGTTCCCTTGCGGAAAAAGTATGGGAATCCTTTGCGAAAATAGAGGCGGAAGGCGGAATGCTCAAAGCGTTGGAATCGGGAAGCGTTCAAGATGCGGTGGCGTCAACCGCCGCGGCGAGGAAAAAACTTTACGACACCCGCCGCAGCTCCGTTGTGGGGACAAACAACTACGCCAATATGCAGGAAAAACCCTTGGAGGTTTGCAAGCGCCGCGAAGACGCCGAAGCGAAAGCCGAACGAAAGGGGAAAACCGCCGAAGCCACCGTCGAAATAGGACAAGCCCGCGGAAAGGAAATATTGGAAAGGCTTGTGGAAGCCGCCGGGAACGGGGCGGATATTTTCGAGCTCGAAGCCGCAATATGCAAATGCAGGAGCTCTCTAAAGGTGAAAAAATTAAACGCGCACAGGGCGGTGGAACATTTCGAAGCCCTTAGAAACGCCAGCGAAAAATATAAGGCCGAACACGGTTCCGCCCCGAAGATATTCTTGGCGACCATGGGACCTCTTGTACAGCACAAGGCGCGGGCGGACTTCATAAGGGGGTTTTTCGAAGTCGGGGCTTTCGACGTCGTATATCCCAACGGTTTTACAACCCCGGAGGACGCGGCAAAGGCATTTTTGGAAAGCGGCGCGAAATACGCCGTGGTGTGTTCCACCGACGCCACCTATCCCGAACTGATCCCCGCCGTAACAAAAGCCTTAAAGAAGGCGAGGGCGGACGCGGTGGTGTATATGGCGGGGACTCCCGCGCCGGAAGCCGAGGAAAGTTACAAAAAAGCGGGATACGACGGCGCAATAAGCATAAAGAGCAACAATTACGAGACGCTGAAAGCGGTTCTTTCCGCGTTAGGAGTTCTCCAATAAAGAAAGGAAATTTGAAAAATGGACAAGAATCCCGACTTTACAAAAATCGAGTTTGAGGTTCCCGAGGCGAAAACCACCCTGAAGGAATGGAGAAAACAGGTGGAAAAACGGACGGGAAGGAAGTTCGACGACCTCGTTGAGGAAACGATGGAACAAATACCCGTAAAGCCCTTATATACCGCGGAGGACACCGCAAACTTGGAACACACCGGGTTCACCGCCGGGATAGCGCCCTATCTAAGGGGACCCTACGCCACGATGTACGTTGTTCGTCCGTGGACGGTCCGCCAATACGCGGGTTTTTCGACGGCGGAGGAATCCAACGCGTTTTACAGGCGCAATCTGGCGGCGGGGCAAAAAGGACTTTCGGTGGCGTTCGACTTGGCGACGCACCGCGGATACGATTCCGACCACCCGAGGGTCGTCGGCGACGTGGGCAAGGCGGGAGTGGCGGTCGACTCCATAATGGACATGGAGGTTCTCTTCGACAAGATTCCGCTCCAGAACGTATCGGTGTCGATGACGATGAACGGCGCCGTTTTACCCATATTGGCGTTCTACATCGTGGCGGGGCTCGAACAGGGGGTTAAACTTGAACAACTTTCCGGCACGATACAAAACGACATTCTGAAGGAATTCATGGTGCGCAACACGTACATATACCCCCCCGCGCCGTCCATGAAAATAGTGGGCGACATATTCGCATACACGTCGAAGAATATGCCCAAATTCAACAGCATATCGATTTCCGGATACCATATGCAGGAGGCCGGCGCCACCGCCGACCTCGAAATGGCGTACACGCTCGCCGACGGCTTGGAATACCTGAGGGAGGGGGTCAAGGCGGGATTGCATGTTGACCAGTTCGCGCCGCGCCTAAGCTTCTTCTGGGCGATAGGGAAAAACTATTTCATGGAGGTTGCGAAAATGCGCGCGGCGCGGATGTTGTGGGCGAAGATAATAAAGGGATTCGACCCGAAGGACCCCAAGAGCATGGCGCTGCGCACGCACTGCCAAACAAGCGGATGGTCGCTCACCGAGCAGGATCCCTTCAACAACGTAACCCGTACCTGCATAGAGGCGATGGGGGCGGCGCTCGGACACACCCAGAGCCTCCATACGAACGCCCTCGACGAAGCCATAGCCCTGCCGACCGACTTCTCGGCGCGCATAGCCCGGAATACCCAACTCTACCTGCAGGACGAGACGGGGATATGCCGGGTGATAGACCCGTGGGCGGGATCCTACTACGTTGAAAGCCTCACGGACGCGCTTGTAAAACGCGCATGGGGGCACATCGAAGAGGTTGAAAAGTACGGCGGTATGACGAAAGCCATAGAAGCCGGATTGCCGAAACTAAGGATAGAGGAGGCTTCCGCACGGCGCCAAGCGCGCATAGACAGCGGAAGCGAAACCATCGTGGGGCTTACAAAATACAGGCTCGAAAAAGAGCAGCCGCTGGACATCTTGGACATAGACAACACCGCCGTCCGCGAAGCGCAGATAAGGAAACTCGAAACGCTCCGCAAAAACCGCGACAACGCGCAAGTCCGCAGGATTCTCGAGGAAATCACCAAATGCGCCGAAAGCGGCAGGGGAAACCTGCTCGAGTTGAGCGTGGAGGCTGCGAAGGCCCGCGCGAGCCTCGGCGAAATATCCCTCGCGTGCGAAAAGGTATTCGGCCGTTACAAGGCCGTAATACGCTCGATCAGCGGAGTGTACGAAAAGGAATTGTTAAGAAACGCAAGCAACGTCAAAAAAGTGAACGAAATATCCGACCTAATAAAAAAATTCGAGGAGCGCGAGGGGCGCAAACCGCGCATACTCGTGGCGAAGATGGGACAGGACGGACACGACCGCGGGGCGAAAGTCGTGGCGACGGGATACGCCGACCTCGGCTTCGACGTGGATATGGGTCCGCTCTTCCAAACTCCGGAGGAGACCGCAAAGATGGCCGCGGAAAACGACGTGCATATAATCGGGATGAGCTCCCTCGCCGCCGGCCACAAAACCCTGTTGCCCGCCCTGGCGAAAGAATTGAAAAGACTGGGCAGGGACGACATCATGATAGTGGTGGGGGGAGTGATACCGGCGCAGGATTACGACTTCCTTTTAAAGAACGGAGCAAGCGCGATATTCGGACCGGGAACCCCGGTCCCCGTATCCGCGAAAAGAATGCTGGAACTACTCATGGCTTGAAAAACTTTCAAGTCGCGTGGACTTCGGAGAAAAAGCCCTTCCCTCCCCGGAAGGGCTTTTTTTGCGGACGAAAATACGCGGTTATTTCCCGCCTTGAAAGGTTTCGACGAACGAGGGGGGGGATTTTTCCGCCCCGCGGAAAATCCCCCGTGGGATCAGCGTTTTTTCCCAAGCACTCCCCTTACGATTCCCAGCAATTTTTCAATCGCAAAGAGCGAAACCGCACCGCGCCTAAGATTGCGCCCCCTCCACGAAGAGACGTCGAGCTCGAGAACTTTTGAAGTGGTCCAAAAAGACAGTCCCACGTATACTTTGCACGCCTTCTCGGGGGATTTTACTCCCGTATTCGAATCTATAAAGCCCGTGGTGGAAATGCAGGCGTCCGCCTTAAAAATTTGCGCGGCGCCGAAAAGCATTTCCCTGGCGCACTGGGGACTTTCGGCGCCGAAGACGGATATCGTACGGGGCGACACCCCGAGCAGGGCGATCTTTGACGAATCGCTGTAGCAAACGGCGGACCCCCTAAAACATGCACTGGCGCCGGGTATCGACACGAGAGACGACGCCACCATTCCGCCCGTGCACGACTCGGCGGCGCACAACCCCGCGCCGAAGCCGGAACACAATTCCAGCAACTCGCGGGATGCGAGTTTCAAGTCCTTCAACATGTCCTTAATTTTCTTCAAGGGACGGCGTAAAAGCAAGATAAAAAGCTTCATATTAAACTTGCAAGCATGCGGACGCAAAAACATATTTGCGGCATGTTTGCAAAATTGCATTCCGGCGTCCTCATGGGGGTGGAGGCCCTGCCGGTGGAAATAGAAGTAAATTCGGGGGAACGCGGCGAACCCAGAACGTTTATCGTGGGACTTCCGGACCTCGCGGTTAAGGAATCTTTGAACAGGGTGTCCTCGGCGCTTGCAAACAGCGGATTTTCAATGCCCACCTCTAAAATGACGGTAAACCTCGCACCGGGCGATCTCCGCAAGGAGGGACCCCTTTACGATTTGCCGATATCGTTGGGCATATTGGCGTCCATGGGCGCCGTAGACGGCTCGAAATTCGACGATTTTATAATAGCGGGGGAATTAAGCCTATCCGGGGAATTAAGGGCGGTATGCGGCGGGGTGTCGCTGGCCCTGCTTGCGAAAAAAACGGGTAAGCGCGCGCTCATACTGCCCCCCGAATCGGCGGCGGAAGCCGCTCTTGTGGATGGAATAAAGGTTTACCAGGCGGCCAACTTGCGCGAACTTGCGGATTTCTTTTCCGCCAAAAACCCCCCGCCCCTGCAACGAGTAAGTTCGGACGTGTCGCCGTTCAAGAGACCCGATCTTGCCGCCTACGATCTCGACTTTGCCGACGTAAAGGGGCAACAGGAAGTTCGGAGGGCGGTTGAAGTCGCCGTGGCGGGCGGGCACAACATTTTAATGGTCGGACCACCGGGATCGGGCAAAAGCATGATTGCAAAAAGAATACCGTCCATAATGCCGCCGCCGTCGCTTGAAGAGTTCCTTGAAATATTGGGAATATATTCCGCGGCGGGATTGACGCAGTTCGACGAAAACAAGCGTTTCAGACGCCCTTTTAGGGCGCCCCACCACACTATAAGCAAAGTCGGACTTGTGGGAGGCGGCCCAAATCCAAAACCGGGGGAAATCTCCCTTGCCCACAACGGAGTGCTGTTCCTCGACGAACTTCCGGAATTCGGGAGCATTCTCGACAATCTCCGCCAACCCATGGAGGACGGCAAGCTCAGCATATCGCGCGCATCCGGAAAAGTTACGCTGCCTTGCAAGTTTATGCTTGTGGCCGCTATGAATCCGTGCAAGTGCGGTTACTACGGGGATATGCGGAAAAAATGCACGTGCACCCCCCAACAGGTGCAAAACTATAGGGCAAGACTCTCGGGTCCCCTGATGGATAGAATAGACATCCATGTGGAGGCGTCCGCCCTGCCCCTGTCGGATTTGGCAAAATCCGCGCGTGCGGAATCGTCGGCGGACATGCGCGCACGCATAGTTGCGGCAAGAGAAATCCAAAAACGGAGGTTTACAAATTCCCCCACGGTTTCGAAAACGAACGCCGCAATGGGCGGCGGGCAGATAAAAACCTATTGCCCGCTCAACGCGGAACTTACCAAGATGTTGACTTCCGCAATGGAGGAGTTGCATTTATCGGCGAGGGCGTGGGACAGGATATTAAAGGTTGCAAGAACCATAGCCGACCTAGACTCCCAGGAAAAAATATGCGCCCAACACCTCTTGGAGGCCATAAACTACCGGTCCCTCGACAGACAGCCGTAACGGAAACTTTAAACCAAACTACAATCCAAAACGCGCAACTTTTTCCTCGAGGGAATACGAAGCCGATTTCAGGAGATTCGTCAAGTCGGCTATGTTTCCGGTTATCCGCCGCGTTTGCCGCGTGGCCGATATAAGATCGTCCGCCGCCGATTTAATTTTCGGCACCCCCGCGGTGTAAACCGACACTCCGCGCGCGAGTATTTCAAATTTAGGTCCCAACTGGGCGATTTTCTCCTGGACGGAGGAAATGGATTCCAACACGCTTTTCATCGCGGCGGAATTTTCGCCCATCCTCGAGGCGAAGAACTCCAACTCCGACACCCCCGATTCGACAGAGTTCTTCATGACCTTCGCCATATTCGATATATGCAGGGCGCCGACGGAGGTTCTGTCGGCGAGAATCCTCATTTGCTTCGAAACAACTTCAAAACCTTCTATTTCCCCCATGCGTTCGGCCTCCATTGCGGCGTTGAGGGCGAGCATATTGGTTTTCTCGTTCACGGCGTTCACCTCCGATGCAATGGACAATATTCTGTAGGTCTTGTCCCTTATCGTCGCGAGATACGCGGACACGGTATCCGTTGCGCCGAGCAACCCCAATACGTTCTCGTTAAGGCGCGAAGCCAGGTTTTTCCCGTCGTTTACGGCAGCCAGCGCCGTCGATATCCCGTCGGCGGCGCAAGCGATATCGGAATTTAAAAGCTCCGCGGACTTGGATACGTAGTTTATCCCCCCAACCAAACCCTCGAGGAGCTCCCTCTTATAAGACGCCATTCCCCCGATTTCGGACGAAGTTTCCGATATGTGTTCGGTGGCGTCGGCAAAATTTGCGACTCCCGCCTTCACTCCCAAAATAAGCGATGCGACGGCCTCCGCCATTTTGTCCAGGGATACGCCGAGTTCGTATATTTCCCGGTTGCACCACCCCCCGGAACCTATAATTTCCCGAAACCCGCTTCGCGCCTCGGAAACTTTACCCGCCTCCATCGAACGGATTCCACGAATCAAAACACCAGCCGTCTCGACGCAGCGAAGCGCCGCCAAACGCGCCAGAATTGCGGAAAACAGCAACACTATGAAGGCAACCGGAATAAGCAAATACATGGACTTTTGAACGAAAGCCTCTATGGATGCGATTTCGTCGAAAAAATCGCTCCTGTAAACGGTGGCGCAAAAAACCATATTCCACGGTTTGAAAAAGAAGTAGGCCACAACGGAATCGTCCCCGCTGCGCATAGCGGGCGAAACTCTAAACTGCCTGGTGACGACTTTTGCGTCCCCCTGCGACACGGCGCTGTCTATTATCTCCAAAAGGGCGTCGCGCCTCTTTTTAAACGTGTCGTTCTCCACCGCGACTCCGTCCAGCTTGCCGTCCCTGGAAACCCTGTATACGGATTCGCCCTTTCCAGCAAGCTCCACCGCCCACACATATCCGTTCGATCCAAACCGCATGTTTTCAAAGTACTTCAATACCGGGTCCACGGCGTTGCGCGGACTCCCGTACGCCACCGCCCCCACAACGTCCCCCGTGTTGGAGACAAGAGGTTCGTACACTACAAAAAAATCCGTATCCGCCGCCCGCGTTATCCCGGAATAACTCTTCTTGGCGAGCAGGGTTCTCGCGAGTTCGCCGCCGCCCTCGTCGTCCATGGGGATATAAGCGCCCACATCCTCCCTATTCGACGAATCGACGCATGTGGACGACACCTTCAACATCCCTCCGCGTTCCCCCATCCTGACGAACAAAGAAAAATCCAAACCGGTATCCAGCTTGAGGGAGTCGAGGGTCTCCTTTATCCCGCCCGAACTCGACTCAACGGAAGCGCCGTCGGAAAGATTAAGATCAAGCTCTGATTTTCCAAACTTCAGCGACGAAATCCTGGCGCGCTTCCCCGCAGATTTGCCGTTCCGTGGAAATACGACGGCGTCGTATTTCCTCCGGGAAAAATCCACCGGTCCCAACTCGGAAAACCTGTTTCGCATCAAATCCGCGGCGGCCGCGAAGGAGCGCGTCTGTTCCCCAAAGGAGAGGCGGCATATCCGCATGGAATCCTCCGCCATTTGCCGGGCAGCCTTCACCGCTATCCTGTCGAATTGGTCGGCGATTATTTCCCGCGTCTCGAAACCGTCGCCGTACAGCAAAAGTACCGCGGCGAATACGGGGAGGACCGACACCAGCAATGCGAACAAAACGAGAGTTCTCGACAATGAAGGTCTCATTTAACCGTTCCTCCTCGCGTTCGGCGGAATCTTAAAGCGCGACACGCTCTCGAAAAGTACCCTCGAAGAGGCGTCGAGTCCGGCGTTCAACTGTTTGAATCTACCGGCCGCGGCCACCGCCTCCTCCATAGATTTTTCAACGCCCTTCATTGCGGCGCCGACACCACGGACGGAAAACGCCAATTGCGACGCCCCGGAAATTATGCTTTCAAATTTGGGTCCTATTTTTTCTATGTCAGAAATTATCCGCGCCAGGGAATCCGCCGTTCCGGCTACAACGCGCGAACTCTGGCGCACGCGGGAATCAAACCTGTCCATTTCCATGTTTCCCGAATTTATAGAAGCGCACAATTGTCCGACAACACCCTCCATCTCTCCGGAAGTGCGGGAGATGTTGTCGGCTATTTTTCTTATTTGGCGCGCAAGAACGGCAAATCCAAGTCCCGATTTCCCCGCCTTCTCCGCCTCCACAGAGGCGTTGAGCGACAAGAGGTTTACACGCCGGCTTACGTCGTTTATCGTCGATGCAACATCCGTTATCTTTTCGGCGTTTTCGCTTAT
The DNA here is from genome assembly GCA_964564825.1 of uncultured Opitutales bacterium. GTDB lineage: Bacteria > Verrucomicrobiota > Verrucomicrobiia > Opitutales > Intestinicryptomonadaceae > Merdousia. The sequence goes on from CAZMBN010000001.1 coordinate 12,566, forward strand.
GAGCGAAAGCTTTCCCAGAACGTTTTCGGCGGAGATTTCAAGGGAATCGTAATTCTTTTTCAACAACGCCAGACTCTCCCCCCCGGATTTCGATATGGACAAAATGGCATCCGCCCCGTTCGCCGAGACCTTGGCGGCGCGCATAATGTCGTTCGTATACGCCGATATTTCTGTTTCGGTTCTGACGACCCTGCGAACGGACGTATTTTCATTGTCGGATATCTTCTCCAATTCGCCCGACACCTGGGAAATATCCGATACGTTGGAGGATATTCTCCGGACGTCGTCCCCAACCGACGCCATAAGGGAGGAAAGCGCACGCGTCATATCGACTATGGCGGAGGCAATTTCCGAAAATTCCGACATAGCCGCCGCCTTGCCCCTCGGTGCGGATACGCCTTCCAAGATATTTTCCGCTTCAGATAAATCCCCGTTGGAATGCGCCCGGGCCGCCCGTATTAGGGCTTTGACTGGACGAACTATTTTGGAGGCAAAAAAACACGCCAACACCCCCGCCAAGACCGCAAATAATACTCCAACCGCCGCAATTTTTCGCGCCGATAAATTTGTGCGGTCCGCAAGAACCGTCCCGCCCCTCGAATACTCGGCGGCGTCGGAAACCGTCATTATAAACCAACTCCACGGCGCGTAATAAGTATAGGCTATTATTTTGACCGACGGAGTCTTCTTATCCGTTGCGGCGAAGGAAACCACATCCGCGGCAATTTCCCCCGCGCGCATGTATTCGAACCTCCCGGCCGCGTTTCTATAAAAATCCGTATGGACCGGCGCGTGCCCCGTTTGCAAATACGCGTCTCCGTCCGAAGATTCGCGCCCGTTCATGCGTAAGACCGGATTTTTGGGATCGGAAACGTCCGCTATTAAAACCGATCCAGTATCGCCCACGGGAAACGTCTTTAAAAGCTTTTCTATTTCCGACATCGCTTTTCGATTTCCCCCGTAAAGAACCGCTCCGACGAGTTTTCCGGCGGCGTTTTTCAGCGGAATATAGTTCGACAACATCGCGTATCCTTCGATGTACGTCACTCCGGAATACTCCCTGTCTTCAAGCATCGCCGCCACCACGGGGTTGGACCGGCCGTCGTCCGAGACCGCGGGGATGTAGGTTCCCACAAGGCTCCCGCCGTCTTCCGAGACCAGGGTTGTTGCAACGCGGAGCATGTCGTTGGAATCTTCCATTTTTACAAGCAGCGAAAAATCGCAATCAAATCTCCTTTTCAAGGAGTACAACGCCTTGTCTATTGCGTTGCTTTTGTCGTTTAGCGACGCGGGATCGGCAATCCGCGATCCCAATTTCAGAAGACGGGTGGCGCGCTCCCGCGAAAAAGCGGCGTTGTCCTGGTTTCTGACGTAACGCTTTACAACGTAATCGCTAAGGGACACCTCCCCCATGTCGGAAATTGTTTTCAACACGGAATCGCGCATCGCCGAGGCGGAATATTCCCCGGACTTTTCCACAATGTCGCACATTTGCCGTATATCGGCGACGGCTTGTTTTGCGCACTCGGACGCGGCGGACCGGAACTGCTTGTTGGCCGTACCGACCACACCGTCCCCCATCAACACTATGAAGGCACCCATAACCGCTACGGGAACTATGGTGACGGCGACACCCAGTCCCAAAAGGGATTTTCTCATAGAGACCCTCATATCCGCAAATTTGATAGCATATCAGTCCACCCTTTCAAGTTTTAGTTGACTCGGCGAGGGAAGACGAAATCCAACCCGTCGTATCCGGCGTACAGGCGCAAAAACAACCCTACAAAAAACAAGACGGTGTCGTGTTGGACGGCGGGAGTGTTGCTTCAAAAAAGACGACAAGACCACGTGGGACGCCGTCCCCGTTCCTTTAACAACATCTTCCGCGAACGGAGGAAAGAAGATTTCCGAAGGCTAGAATCTACTTGCCCGCCTGCTTCGCCTCTTTTTCCGTCTCCCGGCGTTCCTCTACGGGAACTTCGCTAAAGGGATTTTGCTCCCGCTTTAATTTCAACGATCTTTCGCGCTTTATTTCCTCGAGTCTCGACGGATACTTATCGGGCGGGAAGTATTCTAGGCACCACTTTACCTGGTCGCCCACCGTTCCCTTGGTGAAATATTTTGCGGCGATTTGCACCGGCGAAAATCCCCTCCACGCCCAAAGATTGTCGTCGGGAAGTATGGCTTGAATCTCGAGCGTTGCATAGGCATTGCCCGCGCCGAACCCTATGGTGTTTATTTTATTACCGGCTGCGGGAAAGTGCGCATCCTCGTTTTCACCGGTCTGCGATACGTTCCATAGGGGTCTGAATATTATTTGAGCTTTCGCCCTTTCATCCACTTTTTCGTAACCGCGCGAGGTTAGAAATTCGACGATAGCGTCCCTTAACGCAATGTCGGCGCCGGCCTGTTCGCTCGGGGAGGAAAAAAGTTGCCATGTACACCCCGGAGGATCCACATAAAACGTTTTCAAACCCTTAAAACTGACCCCGTCCTTCATTTCCTGGGTGACGGAACAAGCCGGCATCACGAGAAGCGAGATCAAAACCGCCGATACTATTACGTTCTTCATACGGACGGCAAAACTAAGCCTTTTTCCCCGCCGCTCAAATAAAAATAACGGGAATTTTATATTGAAAACAAATTGCGCCGCATCACTATCGGAGACGAATGAAAGACTTTCTGAAGCTTGCGGATTCGGTATGGAACGACGTATCGGTTGAAGCCCGCAATACGGCGGACGCGGAACCCGCGCTTGCCTCCCTGTTAAACGACACCGTACTTTCCCGTAAAGATATATTCGAATGCATAGCCGCGCGCATATCGCGCAAATTGGGACAAAACGACGTGTCCGAAGCCGACATGTTTAAAATATTTATTGAAGCTTTTCGTTCCGACGGTACGACACAACGCAATATTATCGCCGATATTATAGCCGTCAGGGAGAGGGATCCCGCGTGCCCAAGCTACCTGCATTCGATATTGTATTTTAAGGGGTTTCAGTCGATAACCAGCCACAGGGTGGCGCACCGCCTATGGGGAAGCGGAAGAAAGCATCTGGCGTATTATATCCAAAGTTTATGCAGCGAGATATTCGCCGTAGACATCCATCCCGCGGCAAAATTCGGCGGAGGTATCTTATTGGACCATGCAACGTCTTTTGTCGCCGGGGAAACAAGCCGCGTTGACGACAACGTCTCGATACTCCACGGAGTTACGCTGGGGGGCACCGGAAACGAGGAGGGCGACCGCCATCCAAAAGTAAAATCCGACGTACTCATCGGGGCGGGAGCGAAACTCATAGGGAATATAACAATAGGCAGAGGCGCCAAAATCGGGGCGGGCAGCGTAGTTCTCGGCGACGTTCCCGACCACACTACGGTTGTCGGCGTTCCCGCGCACCCTATCGGAGCGGCGACGGAAGATAGGCCGGCGTGCGTTATGAACCAAAACGTAACGTGCACAAAGCAATAGACTCCGATTTTTTTGGTTCGAAGATTAAACCGCATCCCCCGCCCTCCCCGGAACAAAACCTTCCGTACCTTGATTCGGATGCGAGGCGGGGATTCGCTGTTGGACGGCGCAACGTCCGCTTTTCATAGAAAAAGAATTGAAAAATTTCAACATCCCGCGGATTTTCACGGCATGCTCTTAAACATGGGTCTTGTCTTGGAGGGGGGCGGAATGCGTGGAGTGTTTACTTCCGGAGCCTTGGACTGCCTTCTCGACAACTCGATAAAGTTCCCTTATGTAATAGGCGTATCGGCGGGGGCGTCCAACGGATTATCGTTCGTTTCGGAACAACGCGGAAGGGGAAGGTTTTGCAATATCGACGCCCTCGTAAAATACCGCTATATAGGTATTAAGTATTTATTTTCGCAACGGTGCATAATGGATTACAAATTTCTTTTCGGGGACTTACCGGTAAGAATATATCCATACGATTTCGACACTTATATGAGGAGCGGACGCTTTGTATTCGTAGCGACAAATTGCCTGAGCGGATTGCCGGAATATATCGAAAAACCGGCGACGTTACCCCGGCTACTCGACGTATGCAAAGCCTCGTGCAGCCTGCCCTTTCTATGCCCTCCGGTAAAGATAGACTCGACGCCGATGTTGGACGGCGGAATTACGGATGCGATTCCGCTGCAACGGGCCATCGCCGACGGTTACAAAAAAAACGTTCTTATTTTAACGCGCAACTACGGATACAGGAAAAAAGCCGAATTTAAGCATCTCCCGTTCTTTGTATACGCGAAATATCCGAATTTAAGGAACGCGTTGGCGGATAAATCGGATTTATACAACACCTCCATGGACTCCGTTGAAAGGTTGGAAAAGGAAAAAAAGGTTGTGGTTATACGCCCCCGGAAAAGGACGGTAACGGGACGCCTTTCAACCGACATTCTCGCACTTGAATCCCTGTACGAGGAAGGTTACCGTTGCGCATCCGAGGCGATTGACGATATTCTGAAAATCAATCCGTAACGGAAGCGGTCTCCTCGAGAAAAGAGGCTAAAAAAAATCGGGCGAGCGAGACTCGAACTCGCGACCCTCTGCTCCCAAAGCAGATGCGCTACCAGACTGCGCCATCACCCGACGGTAAAAATACACACCGCTGTCGAATCTCTTCGCCGATGGTTTCAAAGTCAAGTTAAAAGCAGACGGAATTCCCGGAAGCGGTATCGAATCGTAAAAGCAAAACTATTTCTTTTCCCCTTCGGTTTTTTTAACTTCCGCGGAGGGGGTGTCCGCATGGGGATCAACATCCACCATTTCAACGTCGAAAATCAACGTAGAATTCGGCGGAATCCCCGGAACCGACTGGTTTTGATAGCCCAACTTGCTGGGAATATAGAGACGGGCCTTCCCTCCTTTGGCTATTTTTTGAAGACCTTCGCGAAAACCGGGTATGACTTGCGCCAAGTTAAAGGTCGCCGGCTGACCTCCGTGTTTATCCGTGCTGTCGAACACCGTTCCGTCAATGAGCAAACCGGTGTATTTTACAACGACATCGGAATTTTCATTGGGCATCTTACCGGAGCCTTCCTCCGTTATCTCGTATGCAAGTCCCGAAGCGGTCTTTTTCAATCCCTCCTTCTTCTCGAGCCCCTTCCAATACTCCGCAGCCTTCGCCGCGGACTCCTTGGCCTTCTCCGCCATATTAGCCTCGACACGGGCGTTGAGATATTCCATCATCTTGGGTCCGTATTCCTGCATGTTTTCGGGGAGTTTTTTACCCTCGTAGGCGCTTCTAAGCCCCGATACGAAAGCTTCGAACTCCGCGGGTGTAAGCTTCAGTTCGGCAAAGCCGTTGCTGCCATACAAATGCATTCCGAAAGTTTTAATGTAGTCGATGGCATCCTGCGCCAGACCAATCGAAGAGAAAACCGCAACGGACGCCAAACCTGATACAATTGTTTTTGATATTTTCATTTTTTATCCTGGACTGAATTTTACCCTCTCGTTTCTGAAGGGATGAAAACACGCCGTTTTTAAATTTCAAACGTATTTTGCGCCACTATGGATTTTTCCCGCGAAAACGGTTGTTTCTTCGAGGACGGGGATTCCGGGAAAATCCGCGGTCCAAAATATTCCCAAAAATAAGTTGCCTATTACCGATATTCATAAGACCATGCCTCCATGGAAAGTTGCCGATTGCAAATCCGGTGTTGGGGGGAAGCCCAGGAACGCCAGGATGTTGGAAATTTCCCCGCCACGGGATTAGAGATGGAAGTCCGTTAAAATGCCGACCGTAATATCCGCAACCAACTTGAAAAAATTCTACCGGTACGGAGTCAGGGGCGTGGTTGTGGCGGCTCTCGACGGAGTCAGTTTCACCGTCGACGAAGGGGACGTATTCGGTTTCATAGGACCCAACGGAGCGGGGAAAAGCACGACCATCAAGATACTACTCGGACTTGCGCGAAAGAGCGCGGGGGAATGCCGCGTATTCGAAAATCCCGTGTCGGCGGAGACGAGGCGTCGAATAGGATACCTACCGGAATCGCCCTGCTTCTACAAATTTTTGAGCGGATTCGAACTCGTGCGTCTCTATGCGCGGCTATCCGGCATGTCGGCAAGGGAATCGAAATCCGCCGCCATGAGGGTTCTCAACATGGTGGGGCTGGACGATGCCGCGGACAAGCCCCTGTCTACCTACTCAAAAGGAATGGTTCAACGCGCGGGATTGGCCCAAGCCATAGTGCACAACCCAAAACTCGTCGTACTCGACGAACCGGCCTCCGGGCTCGATCCCATTGGGAGTTCCGATATGGCCGAAATGGTACGCCGCCTGCGCGGCGAGGGGAAAACAATACTGATGTGTTCGCACCAAATGAACGAAGTTGAAAAATTATGCTCCAGGGTGGCAATACTGTTGCGGGGCCGCGTCGCCGCGGAAGGCAAACTCGACGAACTACTGTGCGAAAATAAAGAAGTGTGCCTCACCCTTGGCACAAACGATACGGAAAAAATCCGCGAAATATCCGACTTTGTAAATGGACTCGGGATAAAATTCGAAATGGCGCGCACGCACCTTAGCCTTGAAAACTATTTCAAGAAAATTGTGGGCGGGGATAGATGAAAACATATCTGATATCGATCAACACCGTAAGGGAAACCTTGCGGCAAAAACTGCTTATACTTATAACTTTGCTGGCGCTGGCTCTGATAGCCTCTTCAAAATATTTTCTCAGGCTCGATATGGGGCACGAACAACTTCGCTTCATATTCGATTTCGGATCCGGAGCGCTCGGTTTTTTCGGATCCGTCATTGCGATAACGGCGGTCTGCCAACTGTTCCATTCGGAAATCGAGAACAAGACCGTCGTAACGCTGTTGTCAAGACCCGTTCGAAAAGCGGATTTCGTATTCGGGAAAATCTTCGGCGTATGCGCGGCGCTCGCTCTTTTTACGCTCGCCGTAGCGGTTGCAACCGGAGCAATGCTCGCATACACGCACTCCGCGTTCAACTCCCGAGGGATCAATTCAACATTGCCTCCGAACTACGGCGGATTTTGCGTTTTCGTCGTAATCCAATGGCTAAAGCTCTGCGCAATAGCGGCGATAGCGGCCCTGGTTTGCTCCGCGGCGCGATCGTTTCTGTTTTCGGTGATTGTTTCGTTCATGGCTTTGGCGGTGTCGTTTATGAACAATGCGGCTTTCGCACTTGGAGAAACTCCGAACGTCTTCACCAACGTTGCATCGTCCGTATTTCCCGATCTCGGAATTTTTGCCGAGTCGGAAGCCTTCGTATTCGCCCCGGTGGATATAAACGCCGCCGCCGGCGCGGTTGCGTATGCCCTTACATACGTTATCGCCGCCGGATTGATCGCATCTTGGATATTTTCGAGACGCGAATTTTAGACGCCGCGTCCAATGCGAAAAATTGCCACATCGTACCTTTTCCCGGCCGCCGTAGTGCTCGCGGCAGCATTGTTTACCGGAGCCGTATCGGAGCCTTTTAAAAATTGCGCGAAAACCCCGGGGATAAAAACTTTGAACGCGGAATCCCTCAAGGCGGTACTGGGAAAAGGAATGCTTTTTGGCGTACTCGGCGGATACCGTACTTTGGCGGCGGATTTCGTATGGATAAAAAGTTACGTCGATTGGGAAAAAAAGGATACAGCCTCCTGCCTCGCATCCATGAAACTTGCAGCCGCAATCGATCCATACACAAAACTGTATTGGACTCAGGGAGCAGCCGTTATCGCCTACGATTTTCCGTATTGGCAAATACGTTCCCTTCCCAAAAACCTCCGTTCAGCCGAAATGCTTGGACTGTTAAAATTCCGCAACGCGGAAATAGCCGTGGATTTTTTGGACGAAGGGTTAAAAATCTTTCCGAAGGACGAGTCGCTTTTGTTGAAAAAAGGGCAAATCTCAATAAGCGCGGAAAAGTTCGCCATTGCACGCGAGTGTTTTTTCCATTTAACCATGCTTCCGAATCCGTCGGTATATTCGCGCCGCATATACGCCGCATTGTTGGAAAAAGACGGAGACATTAGGAAAGCTCTTGACGTGCTGGAAAAAACGATAAAAGACGTGGATAAAGATACTCCCGCCTATAAATCCATATCTGACCAGATAATCCGGGAAAGGGCAAAATTGGAGGGGAAGAAAGGGGGTAAAAAGTAAATCCGCACACGGGGGGTTTTTATGCGGGCGGCTAAAAGACGGTCTAGGCGCGCACCCGGGTGGTTTCGGAAAAACGTTGTTCCCTTATCAGCGTTACTTTTATCGGTATGGAATGCTTTACGCTATCCTCTATTTTCGAACGAATCTTCTTTGCAAGATCGTGCGCGGTGATGTCGCTCACGGTATCGGGGCGGACAATTACGCGCAGTTCCCTTCCCGCCTGCAAGACATAGGCACTAACAACGCCTTCGAAAGACATCGCCGCGTCCTCAAGGGATTTTACCCTCCTTATATATCCTTCGGTCGTCTCCATTCTTGCCCCGGGACGCGTTGCGGAAATTGCGTCTGCTATCGTCAATATTACGGCGTAAATACTCGAAGCGCGAACTTCGCCGTGGTGGGACTCGACGGCGTTGGCAACCAACTCGCTCTCCCCGTATTTTAAGAGTACGGCCGCGCCCGCGCGGGCATGGGATAAATCGGCGTCGGATACGACTTTCCCTATATCGTGGAATAAGCCGATACGTTTTGCAACGGAAGCATCGCATCCAAGTTCTGCGGCGATCATGGAGCAAAGTTTCGCCGTTTCCACGGAGTGCTCCAACGTATTCTGGTTCAGGGATAAATGGGAGGACAAAAAACCCACAAGCTTTAATATTTCCGGGTTTGTCCCAGCCACTCCGAGCGAATCCGCCACGGTCGTCCCCGTATCGCATGCGCGTTGCCGGACAAGCTCCTTGGCCGACTTCACCGCGGATTCTATAGTAGTCGGATTTATACGTCCGTCGCGCATCAGATATTCGAGGGCCGCTTTGGCTATTTCCCTGCGCTCCGGATTGAATGAAGATATCATCACCGAATCCGGAGATTCGTCTATGACCAGGGTCGTTGCGGTTTCCGCCTCAAAAGTGCGTATGTTTCTTCCCTCCTTGCCAATCAATCTCCCCTTCATGGATTCGTCGGGGATTTTAACCACGGTTGCGCTGTACGATTGCGGCGTTCGAACGGACAATCTCTGCATTGATTCCCCAAGTATTTCGAGGGCGCGGTCGTCTATTTCCCTTTTTGATTTTTCGAGCATTTCCGCCCTGTACACAGACATGTCTTCAAAGCAGCTGCGTTTCATCTCGATTTCCGCCTCGCGTCGGATATCGTCCATGTCGAGTTTCGATATTTCGGACAACTTCGCGGCGTAGTTCCGGGTAAGCTTGCGGTAATCGTCCTTCATTTTGGAATAGCGTTCGTATTCCAAATTCGCACGCGATACGGTTTCGCGCGCATTTCGAATACCGATTTCCAATTCGGCGGATTTTTCCTCGTGCTCCCTCTTTGCGGCTTTCGTCAAAGCGAGCATGTCCTCGTATTCCGCCTTAATTTCGAGCTCCCGTTCCTTCAAAAGCATTTCAAGCTCGTTGCGTTTTTTTTCGTATTTTAAAAGTTCCTCCGTCCTAATGGATTCGGCTTCCGACTCCATTTTATTCCTCATCGAGTTTACCCGGACAAACAATATCACGCATTCCGCGAAAAGGCACGCGGCCAACAGACCCAGCACTATGACGTCCCAATCGTACAAACCCAAATCCATAACGTGAAGTAAAAGCGCAAAAGGTTACCCTACCGCGCCATGTAACAATACCAACCTTTTTTTATCAAGCACTTTTGTACCGGGGAAATACCGGGGACGGTTAAAATTTTACTTGGATTTCCCGTCCGGAGCGGGAAATTTCGCCATTACAACGTCGCCTACACGAGCTTCGCCCCGTTCCACCTTGAAACTCGTACACGTTTTGTGCGAAACTCCCGTGTTCGAGAGTATGGAGGTGGGGCGCATCCCGGCGTCGCATCCGTAGTATATCGGGAATCTCCCGGATATTTTGCTGTTGGATGCGATATTAACTACGACGTATTTTCCGTCGCTACGCACAATTCTGCCTATATAGAAATCAAAATCTAGTTCCTCCGCCGCCTCCGCCGACAATTTGAGGGACGGCGACGGGGCAACACGGTTATAAAGTTTTCTGTGCGCCGATTGCTGCGCATGGAGAAAATACGGAAACACGAACGGCACGCAGAAAACAACAAGCAACGCACGCACACGGGGAAAAATCGCAACGGCGTTACTTCCCATCCTTGTCCCTGGTAAACTGGTCGAATCCGGGACCGCTGTTGTTGTTTTCAGCTTCAAAAAACCCCTGTAATTGGCGAATCCTTGTAGGATGGCGCATTTTTCTGAGGGCCTTTGCCTCTATCTGGCGAATTCTCTCGCGGGTGACGTTAAACTGCTTCCCGACGTCTTCGAGAGTCTGGGAGTCTCCGTCCAAAAGTCCAAAACGCAGGGACAGAACCCTGCGTTCGCGCGATGTAAGGGAATTTAGAACGGACATAAGCTTCTCGCGCAACAGCGAATGCGCCGTCATGTCGTAGGGGTTTTCGGCGCCCTTGTCTTCTATAAAATCCCCGAAATTCGTGTCGTCGGAATCGCCAACCGGGCTTTGAAGCGAAATAGGTTGCTGTGCCAACTTCATTAGGGATTGTACATATTCCACGGGAATTTGCATTTCGTTGGCCACTTCCTCGGGGGTGGGTTCGTGCCCAAGCTCTTGAAGCAACTGCTTTTGAACCTGCATCACTTTGTTAAACCTCTCTATCATGTGCACGGGTATGCGTATCGTGCGCGCCTGGTCCGCTATCGATCGGGTAATGGCCTGGCGTATCCACCATGTGGCATATGTGGAAAATTTGTACCCGCGGCGGTACTCGAATTTTTCCACCGCCTTCATCAACCCCATATTGCCCTCCTGGATGAGATCGAGGAAATTCAACCCCCTATTGGTATATTTCTTCGCTATGGATATAACCAGGCGCAAATTTGCGCGAACCATCTCGGCCTCGGCATTGTGGCCCTCGCGCATCGCCTGTTTCACCTCTTTTACAAGCTCTACAAGCCGATCGGGGGATATGCGGTACGAATTTTCTATTTCCTTAAGACGCGCGTTGATGGCGTTGCCATCGCCTATCCTCGCCTTTTTCCCTATGCGCTTTATCGCACGAAGTTTGTAAAGACAATCCTCTATTTCGAGGACTACCGGGGAAAATGAATCGATAAATTCCTCAAAAACTTTCGCCTTAAACATAAAACCTTTTACGTATATGTCCCTTAGCTTAGCCTCGATATTGGCGTAAAGAGTCAGATGGCGCTTCCGAATAGCCGGGTTTTTGGCATTCTTTGCACCCTCCCATTCCCTGTCGAGTTTGGCGGTCAAATTTTCCGCATTCGATATGAAATTGGGAAGCTCCTTAAGATAGGTCTCTCTGGTTTCGATTTTCTTGTCGTTCACCACCTTTTCGAAACCCTCCTCCTTCGACGAGGGTTTCAATGCAAGCTTCTTCGCCAAACCTATTTGAAAGGCATTGGATATTGAAACCGAAAAAAGGATATCCAAGGTTTTCTTTTGGGCGGCTTCTATTCTCTTTGAAATGGAAACCTCCTGCTCCCTCGACAATAAAGGAACCTGCCCCATCTGCTTAAGATATATACGGACGGGATCGTCGAGCGAATCGGACTGCAACGCACGCGTTTGACGCTCTTCCGATTCCTCTTTTCTAGACTTAAAACTCTCGACTTCGTCGTCGTTGTCGAAAATCTCAACTTCGAGATTCTCAAGTATGTTTATTACGTTGTCGAACTCTGCGGGATCGGAAAGCGTTTCGGTAAGATGCTTGTTGATATCCTGACTTGTCAGGAATCCCTTCTCTTTTGAAAGATGGACGAGCTGGCGGATTTTTTCATTAAGTTTGCTCTTGTGTTCCGCATTAACCGATACCGAGTTTTTTTTGGATTTCTTTAATTTTTCGGCGCCCGCGTCCGCACCCGGAAGATCCGCGAGGGTCGACGCCCTTTTCGTCGGTTTGCCCGCATTTCCCGATTTCGGTCGAACCTTTGAAGGCAACTTCGACCGGGAGCTTCCGGAACGCGGTTTCTCCCGTGTCGTGTTTTTTTTCTTGTCCGCCGTCGTCCGCCCTTTCGATTTAACGGTCTTTTTGTTTACGGAAACCATTTTTTTTAGTTTCGCAGATTTTTTCGCCGTTTTTAATGTAGTTTTGCCTGCCATATAATCTCAATTTAAAATGGGGGTGGGATTCCGTTTATTCGACCGTCTCCAATATTTCGGGGGATTTTGAAAGGGTTTTTCGCATCCGTTTCAGTTTCTCCAATATCTCCAACCTTTTGTCGGAACCTTTCTTGTCGGCTTCGGATAATTCCCGTTCCAAAATACCCATCTCGCCTTCGATGTATTTCCTGTATATTTTCCTAATGCAGTTGTTCGCCAGTTCCACCGGATTATCAATGGGGAACTTTTCCTTCGCATAGATCCCGTATATCAAATTCAATTCAACGTCATCGTCAAATAGTTGGGCCGCATTCCCTATATCAAAACCTACGCCTTCGCGGTATAGGGTCATGAGTTTTTTGAAGACAACGCACTCGGGCGTATTACCCTGTATCCACTCATCGCGTATCACTCCGGACATTGCCTCCGCCACATTCTCATGGTTGAGGCAGACAAGCAAAGCGTCAAAAACCGAATTTGTCAACATTCCTTGATTGGAACGTCCGGAAAATTTCCCCATCGAAGCGGCGGCGGCGTATTTCGCGGGAGAAACGGATCTCGCCTTCCATGCTCGGTAGTCCCCGAGTAGGGAAAGATAGTCGACGTGCAAAACGGATGAAATTTCCCTCAGATAGTCGTCTTTTACAACCTGGTAGTCCGCTTTATCCACAATTGAAAACAATTCTTCGATTGCGGCGCGTTTGCGCGACGGATCCCCGTTTGAATCCTCGTCCAGAATTACGGACGCCGCAAAAGACGGCGCCGTTTTACGTCCGTTTTCAATAAGTTCCCTCATAGCATTTTCCCCGCGCGACTTTATGAAAGAGTCGGGATCCTCCCCATCGGGGAGGGCGGCTACATAGGGGTATATGCCCGTTTCAAGGCATGTGCCAATAGTTTTCAACGCGGCGCGTCTTCCCGCCGAATCGCCGTCAAAAAGCAACACAACTTTTTTTGCGAATCGCATCATTTGGGAGAAATGATCTTTGCCGGCGGACGTTCCCTGCGTTGCAACCGTATTTTTAAATCCGCTACAATACATCCTTATGGCGTCAAGCTGGCCTTCCACGACAATAAAATAACCGAGTCGGCGCGCGTCGTCCTTAGCTTTATCGATGTTAAAGACAACGTGTTTTTTTGAAAATATCGCGGTATCGCGCGAATTCACGTATTTGCCCTCCTCGGACGGGATATCCGGAGTGTAACGGGTCTTCCTTGCGGTGAAAGCTATCACCCTACCCGATATATCTGATATCGGAATCATCATACGACCTTTAAAACGCGGATAAAAATCGCGCGGATATCCGTTCCGGACGGAGAATATTCCGCTATCGACCATCGCCTCGGGTGAATATTTTTTCGATAAAAAAAGTTTTTTCAACGTTTCGTCGTTTACCGGTGCGTAACCTATGCGCAATTCCCTCGCCTGCCCGAGAGTAAATCCGCGTTCACGCGTCCAATATTCGCGAACCCATTCGGCTTCCGGAGTATCGGAAAAAAACTGGTCGCTATACCATTTGGCCGCATCCTCGTGCATTTCGAATATTTGCATTCTAATACTGCGTTCTTTTTTCCCGCCCGAACCGGTTTCATATTCCAGTTTTATCGAAAACCGATTGGCTATAAACTCCACCGCCTCGGGAAAACTCAAATTTTCCTTAACCTGCACAAATTTGAATAAATCCCCCCCCTGCGACGTGCTAAAACAATAGTAGAAACCCTTGTCGGGGTACACATAAAACGACGGAGTCTTTTCCGTTGTGAAGGGACTCAACCCTTTATACTGCGAACCGCTCTTCTTAAGAGAAACGTATTGCGATACAAGATCGTATATATTTACCCGTGATCGCAATTCCTCTATGCTGGCCTGGCTAATCATGGGCATTTAATTGCGCAACAGCTCCTCGTATTCCTCGTAAACCTTTTTATAAAGCCTATGTTCTTTTGGAGTTCTATCGACAAATTCCTTATAGAAGAATTTTGCGTTGCGAGCGTCTCCGATTGTCTTGTAAGTCCTCGCCAAACCTACGAGAATTTCGGCGTTGTCGGGAAATTTCTCGCGCGCGGCGTAAAGAACATTTAGAAATTTTTCATTGTTCAACACCCGGCTGGCGTTGCGCAAATAAAAGAGAGTTGCGTTTATATCGTCGGGATTGAGCATGTATGCCTCGCGGGCCGCAAGATAAGAGTCGCCGTTTCTTTTTTGCGCCTCGTAAGACTGCGCCAAAGCTCTCCATGCCTGCGGAGATTTCCTATTTTCAAACACCGCCAAATGTGCGGATTTTTCCGCACCGTTTACGTCCCCTTTCATGAGTCTCTCGCGACTTCTACGTATGTACTTCTCCACGGGGGTGAAAGGTTCGGAAGATCCGGCGGTATATTCGACAGTACCGTCTACGGGCGGCGAAAACGGATCGTCGGCGACCGGAGGCGGTAAAGGCATTTCTTTCCCCGTTTCAACCCCGGCACGTTCGGCGTTGGGAAGTGCAACGGTGGAGGATGTCGAACTTCCATCGCTTACGGCAACCGTCGGCTTTTTCTCTCCATTCCCGGAAAACATTTTAGGATCCTGCTCTGAACGCGGCTGCATCCGACCCTCGTCCGGCTCATCCGCGAGACTTTCGCTTTTTTTGGAATGCGCCACGGGTATTTCACTTGCGTATCCTTTCTCCGGCACGCGCGGGGTCCGCGGTTCGAGTTTCTTCGACTCTTCATCCTTCTTTCGCTTTGCTTCAATTCTTAAGGCAGCCTGGGCCTCCGCCAATTTTTGGCGAAAGTCGGCAAGCTGTGAACGTAATGCGGGATAATTCTTGTCTATTATGGTCCGATCCATTTTATCCAAATCGGCTACAACCAACTCGAGTTTCGCCACATCTTTCTGCGACAAATAGATCGATGCGAGACCCAAAAGGGAAATTTTCCTATCGTCGTAGGTTTTGGATCCTTCCGATTCGAGGGCGGCTTCAAACCAACGTTTCGCCTGGACGGCATTGCCGAGTTTTACAAAGAGCGACCCCAGAGCCGCAGCCTCGGTCGCCGTAGGATTTTTGCTGGACGTCTTTATGGCGCTCATCCATGAATTCAACGCGTCTTGATACCTGTTCAGACGCTCAAAACAACTTGCCAGTGATTTCCATGCAACGGAATCCTTTGGCTTTATTTTCAAATATTTTGTGTAGGCGTTCACCGCCGCGGAGGGAGAACCCGCCTGTTCGTAGGTTTTTGCCGCAAGGATAAGGAGATCGGCATTCCCACCGTCTATATCCGAAGCCTTCTCGAAATACATGGCCGAAAGTGCGGGTTGTTTGTCTTGGATATACGCGTAAGCCAAAGCTTCGCACAGATCGGGGAAATCCCCGCAAACCTTCCGCGTCTTCTCCAACATAGCTACGGCCTCGCCGGCCTTGTCTTCAAATAGAAGAACTTGCGAACGTCTTATCGACAATTCCGAACGTTTCTTATTTTCGGCCGCAATTTGTTCGGGAGTCTTTTCCGAACACGCAGACACAAGCGTCAACACCACGACGGAAAGCACGACCAGTACACTACATGGAAACTTCATTGCTTGCATAATTTGAAAAATCCGTTTTTCTCTCAAAAAAAATTATGATATGCCTACAAGAACGTTAGGGCGACAACCATCCCGATTATGTTGAAGAATCTTAAATATATCCCTGTTATGCAAATATTTTTTACGATATTTGCGTTAAAATTCTCCCTCACAAAGGGGTTTGCATCCGATGGTGCGGCGAATACCCCAGAATCAATAAAAAACGTAATATTCGAATGCACGTTACCAAATTTCGATTCTAAGAGCTATTCCATGGCGGTCTCCGCCATGTTTAAAGCATACGAAGACCGGTCGAAAAACAAAATCAAACCAGGAAAAAAAGGGAGAGTGGGTTTAAAAGTCTATACAAACTCCGGACCGGGACTTGCAACTCCCATAGCTTTGGTTGACGCCGTAATAGAACAACTACTAAGGCGCGGATACAAAAAAACAGATATTACGATAGTCGACATGAGCCGTCGTAGGCTCAGGGAATCTCTCTACCTCCCAAAACTTTCGGCGCTGCAAACGGGAACCAAAGACGATTACCACGGCGTGAACGTCGCCGATATTGAAAGCAATAAATTCTTCGACAAAAAATGGTATTATGACAATCCCCTTATGCCCAAGAGCGTGCGCGGAGCAAAAGTGGTGGATCTGTACAACCCTGAATTGCGCAAGAGCTATCTTCCGATCCCCCTGTTTTTGTCGGTGGATTTTTGGATAAACCTGCCTGTTGTAACGGATATGGAGGGACTCGGCGTCTGTGCGGCTATCGGAAATGCCAGCATATGGAATATGTCCAACAACGAACGATTTTTAAAACAACCGTCGAACGCGTCTATGGCTGCCGCGGAGGTCTGCGCCATTCCCGAATTGCGGGACTCGAACATTTTTACGATACTCTCCTATGAAAAAGGACAATTTGTGGGGGGGGCGCTGTTTAATTCGCGCTGTACATTCAGCGAAAACACCATATATCTAAGCGCAAATCCGGTTGTTCTCGATTATATATCCTGGATGACATTGAACAAATACAGACGCTCTTTTGGCTTCTCCCCAATAGATCCGATGCCGGCACTCCTAAACTATTGCAGGGAACTGAATATCGGAGAGTGGGATACCCGAAAAGTTAGGCATCAAATAATCCCCCTTCCAAAAATTGGAATTGGAGCCGCGCATGAATAAAATAAGAGTAAGGTTCGCCCCAAGTCCGACTGGGTTCTTCCACATAGGTAGCGCACGCACGGCGCTTTTCAACTGGTTGTACGCCAGACATACCGGAGGAACATTTGTGCTTCGCATAGAGGACACCGACCAAGAGCGCAACCGCGAAGAATACTTAAATATTTTAAAGGACGGAATGAAATGGCTCGGTCTCGATTGGGACGAAGGTCCCGAAGTCGGGGGGGAATACGGACCCTATCTCCAAAGCCAGCGCAACGACATATACCGCGAATACCTTGAAATATTGAGAAAGAAAGGAAAAGCTTACGACAAGGATGGTGCCGTATTTTTCAAGGTCTCCGGAGAAAAACAGGTGTTTCACGACGCCGTTTACGGAGATGTGGCGCATCTCGAGGAAAAAGATTTTCCCATATTCCGTTCCAACGGAGCGCCCGTATTTCATTTTGTAAACGTAGTCGACGATATTTGCATGGAAATTACTGATGTAATACGCGGTCAGGATCATCTCACAAATACAAATAAACACATAGAACTATTCAGGGCCTTTGACGCCACCATGCCGCGATTCGCCCATATACCGCTAATATTGAAAAGCGAAGGACACGGCAAGATGAGCAAACGCGATCGCGGCGCGCTCATAGAGGAATATCAGCAAAGGAATTTCCTACCCGAAGCCGTGAGGAATTATTTATGCATGCTGGGCTGGAATCCGAAAAACGACAGGGAAATAATGCCGATAGAAGAGATAATATCCTCGTTTGATTTTCACGGAATAGTCAAAAGCAATGCGCGTTTTGACGATCGCAAAATGGCGCATTTCAATACGGAATACATAAGGGC
Organism: uncultured Opitutales bacterium; assembly: GCA_964564825.1. Classification (GTDB taxonomy): domain Bacteria; phylum Verrucomicrobiota; class Verrucomicrobiia; order Opitutales; family Intestinicryptomonadaceae; genus Merdousia. Next base: position 30,398 of record CAZMBN010000001.1, read on the forward strand.
ATTATCCCCGGATAAGTTCAACAAAGCGGCAAGAAAGGCTCTGCTCGGAAAGGTAGATCTGGGCTTCGACTGCGAATACGTTAAAAAAGTCTTTGCCGTATGCCAACCTAAGGTGCTGAACATGGATGGGTTGCCTATTATGCTCGGGCATTTCTTCGACGAGAATTTTCCGTTCGACAATGCCGCAAGAGAGAAGATATTGGAAACTGGAGAACCCGGCGCACGCCTAACCGAGCTCGTTGATTTGATCGAACATGCGGACAGTTTCGAACACGATGTCCTGTACCCGCGAATCGGCGATTTTGCGACGTCAAAAGGAATAAAACCCGCAGAATATATGGCCGCGCTTCGCTATGCAATCACGGGCCAGACCGGAGGACCCGATTTGTTCGCCGTACTTAAAATTCTCGGCAAGCAACGAATACTTTCGCGCATAGACAGAGCTCTCAAATCCCTAAAATAAAACCGTCCGGCAAATTACCCAAGGCGCGAATCTCCCAATCTTTCTACAGGTCTTTGTTTCGGGAATCTAGAATTATGGTCACCGGACCGTCGTTTACCAGCGTCAACTCCATATGCGCGCCAAAAATTCCGCGTTGAACGGTTTTGCCGATTTCGCATTCGAGAAGCGAGCAGAAATGTTCGTATAGAGGTCCGGATATATCGTTTTTCGCAGATCTATTGAAAGAAGGTCTGCTGCCTTTGCGCAAACTTCCAAATAGTGTAAATTGGCTCAATACGAGAACATCGCCGCCGGAATCCATAAGGGACACGTTCATACGGTCTTTATCGTCGTCAAATATCCTCAACCGCGAAATTTTTAAAGCCATCCAAGACGCATCGGTTTGAGTATCTCCGTTTTCAACCGCCAACAAGACGACAAGTCCCAAAGTGATCTCCCCGCTTCTGAATTTCCCATTACCGCCTACAATATCGACCGCCGCCGATTTTACCCGCTGCACAACCGCCCTCATTACGAGATGTCAATCTCCACAACAAACGATGCATGGGAATGCGGCTCTACAAAATGTTTCGCATTTGTGGAAGAATTTGGAAGCCCCATCCATGGTTCAACGCAATAGAACGGAGCCTCCTCGTCTTTGGTCCACGTTACAAGGCAGTATCCGGGTTTAACAACGCCGCCGTCCACCTTTACAATGATGTCTTCCTCTCCATTCTTTGGTCCGAAACGAAAGATACCGCTCTTCAAGTGCGTGTGAATTCTGCGAATCATTTCGGGGGAGGAGAAACAATTTTCTTCGAGATTGTCGGCAACGCGAAAACTCCCATCCGGGAGTGGATAGCAGGCGCTACGGGCATCGCAAACAAGACGGTAGTCTCCCTTTGTCAAATTTCGGTGCCACGGCATGGTAAAATATGGGTGGTAACCCACAGACCACGGGATACGTTTGGAGCCTTTGTTCTTTAAAAGGGCTTCGAAGGAGTACGAGAGCTCGCCAAAACGGTAACATACTTCGAATTCGTAGTCATAGGGAAACGATTCCAAGTCGCTTGAATTCGGCATGTAGCGCAGCCGTATCTCATTCTCACCAAGAAAGACCGTTTCGTACGTTCCCCAATTAGCAAACCCGTGTTTGCGCATGGGAAGGACGAGTCCATCAGGGGTTTTCCAGTAATCGACGCGACCGTCCGCCCAGGATCCTCCCGCAAACGGAAACAACACTGGTACGCCTCCCAAGACATCCCCCAATTTCTCCCCGCCTATCGGGGCGCCTTCCGGCCAATAAATTATGTCCCTTACAGATCCGTCGGCCAAGGTTATATACCAGTTCAATAGCCTCGCCCCGTCAGCGGGATTCATTAAATAACTTGAAGCGCCTATTTCAAATTTTAGGAGTTTGTGCCCGTCTATCTCAAGAGTTTCCATGGGGAAAACCGTGTCCCCGAATTTGACAAATTTCAACCATTTTTTAATATTTTCTTGAGACACAAAAACCCGGAATACAGTATTTTTATCGATGAATTTTGCGGAACTGTTCTCTATTGCCGTTGCACTTTCGATGGATGTCCTCGCCGTCTCCGTAGTGTGCGGACTTTCGACTCCAAATATACCGCTGAAAAATACGCTTGCTACTGCACTGTCGTTCGGAACTTTTCAATGCCTTATGCCGGTAATCGGATGGAACTTAAACAAACTCGCCTACGGACAAATAAAACCTTACGATCATTGGGTAGCATTCTTCATATTAGCAGCCGTTGGCGCAAAAATGGTATACGATTCCTTTTGCGGACACAACGGTGTTGGAAAATGTTTTGTATATCCTTTAAATCCAAAAATTTTGTTCACTCTATCGATAGCAACAAGTCTTGACGCGCTTGCCGTGGGAATCAGTTTTTCGTGCCTGCGTTTGCCGATATTGTTTCCCTCCGTCGTAATAGGCATTATCGCCTTTCTATTTTGCCTTTTCGGGATAAATTTTGGGGAAAAAATAGGGAAAAACGCAAATCCGAAATTCGTTTTCGCCGGGGGGATAATATTAATTTTAATAGGGATAAAAGCGCTTACCGAAAATTAGAAAATCCCGTCGCAAACGAACCGGGTTGCCAGCGGCATGCAAAATCTCCCGCCACCTATACTCCGGGAATATCTACATCCATATTCGAACGCGGGTGCTTGTTCTTATATTCGCGTTGTACGTCGTCGTTTAATAGTCTCGTATATATCTGGGTGGTGGAAAGATTACTGTGTCCAAGCATCTCGCGTATCGACATTAGATTTGCACCGTTTTGAAGCAAATGCGTTGCAAAAGAATGCCGTAAAACATGGGGTTTTACATTTTTTTCAATACCCGCAGCAGAAGCGTATTTCTTTATGTTATACCAAAAAGTTTTTCTTGAAAGTTTTTTCCCCCTGCGGGTAACGAATAACTCGGCGACATTGCGTCTTTTAACGAGGGTTTTTCTCACTTTGCAATATTCATCTATCGCGTCAATCGCCATATCCCCCACGGGCACAAGACGGGTTTTGTCCCCCTTCCCGCGCACGCGCACTATGCGTTCGCGAACGTCGATGTCGCTCTCTTTTAGGGAACACAGTTCCGACACACGCAAACCGCTTCCGTACATGAGTTCAAGCATCGCCCTATCCCTGACGGCTTCCGGAGTTTCTCCATTTGTTGCCGAAATAAGTTTATCGGTCTCGTACGCGTTCAAAACATCCGGGACATTTCGACGTATTTTTGGACGGGCAACAAGTATCGCCAAATTTTTATCCCATATACCTTCTTCGCAAAAATACACGGCAAGAGACCGCAGGGCGCTGATTTTTCTAGACTGGGTGGAACTTTTGGCAAACTTTGAAACTCGACCTATCCAGAGGGCAAGCGTGTCGGAACCAACTTCCGAAAGGGAGGTTTTTCCTTCCAATGCGGCAAATTCTGCAAATTGCCTGATATCGCTACAATAGGAATCGATAGTGTTTACCCCACGTCCAAGTTCCATTTTAAGATACAAGGCGTAATCCTCAATTTCACGCTCCATACGATCGGGAATGGGAAGCCCCTCGACTTTCTTGTCCATGTGTTACTTCAACTGGGAATCCAATAAGTTCCTTACCGCTTTGGCGACATTGATTTTATCGTCTTCCACAAGCATCTTATAGTAGTCCACCGCATTGGAAAACCCCTCTTTTGAGTAAAAGCGACGGAGAACTTCATGATCGAGAAGGGACTTAAACCACTCGACTTTCTGGAGATTCCTGCGTTCCTGGAAAAGTCCATCACTTTCGAGTTTGTTTTTAAATTCAACGAGTCTAAGCCAAGTTTCCCTTATATTCAATCCGCTCAATGCGCTACAGACATCGCAGAAAGGACTCCATCCCGGAGTCGTGTTGCTAAGAAAACGTAGAACCCCCGCAAGCTCCGCCCGCTTGAGATTTGAACGTTCCACCATGCTGCCGTCGCACTTATTTACAAGTATGCCATCAGCCAACTCTATTACCCCCTTTTTTATTCCCTGCAATTCGTCGCCTTGGGTCGCGAGTTGTATCAACAGGAAAAAATCCGTCATCGAACGCACGGAAACTTCACTTTGTCCCACTCCGACCGTCTCGACCAATATGACATCGTAACCGGCCGCCTCGCACAGTATCATGGTCTCGCGGCTCTTTCTAGCCACTCCGCCCAACATCCCCCCCGACGGGGATGGTCTAATAAAAGCATTGTCGCAACGGGACAATTTTTCCATGCGAGTTTTGTCCCCCAGAATGCTTCCACCCGTCAACGAACTCGATGGATCTACGGCGAGGACCGCGACTTTCTTGCTGAAATCGTTGCACAACATAGTACCGAAGGCTTCTATAAAAGAAGACTTCCCCGCTCCCGGGACTCCGGTTATCCCTATCCTGTACGCATTACCGGAATAAGGCAAAAGCTCTCCTATAAGATTTTGAGCCGTTTCAAAATGCTTCGGAGCATTGCTTTCTATAAGCGTTATGGCACGCGCAAGTACGGTTTTATCTCCCGCAAGAACTCCTCTTTTATATTCATCGAACGTTAATGTTCTTCTTTTTCGACGAACGGCACTTGATACACCGCCATCGCATTCTCCCGACTTACCGAGCTTTATTCCGGGCACTACGCTGGTTGTAAAGAATCGTCGATCGGCATCCACTGGATACCATTCCGGAGTATTATCCTTTCCATTCATTATCCCACGCCGATAGAAGTTGTATAATATTGTATCGTATATGCAACCTTCGGTTCCTTATGCGCCTTAGAAAGTTGGGATATTTTTTTCGCTAAGACCGTCGAACCGCTTGAGAAACAATCCAACGCGCCCATGTAAAATTCCCCCCATTTTGAAATCTCGGACGTATCTTTTACAAAACCGCTATCGTCAAGCTTGGCGTTCATACTTGGAGGCTTGCCTATCCGGTCGGACACATCGTTGTTGCCCAATGCCCGTCCACTTACACTCTCCATACGCTCCATAAGGTCTTCTATTATCATGAATAAGTATTCCGCTACGGCACCAAGCTCCTCGAAGTTCGCCAAATTCAAATTTTCCTGCGTAGATTCGAATATTTTATTGGACAAAATTTCAAAATCCGCGGTCAACTTTCGTCCTCCTCTGCAAGATAAGATCCAATCACATCGTCGGGCTCCGGTAAAATTCCATCGAAAAATTCTTTACCGGATGAAAGCTTTCCGATCTTTCTTTCATCCGCAAGACCGCGTACATAACGAACCGGTTTCATTCCGATCTGTTCTCGAAAAAGTTTGAGAATGCTTGACGGTATTTTTCCGACGGCCGATGCAAATTCCGGGATATTCTCATCGAAGCAAGAGGGATTAATTTTATTTTCCAACGTGCCGGTCGCTTTGCCGTCCGCATTTTCCCCTATTACGCGGGGTGGAGTCCGGGTAAGAGTTTCTGTTTCAGGCGCAGGAGCGCAAACAAAGTCGTCTGGTGCGGACAAAGACCCACTAAGTAGTAATTCTATTTTTTTTTTAGTCTCGGCGGGAGCATTCGCAAGATTATCGAGTTCTTTTATGAGGGTATTTATGGCCCGCGCTCTACTCTGTTCAACCGCCTTTAAGACCGCAACTTCGAAAATAGTTTTCCCGGATAAACCGAACTTTAACCCGTTTTCGGATCCTTGTAAAATATCGAGCATACGTATTATCTGCTCGCTCGAAAGCTTATATCCGCCGAAATCGCAGCCCCCGTCGGTAAAAGAGCGTGTTAGGGCGTTGCGAAAGAAAGATTGCAAGTCGCACAAAGCCCTATACAGGTCGCAACCCCCGTCGGACAGTTCGTCGACGGCTCTTATTACCCCGGGATAATCTCCGAATGCCATTTTCGACGCTAAAGACTCTATCTGGTTTCTGGAAGCCAGCCCATACACTCCCAATACATCGCCCTCTTCTATATTGCCATTGCAAAAAGAAATCATCTGGTCCAGGATGCTTTGGGCGTCCCGCATACCGCCGGCGGCCATATGCGCTATGGTCCACAGGGCTTCATCGCTTGCGGACACGTTTTCTTTTTGAATTATTTTTTTAAGACATGAAACAATTAAACTTTCCGGTATCGGACGAAATTCAAAACGTTGACACCGCGAAACCACCGTCGGTAGTACTTTACTACTATCGGTTGTCGCAAGAATAAACTTAACATACGGAGGGGGTTCTTCGAGAGTCTTCAGCAAGGCGTTTGACGCAGCTGACGACAAAGAATGGACTTCGTCTATGATAAAAATTTTATACCTACAACGCATCGGATGAGACAGGCAATTCTCCGTAAGTTCGCGCACATTCTCCACAGAATTGTTAGAAGCCCCGTCTATTTCAATCACATCCATGCATGAACCGACTCCGTCCATTATGGACTGCGATACCTCATCTTCGTCGTTCGGGTGCACGCACGGTCCACCCTCGGCGTTGAGGCATTTTGCAAATATGCGTGCAATGGTGGTTTTCCCCGTACCTCTGGGACCAACGAACAGGTAAGCGTGCCCTATCTTACCCGAATTTATGGCGTTTTCAAGAGTCCTCACGACATGTTCCTGTCCAACAATGTCGGAAAACTGCTTAGGTCTGTATTTGCGCGCTATTGCCTGGTAAGATTGGTTCATTTTACTACGCCTCGCCACTATAGAAGGCAAAGTTGTCTACTCAAGTATTTTTTGCCGTTTTCAAATGCGGTTGGTAACTTCCATCCGACTAAATACCAAGGCGATGTAAGACGATACTCCCCCATATCATTCATTGCCGGGGGGGGAATTTTTCGGTTTCGGGAGAAATGCGTTTATACGCTTCCGTTTCGTAAGAGGAGGTTTCTCGAAAAAGAAACATCGTTTTCAACAGAATACTTCTTTTGATAAATGGAACACATCCTTGACAAATTCATCAAAATATACGAGAAGCGAGGACATATCCGCTTCTTATTGGAAGCCCGACGTTTGCCTATGTCTAATTTCCAGGAGTGAAGACTCGGGAATTGCACACAGTGCGCGGTATCGTTAACTCCAAACTATATGATTCAGAAAAACCATACGGATACGATCTGGTTGCGTCGATGAAATGTGTGTACGCAAACACCCCTATTACGGTGAAAATATTGGTTTCATATCGACACGGCAACTTTCAAACGCGAGCCGCGTTAATCATGGGATAAAAAACAATGTATGGAGATACCACTCAATTGCACATAAAGGAACGGTCATTACCCCATAAAAATAAAATATACCGTAATCGCCTCGTGCTATAAACTTGTAGAATATGCCAAATAGAATATTGGTAGCCATGTCCGGCGGCGTGGATAGTGCAGTTGCCGCGCTTTTACTGAAGCAGCAGGGCTTTGAAGTATCTGCGGCATATATGAAAACATGGGTAAACGAAGCGGTCGCCGATGCCATGACAGACTGCCCATGGCACCAAGATATAATCGATGCCGGAAACTGTGCGAAAATAATAGGTATAAAATTCGAAATTGTAAATTTCATATCCGAATACAGGAAGAAGGTAGTCGAATACATAGTAGACGGCTATAGAAACGGATCCACCCCCAATCCCGATGTAATATGCAACAAACACATAAAATTCGGGGACTTTATCAACTACGCATTGAAATGCGGATTCGATACTGTTGCCACCGGGCACTATTGCTCCGTCAGGGATAATCCCGACGGCTCGCGTGATCTTGTAGTCGCGGCGGATCCCAGCAAAAATCAATCGTACTTTTTGGCTATGATTACACAACCCCAATTAAGGCGGATAATTTTTCCAATAGGATCCCTTTTAAAAAGCGAAGTTCGGGATATAGCCAGAATAAACAACTTGCCTGTTTCCGAGAAGAAGGACAGCCAAGGAATATGTTTTCTTGGAAAAGTGAAAATACAGGATTTTTTGAAGCAGTTCATCCCGCAAGAACCCGGAGATATCGTAAACGAATCTACGGGGAAAAAATTAGGTACACACACGGGACTCTACAATTATACGATAGGACAACGAAAGGGCATACGAATCCCGTCGAATACGGAAGGGAAACACTATGTAGTTACAAACAAGGATATTTCCACAAATACGTTATACGTGGATTTCGATTCGCAAAACGCGGAGAATCTGTATCGGAATTCCGTTACGGTTAGAAACCTCAACTGGATAAACAAACCCGTCGACTGTCAACATACGATTCAAATACAAGTCAGATACAGGGATCCTATGGTAAAAGCCGTATTTACGCCCCTTGGAAACGGAAGAGCAAAAATAGAGTTTGAAAAGAGACAACGCGCCCTATCCCCGGGTCAAGTTATTGCAATGTACAACGAAGATATAATGCTCGGAGGGGCCTTTTACGAATAGACAATATATCGCAAAAACGTCACATCCCACAAGTCAACTCCGTATTCTACGATGTGTGCGGAAGGAACACACACAGTCAATCTTATTGGACAGCCGAGACTTGCACGCTATTTGAGGATTCCGCATTGGAATCCCCGAATCTCATCGATATGAGACGGGTGACTCCACGTTCCTCCATGGTGACCCCGTAAATTGTCCGGGCGGCACCCATAGTGCGTTTATTATGGGTTATCACCAAAAACTGCGAATACCTAGTAAACTCATTGAGAATATCGATAAACCTTCCTATGTTTGCATCGTCGAGAGGAGCATCGAGCTCGTCGAGAATGCAGAATGGACTAGGTTTGACCATATATATTGCAAAAAGTAGCGATACGGCAGTCATAGTCCGCTGCCCTCCAGACAACAACGACAAGCTCTTTAGTACGGTTCCCGGAGGTCGCGCCACGATTTCTATACCACTATCAAGCGAATCTTCAGATTCTATAAGTCTAAGGTCGGCAGTTCCGCCTCCAAAAATCTTTCCGAATGTAAACGAGAAATTTTCCTTTATTCTCTCGAAAGTATCGGAAAACAATTTTTGACTGGTCAAATTTATCTCTTCTATACCAGCTACGAGAGAATTTTTTGACGCCCAAAGGTCATCGATTTGCGACTTCAGGAAATTGTAACGTTCCTTATGCTCGGTATATTCTTCTACTGCGACAAGGTTTACCGCCCCCATAGAACCCAACTTTCCGCGCAACTCATCCAACTCTGTTTCAACAACGTTAAAGTCTATCGAATCCATTTTTACAAGAAGCTCGGGATCGGGAGTTTCGCAAGAAACCTTCTCTTCTGGGATTGCATCGGCGTCCTCAATATCGCCAAAATTAATCTCCGTTTCCACGTGTTTGTCAGCTTTCCATAGCTCAAGCTTCCAATCCACAGCAGCTACATCCGTATTGTATTCTTTGAGTACTCTCTTCGCAATATTATCCAAATCCGAACGAATTCTAGCAACGCGTATCTCGCATTCACTCTTACCCGAATTCAGCTTCATTTGCATCTCCCTGCCCTTAGTCAAGTTAGTCTCGGATTCTGAAATGTGACCGTTACATTCGAGTACTTTAGCGCGTTGGGACTCCATTTTAGCCTGAACATTTTCAAGTACAAGAACCAGAGCTTCGGCTTTTTTTCCCTCCATGACGATTTCATTTTCAAACTTCGCTATTTGCTCCGATACCGATTGGAGCTCCAACTCCTTCTTCCTTATCTGGGCAGATGTTTCCGCCTGTCGTTGGCGTACTGCATCTATGCCTCTCTCAAGGCTGTCCAAGCGCGAACGCTTTGATGCCAATTCCAAACGAATTTCAGAAAGTTCGGCATTTTTTTTATCTTTTAAAGTGCGTAGCCGGGATATCTCTTCTTCCTTAGCTGACGCAGAAGCGCGGGAATCAGCTATCGTTTTTTCTGTCGATTTCAACTCTTTAAGTATGGCATTTAGCTTTTCCCGAGTCTCCGAACGCGAGCTTTCCATGTCCTTTATAGAGACGGATTTTATATCCAATTGAGATTTCTTGTCGTTTATAGCAACATTCAAACCGTCCATCTGCGCGATCATTGTAGCTGCTTCTTTTTTTAGCTCCGAACGCTCCGTTTCACGCAGTTTAATATCGGATTCGACGGCATCGATAGCAGACTGTATAGCCATGGAATCTTCGTTTAATGCGGTTAGGGTTTCATTAGTGGAACTTATTTCCGATTTGAGACGCCTTATTTCACGACCGCGAACTATAAAACTACTCTCCGCATCGTGCTTTTCCGTGGCAGAAGTGTAGATTATTCCCCTGGAATCGAGCATACTTCCGTCCTTTGCAGCCACCGCTATAAAGCGAAAATTATTTCGCCGGGAAATCTGGCTCATAAAAGATAATATATCCTCGCAGAAATAGCAACCCGATACTAAATTCTTTACAAATGAGTCGATAAACGGATCCGAACTTTCAACAAGTTCCGATACTTTCGTCGATCCTTCTGGAACAAACTGTTCCGTGTCGTTAAACGACGCCTTTGGTAATTGAAAACATACCCTGCCAAAATTTTTCTCACGCAAAACGCGCAGTATATCGGAAAGTTTTGAGGCATCAGCAAGAGCCACGGCGGATAGCGCGGGTCCCAATAGCGATTCAAAAGCCACCTCCCACCCTTCCGCAACCGCCACGTTCCGCACTATTATTTTTACATCCTTCGAATCTAAGCATCCCGATATTCCGCCTTTTGTTATTTCTTTTACGCCGTTCGAAAAACCCTCCATGCTCAACTGGAAATCGTTCAATAGGCTTAAACGAGCGCTTTTCTCAACCAAGCGCCTATCCATGTCTCGAATCTCCGCCTGTTTTGAACGGTATTGACCAAGTAATTCACTATTTTTTAGCATTACTTCGCGAACGTCGGCATCGGCGACGGCAAGCCGTTTTTTCGACGACTCCAGGACAGCCTTAAGTTCGGACGATTTCGCTTCAAGATTTGCAACTTCCTCTTTTATTTGAAAAATCGAATCCGAGAGGGCGGAATGTCGGGTTTGGTAGGATGCTAACTCAACTTCCAAGCTTGTGCAGTCCACACGCAACCTGGCCATAGAGCTTTCTGCATCTGATGTATCCTGTTTTGTTTTTGACAACTCGGCTCCCGCCGCGCGCAATTGTTCGTTTACTGATTCAAGCTCGTCGTTTTGAATACGAAAAGTCTTATCGTCGGCAGATACAAGATCCGACTGATGTTGTTTTACCTTGGCATCTCCCTTTGCCCGTCCATTGAGAATTTCAAGTTGTTCCTTAAGGGATTCCAGCTCCTCTTGAAGTCGCACACTTCTATCCAACAGATCCCGCTTTCGTTCCCGGGCAAGTTTCAATCCGCTTTCGGCGCGTTCCTTGGAAAATCTCGCCTCATCCACATCACGCCGTAATATTTCCATTTCGGAATCCAACCGTGCGCGTTCCGCCCTGAATTTCGCAAGTCGCTCCTCATCGTTCGAGAGTTCGCGAGATACTTCAGACAACTTGGAGGAAATTTCCTTTAGAGATGTTTCGTCATTTTTAAGTAAACTCCCCCGGTCCCCGTACATCTTCGCAGTCAAAGCAAGATCCAAGTGTTTGAGCCTAAACTTCAGCTTTTTATAACGCAACGCCTTCGATGCCTGTCTTCTCAAGGATACCATTTGTCGATTTATTTCCTCCATACGGTCGGTCGTACGCGCGAGATTCTGCTCGACGAGGGTGAGTTTATTTAGGGCGTCCCTGCGTTGGGTCTTGTACTTTGTAATTCCGGCAGCCTCCTCAAATACGGCACGACGCTCTTCGGGATTCGACGACAGTATCTGGTCTATCTGTCCCTGTACCATCAGGGAATAAGAAATGCGACCTACTCCCGTATCCATAAACAAATTCTGAACATCTTTCAAACGCGAATGTCTGCCATTGATAAAATAATCGCTTCCGCCGTCAGAGGTGGCACGCCTTGTTATTTCGACCTCGTTAAAACTGGTATTTAGGTCTTTCTCGCAATCGGAAAAAAGCAGAGATACCTCGCATAACCCGAGGGCCTTTCTGTTTTCCGTTCCCTGGAATATAACATCCTGCATTTTTCCGCCCCTGAGGGCTTTGGCGCTCTGTTCTCCCAGAACCCAACGGATTGCATCCACAATATTACTCTTGCCGCAGCCGTTAGGCCCTACTATGCAAGTTATGCCGCTGGTGAGCAATATTGAAGTTTTGTCGGCAAAACTCTTAAATCCGTTGATTGTAACCTGTTTTAGATACATTCCCTAAAGAATAGGTTTTATCGCTTCATAGATTTGACGTAGTTTGACGCAATCTCAGATAGTTTTTCCGAACTTCCTCCACCCTGAGCATAGTCCGATTTTCCGCCACCTTTTCCTCCGAGTTGCGCGGATATATCGCGCACTATATCTCCAGCTCTGAACCCGGCGTCGATCGCCGCTTTCGAGCAAAGAACAACTACGGAAGCTTTCATTCCAAAAGACGCCATAAGCACGGCAACTCCATTCGACCGCTCTCTCAACAATTCCACGGCTAGGTTGCGCATTTCGGCAGGATTTTTCACCCCGACTATTTCCACCATGAAAGGTATTTCTCCGGATACGATTACGGCCCTTTTTGCAATATCTTTCGCTTTTTGATCCATATCCGTCAATCGGAGATCCTTCACCTCCCTCTCGAGTTCACCCTTCGACAAAATAAGTTTCTCTATTCTGTCAGGAAGATCCCCAGTTTTGCATGACAACTTTCCCGAAAGATCGTCGAGCATTTTTTGCATACCTGAAATGCGTTCCAATGCGGCAACACCAGCAACTGCTTCTATGCGGCGTTTGCCGGCAGCTATCGCACTTTCGGAAACTATTTTTATAACGCCTATCTCTCCGGTATTCGATACATGGGTACCTCCGCAAAGTTCCCTGCTGAAATCTCCCATCTCAACCACTCTCACTATTGCCCCGTATTTTTCGCCAAAGAGCGCCATGCAATCCTCAGGTATTTCCGCGTAGGGAAGTTCGCGCCAAACAACCTTTGCATTCTCCAGTATTTTCAAGTTGGCAAGACGCTCTATTTTTACAATTTGTTCAGGAGTAGGAGCTTCAAAATGGGAAAAATCAAAACGGAGTTTTTCGGCGTCCACATAGGAACCCGCTTGTTTTACATGGAAGCCTAAAACTTGCCTCAATGCCCAGTGAAGTATATGTGTGGCGGAGTGATGCCGTTGAATGGAGCGTCTGCGCGCTACGTCTATAGACAGAGACACAGAGGCACCAATATCGCTTCGACCGACTGTCCCTTTGCGTGTTTTATGTAAAATATGTCCTGCCTTGTCGATTTTTGTATCGGAGATCTCGCTTGTTACGCCGTTTATCTCCATAAATCCGGAATCTCCTACCTGTCCCCCTTTCTCGGCATAAAAAGGAGTCTGCGACGTTGCTACAAAATCAGCGTTTTCATCCTCAACCACGGCGATTATCTTGGTTTTGAATGATGTTAAGTTTTTGTCATCGTATCCCAAAAACTGTGTAGAATAGCCGACCCCGCCAACATCGCTTACCTTTATTATTTCACCGCGTTGGGCTTCGCGGGAAATCTTGCGTTGACGCCTCATAGCAGTCTCGAACCCATCTATGTCAACGGACAAATTGCGTTCGCGCGCCATAAGTTCGGTAAGATCTATGGGAAATCCGTGAGTATTATACAACACGAAGGCCTGCTCACCAGATATCCTTCCTTCAGTCGCAGCCAAGCAGTCAAAAAGTTGCAGTCCCTTATCGATAGTCTTGGCAAAACTATTTTCCTCCCTCTCCATAGTTTTGATAATCGCATCGCGTTGCTCGGCAAGTTCCGGAAATACCGGAGACATTTTTCTTATAACCGGATCGGCCAGGCGTGCAAAAAAACCTCGTTTGAGCCCGAGACGCTTTCCGTACATCACGGCACGGCGCAGTATGCGCCTCAGAACATAATTTCGCCCTTCATTCCCCGGTATAATTCCATCCGATATCGCAAAAACCAAAGTTCTAACATGATCTGCCAAGACTCTGAAAGCACAATCGGTAAGTTCCTGAGACGACATATTCTTGCGATTGCGCGGCAACGTCCCCAAGTATTTTTTGTCCGACATACTTGAAATGTGACTGAATATGTCGGTAAAGAGGTCGCTGTCATAATTGGACGGGAGTTCATTGAAATCGGTAAAGTTCCTTGTCCTCGCAAAAATACCGGCAATGCGTTCCAATCCCATGCCAGTATCTATGTTTTTCGTTTTTAACGGCACAAACGAACCGTCTGGTTCGGCATTGAACTGCATAAAAACGAGATTCCACAACTCAATGCACATGGGGGAATCGGCATTTACAAGAGTTCCGCATGTGTCACCCTTCGGAGTTAGATCGATATGTATCTCGGAGCATGGACCGCATGGTCCCGTGTCACCCATCATCCAAAAATTATTCTGTTTGCCGCTCTTTATTATGTGGATTTCCGGATCGAGTTTACATCCGGAAAATATTTTCGCCCAACAATTCCAAGCTTCGACATCAAATTCCGATGGCTCACCTTTAGCGGGCTCGTATACGGTAGCATACAAACGTTCTTTCGGAAATTTCCACACATCAGTCAAGAGTTCCCATGCCCATTCTATTGCCTCCTTTTTGAAATAGTCCCCAAAAGACCAATTACCGAGCATCTCAAAAAACGTATGGTGGTAGGTATCGAGTCCCACATCCTCAAGGTCGTTGTGCTTTCCACCCGCACGTATGCATTTTTGAGTGTCTGCCGCCCTCAAAAAAGGATTTCTCTCATCACCGAGTAAATACGGCACAAACTGGTTCATACCGGCATTTGTAAACAAAAGATTCGGCGATGACGGCATTAGAGACGCCGAAGGGACTATCGTGTGTTCTTTCGATTTAAAAAAATCTAAGAAACTTTTTCTGATTTCCGAAGATGTCATATGATGTCCTTTTTACGGTCCGCAGGCATGGGCACAAACACGGAAACACAATATTTTGAGCGCGTCTAAAGCCTTTCTATTACGGCACGAGTCATTTCCGTCGTGGAAACGTTTTTTTTGCCGAAAGCGATATCGGCAGTACGAAATCCATCGCATACAGCCCGCCGAACGGCATCTTCTATCGCGGTGGCCGTATCGTCGCGACCGAAGGAGTGTCGCATCATCATTGCAGCAGAAAGTATCTGAGCACACGGATTCGCTATGCCGCAACCAGCTATGTCGGGAGCACTTCCGCCAGCAGGTTCATACAGTCCGAACTTTAATCCCAACGAATTTTGAACGTCGCCAAGACTTGCGCTACAAAGCATTCCAAGCGAACCGCAAATCACAGACATCTCGTCTGAAAGAATGTCGCCAAACATATTTTCGGTTAAAAGTACATCGAATTGGTTCGGATTTCTGGCAAGTTGCATGGCGGCATTGTCAACGTACAGATGAGTCAACTCGATTTGGGGAAATTGCGACTTGAAGTAGCGGCTGACGGTCTTGCGCCACAATACGGAAGTCTCGAGGACGTTAGCCTTATCTATGGAACAAACTCTGCCTCTTCGCCCCATTGCGGTGCGTCCGGCGACATCCGCTATGCGCTCTATTTCCGATACGCGGTACGACATTGTATCGGACGCAACCATTTCTCCGTTTTCAGACCATGTCTTTTTTTCCCCGAAATATATTCCCCCCGTCAATTCGCGTATGCAAACCATATCTATACCGTCGGGAATAAGATCGTTTTTGAGAGAAGATGCGCAGACCAATTGAGGATAAAGTAGACCCGGTCTTATGTTGGCAAACAACTTAAAAATTTTGCGGAGAGGTAAAAGGGCGGCTCTCTCGGGTTGATCTTTCGGGGGGAGGTGTTCCCATTTTGGTCCCCCAACAGAACCGAACAGGATGGCATCGGAATTACGGCACGCCTCTATAGTTGAATCCGGTAATGCCGTACCAAAATTATCTATAGCCATACCTCCAACGGCATGCGTTGAAAACGACAGTTTATCACCGTTTTTTTCGTTCGCTTTTTCCAATACGTCGAGGGCTGCCCCCATCACCTCGGGACCAATGCCGTCGCCAGGCAATACCGCAAATCTAAATGTAGACATAAATACCTTCGGAAATTAATAGAACATCTTTCGTCGACGTTTTCCACAAAAACGTTGTATTTGTCAAAATAAAACCGCATTCCCCAAGCGTAAGAATTATCCGTTATTCCCCATTGAACGGCGTTCTAACTACAATCATTTGTCTTGAAAAGAACATGCGAACTATAAATATACAGCAAATGCGTTTCGTAGTTACATTATGCGTCGTTGCAACGGCAATTTCCGGGCAATGGCTCCACGCTGCAAGCGAACATATCGGTCCGTTGGCTAAAATGCCCGACAAAGATACCGCCCCCCTTACAAAGGATGCCAATAGGCGTACGCAAGAGTTTTTCGATACAATGTTTAACTCGGCAAGAACGTCCATAGAAGTTGGAATGCCCGCCCTGGCGCAGAGCATAACCGAAGACGCCCTGAAATACGGTCCCCCAAATCCGTCTGCCGATAGGTTAAAAATGGTATGCGTTGACGCCATGATTGCCCAAGGTAATTACGAAACGGCGAAAAACTTAATGTCCGAACTTATCGACAATTCGGAACTCCCGGAAAATAAGATAAGAAAAGCCTTAATAGAAGTTGGACTCAATAACCCCCAAAAAGCTGAAGTTATATTAAATGAAATAAATCCCGCCTCCTTAAACGATGAAAATTTCGTATGGTATGAGATCGCAAGGGGATATTCCTTGTACCAACAAGACAAGCCGGACTTGGCCCTCAAGGAATTTGAAAAAGCCATGGGCAAAAATAAAAATCAATACGTGGCAACCGACATTGAGATAGCCGTCAATGTGTGCAGGTTGTCCGAAAATTTCGAAGAAAAAAATCTCCCCCAACTTTCGGAAGATCTCGGGAGGAAGGTTTCTCTATACCTTGGGACTCCCTCCGGATTCCAATTTGCAAAACAATACGCCGCAGCCCTATTCAGACTCGGTAAACCCGAAGAGGCCGTAGAGGTTCTCGATCAACAGTTGCAAGTGGAACTTGCTCCCGAAATAGACAAAGATGAAATAAAACTCATAAGCGCAACCATGATAAATGACCCCTTGCGACAATACCAACTTTTAAGCGACATATTAAAGGGAACATCGTCTCGGAACATAATAGAATTTGCCCTATCACTACTGTCACGAAACCCCAACACGTCTGTACGCGACACGGCGAACCTTTTGAACGACGTTTTAGAAAACGGTTCCCCAAAAATACGCGACCGTATACTACTTGAAATGTCAAAATTTGCGGTAAAAAGACGTAATGCGAGGGAAGCTTCATCGTTTTCCGATCGACTAATTAAAGAATTTCCCGAATCCAAGTACAGGAGAGACGCTCTGCGAATTCTCGCATGGGCAGCCTTTTCCAGCTATAAAGACAAATCCCCGGAATACAGGTTGGCGGCAACATATCTGACGGAACTCGCCGAGATAGAAGAAACACCTTTACGTGCTGAACAAATGAAACTGCTTGCCGCCGATTGTTATTATTTAAACAAAGATTATGTCACTGCCGCAAAAATTTACGATGAACTTTTCTCGTCCGTTGGAGACAACCGCGGACTTCTTCTAAACAGGGCCATAGATTCCTACTTGACCCAAGGTGATATTTCGAGCGCATTGACCATGGCGGACAAGGCTTATTCTCTCGGGGGAGTTGCTGACGATGACGTATGGAATGCTGAATGGAAAATAATTTCAAAATATAGGCAAAACGGAAACATTCGTAAAGCGTTGGAACGAATCAACAGAGCAATAGCTTCAACAGGAAAAGCATCTGAACTCTTACGTATAAGAATGCTGTGGCTGAGGGCAAAAATGACGGAAGAATCGCGGGAGTACCTCAAAACGACCGAACTTACGGACAATATTCTTGCCGAAATCGACGGATCAAACCTAAAAGACAAGGAGACACTGGATATAATAGGATCCAACACCATGTTGATGAAGGCGCGCTCCCTTGAAATGCTTTCAAAACTCGATGGATCCGATGGAGCCTTTGAAAATTACGAAAAACTTCGCCGAAAATACCCTAAAAGCGAGGCAGCCATGTTGTCATACCTCAATCAAGCAAGAGATGAAGCAACACTTGGAAGATTCGTAAAGGCACAACAGCTCTGCTTAGAACTTGCAAAACTGCGACCCCGAAGCAACTATGCGTATTCTGCATTATTCGACTCCGCATTATACGCCAGACAAATAGGTTCGGAAAGCAATTACAAGGCGGCTCTTGCATCGCTTGACAAGCTCTGCCAGGATTTTCCAGACGACAACAGAAATTTTTATGTACGCTTAGCTCAAGCGGAAATATTGAGAACGCTCAATGATTTCGCAGATGCCAGAAAGCTGTATAACGATATCATAAATAAATATTCAACGCACCCGGAAATAAATCTAGCATGGCTTGGACTTGCAGACAGCATCCTTGCCCAAAGGGATAAAGAGACAAATGCGGCCGCTATTTATGAACGTTTGTATTCATTGCCGGAAATACCGACGTCGGCAAAGGCAGAAGCGGCGTTTAAATGGGCTTTTGCACTCGAAAGAGCCGGGAAAATGCGCGAAGCCAATGAAGTTTGGTGGATAACATCGTCGCATCTTCTCTCTGACCAAAATGTAGGAGTATCGGGGAAATATTGGATAGGACGAAGCTTATATTCTCTAGCAAAATCGCTCGAAGCGTTGGGAATGGTGCGCGATGCTCGTGCGGCCTATGAATTAATATCAAAATACAAATTACCGGCGGCTTCTCTGGTAAGAGAGAAGTTCTCCAACAAGGACGTGAAATGAATAAAATTATACATATATTTGAAATGGGGGGACCGATGATGATACCTCTGGTTGCCCTTGCTCTTGCGGGAATTACGTTATTTTTCGAGCGACTACTTTATCTGCACAAGAGACAGATTAGGGTTGTAGAATTTCTGTCGGGCATAAAAACCGCTCTAAAGAACAGAAGGATCCTTGAGGCAATAACTATTTGCGACGAAACTGTAGGTCCTGTACCCCGCATAGTAAAGGCAGCCATCGTTAATTCGGAGGGGAAACCCGATATCATGGAACAAGCCGTAAACGCTGCGGCGCACAATCAGTTTGCGCTGATAGATAGACGAGTAACATGTCTTGCCCTGGTGGCCAAAACCGCGCCACTTTTGGGATTGCTGGGAACAATTCTGGGTATATTGGAAATATTCCATACGATTGGGGAAAATTCTTCTTATGTCAACGCCTCAGAGTTGTCCACGGGAATATACAACGCCCTGCTAACAAGCGCATTCGGATTGCTGATAGCAATAATTGCATGGTTGGCATATAATTTTATCAACAATAAAGTAAGAGCCATTGCACACGACATTGATTGGGCCTCAAATGAAATACTTCTGTTCATAGAGCGCGGTATGCCGAAAGACGAGAATCTGCGTATGGAAGGCAACAAATGAGGGATATAAAAACATCCGCTCTGGTAAGGGAAACCGATGTTTCGCTCGATTATGTTGCACTATTTGACGCGCTTTTCATCACGCTTATGTTGACGCTTGTAAGTTCCAGATTTGTTCTCGCCCCCGGGCTGTCTATGGAAAGCAATCCTCTTCCGACAATGGACGGTTCCGACGGCGCCATAATCGATGCGGAACTCAGCGTTCTAAACGCAAAAAGTCCCTCCATGATAATTTACGACGGCGCCATATTCAGCATAAACGAGCTTCCCAAAAAAATGCTCGAAAATAAGGCCCGCAATGAAACTGCCGTCCTTTTGGTTAAAGCAGATAAAAATGTAACGGCTCAAACGATAATAGATATTGTAGTGGCCGCAAAATCTGCCGGTTTTAAGAGGATACAACTGGCAGCAAAATCCGGGAGAACAACCGAGTAATGCAAAAGAAGTATAAATATATCGATTCCACTGCAAAAGAAACAATAATATTGACGAGTATAACGGTGTTCTGTGCATTCGTTGCCCTTGCATTCATCCCTGACATGAAACCAGAAGTCAATTTCCCGGAGAATTTCAGTACAGACGTACATATAACAGCTGTCGATATGGATATTGCCGATGTTGACAAAATAGCAATAGATGAATTGCTCGATTTCTCTCCTATATTTGTAACAACCCGGTGGAACTATTCACATAGGCTAATTCCTCCAAAGGGCGATACGCTTCCATTGTCGGGTTCGGACGAACATTTTGGAAACGCGAGGAAAGACCTTATGACAAAATTTTTCAATGAAGTCGAACAATGCGAAACGGGGAAAAATCGGCAAAACCTTTTAAATCCAAATCTTAAAACAGTATTCACGAGCATAGGACGAAAACCCCCTGCCGAACCAATATCTCAAAAAAATGGAATTATCAGATTGGTAAGTTTGAAGAGTGGAACGACAGTAAAAAGGGCATCGATACCCGCGGATATTCCAAAACTAATGAGATCGATAGCCGAATTCTCCGTATCGATTTCACCCGATGGATGGGTAAATAAACCCTTAGTACGCGAGAGTTCCGGAAACGAAATAGCAGACGCAAAACTCGCCTCGTTTCTCCATTCGTCAAAACTACTGGATAGATTGGATCCGGGAAACTACAAAGCCATTTTCATTCCCTGAATCATATAAAAACCTTGTAAGAATGGTATATAATTACCTTTGGTTATCGTCTGCCGGCGACTCTTCGCACCGGCATCTTCGTAAAATTTTCAACCGATTCCTTCGCTAAAGTCGAATTCGGAATACTAACTAAGGTCTTGGAAAACGTCCTAATGCGCGTTGAACGAAATCCTATGGCCTCAACATGACCTTCGCACGATGTCGTCTTTACCCAATCTCCAACAATAAAAGGTCTGTCTATTATGATGGACACCGAACCGAAAAAATTAGCTATCGTATCCTGAGATGCAAAGGCAAGAGCCATACCTCCTATACCGAGTGAAGCTATGATGGTGTTAACATTTATCCCGCAATTCGTGAGAATAGAAAGTATCGCCACTATTATTATGAAACTCTTTAAAACTCTCCGCAAAAATTCAATCAGATTGGCGGTTGAACTGGCCGACTTAGCCTTTAATTTTTCTTTGAGAGCGCCGAATAACGCGTCATTGACTACCACAATCCCCCAAAATAAATTAGCCCAAAATAGTATCCCCGTCGCCCATTTGTCTACGAATCCGCTTAGTACGAGGATTGTATACACCGTCAAAGTAGGAATATTTTACCATATCGTGTACAAAGTCGTAGAATCCGGCATGCCATAGGGCATAGGGTAGCAGGAGTCTCTTCAATAATCTCTTCATCCGTCATCTTCCATCACGCACCTTTCAATCTGTTCGTAACCATCTCTATAAACCGATCGCGGCAGGGCAATATCACTTGGTTGTAGATATGTCTGGTTATAGTTATATCGTACATCGCATTGTGAAAGTGCTCGACGTTATCGAGTTTGTCCAATATTCCCAGTTCAATCAGACAGTCGTATACCGTTCCCAACTTCATATCAGGGAATGTATGCAGTACTTTATTCAGTAGGAATCGTAGGATAAATTAGGACGTCGATCGGAAACGAGTTGAACCAACTGCCGTAGAATTTATCTCCGTTTAATATCCACCATTTTCCGCAGTTGTTCCGTATCGAAGTAAGCGTTATAGCCTACGATAGTATACTTGTCCTGTTTGTTATAAGGAGATACATATTTACCCAGAAGCGCGGTAAATTCTTTGAAGACTTCCCTAGCAGGTCTAAAGTTCATTATATTCTCTTTAGTCCAGTGGTTGTTGGTCTCGTGGAACTCCAACGTTTTAGGGTCTATGTATACACCGTCGATAGGAGCTACAAGGTAATTGAACGACTCCTTCTCTTCACCATCAACTTCTATGAATCCAGCTAACTGAATTATACCTCCGTCGCGCTTGACGGAGGCTGTTTCAGTATCAAGAAACAGAAGTTTTTCTTCATGCAATTCGTGTAATTCCATTGTCTAAAAATAATTCGATTTTATTGTTGTAATCCTTGAGGAATCCGGAGTGGCTAGTGACCAGTATCTTGGGTATATCCAGCGACATCAATAGATTGTTATATTCTATGAAATTGCCGGAGTCCAACTGGGCGCCTACTTCGTCGAGCACCAACAGCCCTACCCGTGTATTGAGTAGCGAGGTCATCTTCCTAATGAGATGCAAATCGATTAGGATTTTCTGACCGTCGGAACACGCCTCGTAAGCTATCCAAGAACTACCGTTGTTATAACTGAAGTATATCTTACCTAGGTCGATGTGGCATTTAATTACTTCATCGGTCAGGACTTTGGTTATTAACTCGACTATCTTGGCGTACAGCGAGTTCTCATTCGACCTATCAAATATGTACTTATATCTCTCCAGTTCCGTCCTATAAGTCGATAAAGCGGTCAATTCGGCGTTCTTCGAGATAAGTCGGTCGGTCAACCGCCGTAGTTCCTTAGCCCGGTTCTCTATGGATTGTTTCTTATATTGATATCTATCATACTCGCTAATAAGTTGCTCATTAGTTTCAATAGTTTTATGCAATTGATCAAAATCAATTCCAGAATAGCGGGTAAGTTGTCCGTCCAAATCTTCCAATTGTTTAGTTATCCTTTTATTCGATTCAATCCAGTTATTGTAATTCCGTATCTGGGATAATACCCTAGAACAGTCAGCAGCGGACTTGGCGGTGGCTAGTTGACTTTCGAGGTCGCCTACTTCCTTCTCCACTTGAGCAATCCGTTGGATAAGTTCTATATCCAGATTGAACTTATGGTGGCAGTTCGGGCATTCAATATCCGAGTTCTTGCTTCGAATCAGCTTATTCAGCTTGGATTTCAGTGAACTTAGGTTGTCCCATTTCTCCAGTAGCTTGGTCTCTTCAACGCCGTCGGACTCAGGTTTATCCACCTTTGAGGATAGCAGTGAAGTGAGATGCGACTTATCACGGGTTAATCGGTCGTATTCGGCGATCTTAGCTCGACAATCGGCTATCTCAGCCTGAAGTTTACGCACGTCAACCTTAGGTTCCTCGCCAAGATTCTCGGATTCAATACTCTTTTCCAACGAGGAAATCCCGCCTTTGAGTCGATCAATATCGGATTCAACGGTTTTGATCGACTTCTTGGTCGACTTAATATCGGCATCAGCTAGTTCGGAAAACTGTTCCAACGAGTCAAACTTAAATACCGATTGTAGCAAGTTCGATTTAACGAATTTACTAGCGAAATTGCCCTCGGAACTCTTAAGGAAGAATAAATCGATATACTTCAGGAATGGAAGTGTATTGTATATGTATTCCTCGGTATGCGTCTTGGTATTAACGTTACTGAGAGTTCCGTTGACAAAGAACTTGGTATATCCCGAACCACGTACGATAAGATAATTGTTACATCGCCAAGTCAGGTCGATACTAACCTCGCAATTTGAGGTATCGATTCTCAGATTCTTTTTGATGTATTTATCGCCCAACAGTACGGTTCGGAGTGCGGTAAGAATGGTTGACTTACCCGAACCGTTGTTACCCTTGATGAAAGTAACGCCGTTGGGAAACTTGATAACCTGTTGGTCAATCGATCTGAAATTGATGATTGACAACTTATTGATTGAGAAATCCAAGTCGATATCCGAGTCAAAGTTAACTCGATTTTTGTACTGCTTGTGAATCCCGGTTAATTCCTTGGGAATATTGGAGTCAATCAGCGACTGTACTCCGTTGGAAATGTTGACTAAACTGCCGTTGAACCTGATGTTGGTGTCGATGGTTTTGTCAAGGTCGTCTCGAATAACCGTATACTCGTCGGGATTAACTTCGGTACCTTTGCGGTAAATTCTCAGAAACTTGTAATTAGGTGATATAACTTGTACTCGATTGAAAGTCAGTGAATCTATCTCAAGAATTCCGACAGTTCCATAAGGTTCATCGTTAAGACTTTTCTGTAACGGACTACCTATAGAGTGAGCATTACCGATGTCGATTGGTTTATGAATATCTCCGCAGATAGCTATCTTAAAGTTACCGGCGAGTTTCTGACCATACAACTGATTGTCAGATAAAGTTACATGCCCTATAAACACGTCACATTTCGGAACTTCTACGGTATCAGTAGTCTCAAAACTTCTGAAGTAAAATATCCTATCGTGAATTGTACGGAATTGGTCATGGACATACTCTAGATTACAGTCAGTAAAAGTACTGAATGAGAACGACTCAAGTCCTGTGTCAGGCGATGACCTAACGAACGTATCATGCTGACCTACGATATAATATATTTTGGTAAATCTCGTAGCCAGTTTCTTCAAAAACTTATGTATCGTATGTAGTTCCTGCGGGTTCTGCACTGCATTATCGGCTAGGTCTCCCGCAATTATTAAAGTATCTATGCAACTGTATTGCCCGGCTATCTCCAATAACCGGGACGCCAGTCTATCAAACTGCTCCAACCTAAAATTAGGGTAGAAATTATAATTCCTGAAATCTGATATATGGATATCACTGATACACAATATATTAATCATGTAATCTATCCAATATGGACCATCCAAACGAAAAAGTATACCATTACCCTTTGGGGATAGGTGTTTCAACATATACTGAAGTTGAAGGAAAGGCGAACGACAAATTGCGCGCAGCAATAACACGCATTATGGCAAGATTTACCCTTCTGCGTGTCGCCATATAGTATGCGTAGTCAATCTGCTTGGCATAATACATCACGCTTATATCGAGTGAAGACGCTCCAAAATCGGAAAATTCCACGCTCACATCGCTATTTGCATCCACACCTTCAACCGTACCTATTGTTTCCCTCAAAGCTGCAATCACTTCATCCATTTGATCCGGCGATGTGGAATAAGTTAGACCTATTGTCTGCACGACTCTTCGCACCGGCATCTTCGTAAAATTTTCAACCGATTCCTTCGCTAAAGTCGAATTCGGAATACTAACTAAGGTCTTGGAAAACGTCCTAATGCGCGTTGAACGAAATCCTATGGCCTCAACATGACCTTCGCACGATGTCGTCTTTACCCAATCTCCAACAATAAAAGGTCTGTCTATTATGATGGACACCGAACCGAAAAAATTAGCTATCGTATCCTGAGATGCAAAGGCAAGAGCCATACCTCCTATACCGAGTGAAGCTATGATGGTGTTAACATTTATCCCGCAATTCGTGAGAATAGAAAGTATCGCCACTATTATTATGAAACTCTTTAAAACTCTCCGCAAAAATTCAATCAGATTGGCGGTTGAACTGGCCGACTTAGCCTTTAATTTTTCTTTGAGAGCGCCGAATAACGCGTCATTGACTACCACAATCCCCCAAAATAAATTAGCCCAAAATAGTATCCCCGTCGCCCTCGATATTATTGCAATAGCCACAGAGTTCTTAACTAAAAGGATTATCGCAAAATATATCCCAACAACCCACATGCACATACAGAGCGGCTTCTGTATGCCCGATATGAACGTACGAGCGTAGCGACCTTTATTCCTCTTGGAAAATATGGAGTTCAACCTGCCGAAAATGAAATACAATACAAATCTCGCAATCACAAAAGTCAGCAGTAGAATGCCGAGGGACGCCAAATATTGGACGATCCTGATTCCCATGTAGTCTTTGGCAAGAAACTTGGCAACTTGAGGGGAAAAATCGTATATATCCCTCATCATGTCCCAAAGTCTCATGCGGATATTACGCGCGCTCTCTATGGCCTTTTTGTCCAGTTTTTCCTGAAATTTCTTGTGGGCAATTTCGCCGGCATTCAACTCGCTTTTCTTAGTAGAAGTGTCAGATTCCAACGCGCCTGAATTGGATTCACCGTTGTCGGACTTTGATTTTGTGTCGGAGACGGAACCGCCCCCATCGACAACACTGATCTCAGATGCGGGCGTCGCTCCCTGCGATAGGGCTACGAGAGGCAGGAAAGTTACGGTTAAGATGAATATCGTTACAAAACGTCTGAAACTCTTCATATCCTTCAAGAAAATACGATCTCCGATCCTACAATAAATCTAAAAAACATTCAAGCAGCAAAAGAACATTGCACGCGCCAAGTATACTTGCACTTTTTAACTTAGCTTTATACGTCCCGGATATTTTTTAGTAGACGTAAGAAGTTTTCCAAAAATTCTTGGAGAAAGACTTCTCAAGCTTCCCGCTATGACGAATCCACTTTCAGGAACTATCCTTGGCATTTTTATATTCTGGTTCGAAAGTAGAATACGAGAGAAAAAGCTTGCTAACAGGCGTGAAACATGTAGAACAACGCAACTTCAAAATTGCTCAGGTGGTGGAATTGGTAGACACGTACGTTTGAGGGGCGTATGGCGAAAGCCGTGTGGGTTCGAGTCCCGTTCTGAGCACCAAAAAACATCGATGTAGACACTAGGTGCCGTGGATATGCGTGGGGGGTGTGGCTGGTCGCCTGGTAGAAACATCTTCGCACCGGGGAAAGGTTGAATGACAATCCTTGCCGAATTGAATTTATAAAGATTATTTTGTACTTGCAGATCAACGGCGCAATTTATCCGACAAATAGGATCATCTGTAAATTTCGCGCAACTTCTTAAGCACGTTTGCAGGAACAAAATCGGCAATTCTTTCTAGTTCATACATGGCCACCTGTTTAATCACAGTTGAACTTGTATAAAAATATTTGTGAGATGGCATTAAAAATATTGTTTCCACATCGTCGGCAAGATGTCTATTCATTTGGGCAAACTGAAATTCAAACTCAAAATCTGAAACCGCTCTCAATCCTCGGATTACAGCAAACGCACCCTCTTTCCGCGCAAAATCCACCGTTAGTCCATCTATAATGCATATTTTCACCCTGTCCATACCAGATATGTTATCCCTAAATAGGGAAACCCGCGTATCCACATCGAATAAAGGGTGCTTATCCTCATTCGGAGCAACTGCCACTATAACTTCGTCAAACATTCGTAATGCGCGGCCTAATACGTCGAGGTGACCGTTTGTTACCGGATCGAAAGTTCCTGGATATACGACTCTTTTCTTTGCCATTTCCTATTAGTCTTGAAAGTTGGTCCGTTAGAGCAATACTTTTTTACCAATGAATTTGGCAAATCTCTTGACTGCATTAAGAGTCCTACTCACTTTCGTGGTGGTGGCGTTAATATGCATCGATATACGTTTTTTATCTACGGCAGCTTTCGTTATCTACTGCACTGCCGGCGCCACCGACTGGCTTGACGGCTACATAGCCCGCCGCTGTAAAACAGTTACTACTTTCGGAAAATTTATGGATGCGCTCTCGGATAAAATTATGGTTGCAACAATGTTTATGACGCTGTTTGCGCTGACTTTATATAAGGAGTGGACTCTGGTAGCATTGTTCTGTGCAATAGTTTCGCTTTCGCGAGATTTTTTTGTGAACGGGATTAGAATGTTAGCTTCAAACAGAGGTATAATACTCGCCGCGGGGAAAAAAGGAAAATACAAGGCCGCATTTCAGATGTATTCAATAGGGGCAATAATATGTGCAAAGGCAATTGAAGTCGATTTTCAAGCCTGCGAATCCTTGTTGTGGATTTTTGCGTTTTACAGCGGTATTGCCACTCTTATTTTTTCCACATTCCTATCAGCATGGTCCGGATCTGAATACGCATCCAAATACTTCTATCTCTTAAAGGAATAAAGTGTCCATTAGAAAAAAATTGTATCCTTGGGCAATAGCACTACCAAAAGGGGTTGCAATAAATGCGTCTACACTTTTCGGGCTCGGCGGTCTCACAATGCCTGGCACATTTGGGTCGGTAGCGGGAACTCTGTTATATTGCGTGGGATTTAAGGATATGAAATTCATACCCTACGCAATATTTTCCCTTTTTTTGACGTACGTGGCAGCTGGTATATGCGATACCGCCGAGCGCTATATAGGAACAAGGGACCCTAGGAGAATAATACTCGACGAAGTAGTCGCAATGCCGATTTGCTTTTTCCCCCTGTTTGGATCCGCCTTCTCTACGCCGGGAGTGATTTTAGGATTTGCCCTGTTTAGATTTCTCGACATAAAAAAACCGCTTTTTATATCGAAGCTTCAAGATCTTGAGGGTGGACTTGGCATAGTTGCCGATGACATTCTCTCCGCCGTGCTTACATGCGTGTTTTTAAACCTAGCAGCTTTGATCTTTCCCGGAATTTTTGCATAATTTTGCAGGCTCAAAACACAAAAAAGCTTGCTTCATTTTTCCCATATTTTATATCCGCTGTTTGTTTTTTGTTCGGGACGATAGCTCAACGGTAGAGCAGTTGCCTTTTAAGCAATTGGTTCGGGGTTCAAATCCCCGTCGTCCTATATGTAATGTTCCATCAACGTGGGAGCATGTCGGAAACCATATAGTAAAAACCCGACCGAGATGATTTACCTATTGCGATGCAAAATCACGAAATTTACTTGAAATGAGCTATACCATAACACACAATGAAGGGGATAGCTCGTAATTATGAAGCACACGATATCCGCGTTGGTTGAAAACAAGTTTGGCGTCCTTGCGCGAGTTGCAGGAATGTTCAGCGGTAGGGGATTTAACATCGAGACGCTTAACGTAGGACCGCTTGCAGGAGGGAAATACTCCCGCATAACCGCCGTTGTAAAAGATGGACGCAACAGCGTGGAACAATGCATAAAGCAGCTCAATAAAATAGTAAATGTAATAGATGTAAAGGACTATTGCGACACCGGAACATTTGTTGCCCGTGAACTTGTGCTTGTAAAAGTAAAGGCCAACGGCAACACGCGTTCCGAAATAGTCCAAATAGCGGATTTGTTCCGGGCAAAAGTTATCGATGTAAATCCAACATCCCTCGTAATCGAATGCACCGGCAACACCAACAAAATAAGAGGTTTTATGGGCATGATTGAGCCGTTTGGAATTATAGACATGGCGCGTACCGGAGCTGTGGCTTTGGAACGTGGAACTCCGCTTGAATAAACCATCCCACATGTTTCTTCCAAACCCGCTCCCATTGGGTTTCTTGTCTTTGCACGGTCCAGCCCACAAAATTGAAAATTTCCTGTTTTAAGAAAGATAAGCACGACAAGTAAATGTATTTGAATCATCACTAAAGATGAAGGTTGCGCTTCTGCCTTTTAACGTGGAGAGATTTTTAGTTTTTATTTCTCAAAATATTTGCCCGATACCACGTCCTTTTCAATAACACGAAATCCCGCTTTTTTTATTCGCGATACCTCGGAAAGGGACTGCATTTTTCCGGGAGTATAATCGATGTTTATATTTGGATAATCGTAAATTCTTCGCACATTCTTCCCGTTCGTTGGATGGAATTTTAGCAAAGGAGCGTTTATATCTTGTTCAATTTCGAAAATCTCACCGTCGGAACCGTCTGGTTCCACGGTTACATATCTATAAACCGGCATATTAATTGAGCAATTTGGTTAACATCACAACTACAAGAAGAAACATATTAGATACAAACTCTATGCAAGAAGATAGAAAAATCTTTGTTTGTGGAATCAATATCAATAACAAGAATATAAACAGACCCCATCTCGCCAAACTATAGTAAAAAAAGTCACTCATGCCTACTGCGTACTTTAAAAATTTGCTTCCGTCGAGAGGCGGTACCGGGATCATGTTTATCACAAACAAGGCACAGTTGATATATATTCCATAAACGGCAAACTCTCCCATGCCATTAAAATGTGCCGCCATCATAATGGATGCAACAAGCGCGAAAAACAGAGCAGACACAAGGTTCATACATACTCCGCCAGCTGTAGATAAAATATCAACTTTTGTCCGTGTTTTTGGATTGTCGAGTGCAATCCTGACCGGTTTTCCCCACCCAAAGACGACGGGGAATTGAGACTCCATTGAAAGTGCCATGGTTAATATTGGCAATACGACCGTTCCAGTCACATCGATGTGGGCAAGCGGATTTATCGTGACGCGGCCTTCCAATCGCGGTAATTTGTCCCCAAGTTTATCCGCCATATACGCGTGCCCGAATTCGTGCATTGTTATGGATATTAGAAGCAGAATATAGAGTATTCCGCCTTCTCTTATTTGCGCCAACAAGTCTATTTGCATAGCATAAAAACTAAAAACCCTCCGTTATCTCTCGTCTATTTTACCGGAATCTTTTAAAAAGTCCGCAGAAACACCCGATTCCTGCAACGCCCTATTTCGTGCACGGTCTATTTCGGCAAGCAACATAGATTTTGCGTTTTGGAGGGAGGGAAGATCTATACCGGCCAATAACTTTTCAGCTTCGGAATCTCTTCCCAGTTCGACAAGCACCCGAGCTTTGTTTGCACGGACCGTCTGCAAATCAATGTTCAGCGCACTCTCTTTTTCAATTTCGTTCCATAAAGCTAATGCGGCGTTCCAATCGGCCTTTTGAAGTTCGTAAAAAGCCTGGGCGTATTGCCACTTTGCTCGAACATTTCCAGGTTCAAGTTCGCATACTTTTCGGTAACATTCGATAAGTTCCGCATCCATTCTTCCCCAATCCGCGAACGCCGAATCTATCATACGCGTCCTATATACCGTTATTATTTGGGCTTTTTGTTTGTAATAGACTCCCACTTCCGGATTTAATTTTATAGCTTTACATATGTGATTGTAGGCCGCCTTATACATCCCGTTTTCGGCTTCGTATGCGGCCATGATTTCTTTAGCGGACGGAATTTTCGGATTTATTGCGTCGGCTTTCTTTGCCGTTGAATAAGATCGCTCACTGTCGCCAATAAATCGCAAAAACTTGGAGTATATCACGAGCGCTTCGGCATCTTCAGGATTATCCCCAAAATAATCGTTCCATAAGGAATTTATTCTATTGACAATGGTGATAACGTTATGGCGCGGCATATTGGAATGCTCCCTAACCCTGGTTACAAACCGTTCTTGCTCGCTTACTATGTCGAGGAGTTTTTTCTGGGAGAATGAAAATCCGGAGGTTGGAGTATTTTCAATAATGTTTTTTTTCGCAGTCTCGGACTCAATCGATTCTTCCAGTAGTGAACACGCACATATCGGGAATAGGCATAAAAGTACAGATGTCGAAAACGCCCAAATACAGAATGCGTGTGAAAGCGCACGAACGGCAGTATCCCCGTGAGGAAACCGCCGAGATCCGGACGGGACATGGAGACCGCAACAGATCATTCGCAACAACATCCACGCCCATCGCAGGAGCATATTCCGTCGCTGCAACGTCCGTTCGATTTTTTTGTACAAACAGACTTTCCCTTCCCGGGAAAGCTTGTAGAATACCCGGTGCTAAAACGCGATATAAGCTTTTCCGATCTTTTCGACCCGCACTTTGGGCAAATAGGATTTCTGTTCGACCGTACGAGAAATTCGAACTGTTCCCCGCATCTTTTGCATTTGTATTCAAATATCGGCATGTAAAAAATATAATTGGTCCGTACTGGAAATTTATTGAAAGTATGACGTCTTTTTTTTATAGGATCGACAATAATTATCACAAATCTTAGAAAGCGACTGGGTAATATAAAATTAGATGGTTTCGGACGGAAGACAAACCCCTATGATGGAACAATATTGGGAAGTTAGAAACTCTCTGCCTTCCGATACTCTGTTGATGTTCAGACTTGGCGACTTTTACGAAATGTTTTACGATGATGCGGTTGAAGGGGCCAAACTTCTCGGCATAACACTTACAAAGCGCCAAAACTACCCCATGGCCGGAATTCCCTACCATGCAGTAGAGCAATATCTTCCACGTCTGCTTTCGGCAAATAAAAAAGTTGCAATTTGCGAACAAGACGAGACTCCACGCGCCGGGAAACTGGTAAAGAGATCTATAAGCAGGATAATAACGCCTGGAACTCTAATAGAGGATACCCAGCTCGATGGACACCATAGCAATTTCAATATGGCCATCGATATTGGAAAATTGCAAAAATTATACGCTGCATGGCTTGATATAAGTACGGGAGAATTCTATTGCGCTGAATTCGCCAATCCGAGCGATTTTCTTCCGTTGCTGTCTGCAGTAAACCCCAAAGAAATACTACTTCCCGAAAATGCCTCGCGCAAATGGGCGGAGTCTGCAGAGTTGTCTTCATGGAACTCAATATTCAGAACTCTTGTAGACATACGTCCCGTGACTCTTTTGCACGATTACCGGTTCGAGCCCCAATGGGGATCCGTTCAAATTAAAGGAGTTCTCGGTGTATTGAACCTCGACGGATTTGGCATAGAACGTGACTCGCCACTTGCGGGACCGGCCGGAGCACTCGTATACTATGCGACGGAAAATCTGCGTTCAGCTCCGCGCAATATTAGAACTATAAGAAAATTTTCGTGCGGAAAATACGTTTTGATAGACCCCGCCACCCAACGAAGCCTCGAAATATTCCGATCCTATTCCGGTTCTACCGAAGGCAGCCTACTGTCGATAATGGATAGAACGGTAACCGCTGCTGGAGCGAGACTTCTCGAGACTTATCTCGCATCTCCCACACTCGATGTGGAAGAGATTCAACGACGCCAAGATACCGTCTGGGAGCTTTACGCCTCTCCTTTGGAATGTGAATCGCTCCGAAAATGCATGCTTGAAGTGAGGGACATTCCCAGAATACTCGGAAGACTTCAAAATAGAATGAGAAGTCCCCGCGAAATTTTGGCAATATTGGCCTCGATAGAACAATTTAAGCCCATCAAACTTGCTTTGTTAAAGTGCTCCGGTAAGAAATGCCGCGAGCTTGCAGAAAAAATAAACGACTTTACAGAATTAAAAAGTTACCTAAAAAGAGCCCTGTCAGACGATGCCCCCTCGAAAATTCAAGATGGCGGCGCGATAAAGGACGGTTTCGATGCGGAACTCGACAGGCTTCGAAAGCTTGGCGACAACAACAGTTCATGGCTTTCCCAACTTGAACGCGAAGAACAGGAACGCACCGGAATAAAAAATTTAAGGGTTAAGTTTAACGGGATATTCGGATATTTTATAGAGGTTACGAAATCAAACCTCGATCTTGTTCCACCGGAGTACATAAGACGCCAAACAATGGCGAATGCCGAACGTTACACTACACCCGAACTGCGCGAAAAAGAAAAGGAAATACTACATTCCGCCGAACTTGCCAAGGCCCGCGAAGAAGAGCTGTTTTCAAAGATAATATCCACAACCTTACACTTTTACGACGCCCTTATAAAGGCAAGCGAAGCGATATCACAAGCCGACCTATTCAGGGGATGGGCCGAGCTCGCGCGGGAATGGGATTACTGCAAACCCGAAATAAACCACGACGGTTCAATAACCATAGAAGAAGGCCGACATCCCGTTGTGGAACAAATGTTACGCCGTGGAGCGATAGGACTTGCGCAGACCGGGAGATTTGTTCCCAATGATGCGAACCTATCGTCCGACAAAGAGCAAATAGCTCTAATAACAGGACCTAATATGGCCGGCAAATCCACGTACATACGCCAAATAGCCTTGATATGCATCATGGCGCAAGTGGGTTCGTTTGTTCCGGCAAAGCGCTGTTTAATGGGCGTAGTCGACAGAATATTCAGCAGGGTCGGCGCCAGCGACGAGCTTTCACGCGGAAATTCCACATTTATGGTGGAAATGAACGAGACTGCAAATATTTTAAACAATGCAACCGATAACTCGCTGATAATACTGGACGAGATAGGACGGGGAACAAGCACATATGACGGACTAAGTATAGCGTGGGCGGTTGCGGAATTTATCCACGGGAAAGGATCGTCCGGTCCCAAAACCCTATTTGCGACGCATTACCACGAAATAACTGAACTTGAGCAAACTCTACCCAGACTTGTAAATTACAGAATCTCGGTAAAAGAATGGAACGACGATATCATATTCACCCGTCGTATTGAACGCGGCGCCGCTGACAGATCGTACGGTATCCAGGTTGCACGCTTGGCGGGACTGCCTCGGGAAGTTATTGAACGTGCAAAAGAAGTTCTAAGCGAACTTGAAAGCGAGGGGAATTCCATTATACGTAATCTTGGTGCCGCGGTTACCAACAAGTCGAAGCCTGGAAGATCCCTCCATCTTCCGAAATCTCCGTCATTAGATCCCAACAGTAACTTCAAACAATTATCCCTTTTCTAACCGCGGAGAAACGCAATTTCCGCAAGACGGCGTGATTTTGAAGGCACATTATGAATTTCTCGCCGATGTTAAAAGAAAAACTAAGGCGTCTTCCGCACACAAGCGGAGTCTATTTAATGAAGGACTCCTTTGGAGGCATCATATATATAGGGAAAGCCGCAGATCTGAAAAGACGCGTATCGCACTACTTTAGGAAGAGTTCAAAGAGTAAAGCCTACAATCCTAAAATAGCATCTTTGTCGATATGTATAGCAGATTTCGAATACATAAACACACGGAGTGAAGCCGAAGCCTTAATTCTTGAAAGCAAACTTATAAAAAGATGGAAACCGCGTTATAACACGCTTGAAAAAGACAACAAAAATTTTCTTCTCTTGCGGGTAGAGATGTTCTCGGACCTTCCGCGTTTTACGTTTTGCCGCAATCGCAAGGACGACAACTCACTGTATTTTGGTCCATATCTCGGGACTTCTTCGATAAGAGTAGCATTGCGCGAACTTAAGAAAAGATTCGGGATACTTCTGTCCGACTCGCATCCGAAAAAATTGGAAGATGGTTCATGGGTATTGTATGACGATGCGCGAAGCGAGATGTCGAATTTCCCAAATACAACTACGCGCTGTGAATACATGCACAGGGTTAATGCGGCACTAAACTATCTGCGCGGAATGGATACTCGTGCGTTAAAAGATGCAAAAATAAAGATGAAAGAAGCAAGTCTGGCTATGAATTATGAAAAAGCGGCCAAATTGCGCGATCTCATCTCAGCCATAGAGGAAACCCGCAGAGGGGGAAAGGGGGCTATGATAAACTCCGACATTTCCAAAACATCCAAAGAGATCGCGATGTCTGCGATAGAATCACTAAAGCACACATTTAACTTAAAAAAAATCCCATTCTGCATAGAATGTTTTGATATCTCACACATATCGGGAAGTTTCTGCGTGGCATCAATGGTTCGATTCGAAAACGGGGAACCTGCTCGCAAAAGATATCGACGCTTTAAGATAAGATCTTTTGTTGGAAATGACGACTTTCGCGCCATGAGCGAAGTCGTTTACCGTAGATATAAACGATTTAGCAACGAGGGGCAGAACATGCCGGACATCGTTCTTATAGATGGGGGGAAAGGGCAAGTTTATTCGGCATTAAAAGCTTTCGCCGAAGTAGGGATAACTCCCCCCTTTATCGCAGGTCTAGCCAAGCGCGAAGAAACCGTAGTCCTAGGGGATTTTTCCGAAAAAAAGTTACCCCGTCGACACGAGGGTCTTCGTCTTCTTCAACGCGTGCGCGATGAAGCCCACAGGTTTGCAAATTCCTTCAGCGAATTTCTTCGTTCGCAAAAAATCCGCGAAAGTCTATTGGACGATTTTCCTAGATTAGGCAAAAAACGAAAAGATTCGCTTTTGGCGCACTTCGGGTCCATAGCAAAAATCAAAAAAGCGAGCATTGAGGAATTGAAATCGGTTGAGGGAATAGGAGACAAAACTGCCATAGACTTTCACAATTTTCTCAATGCAAACTTTCGTTCCTAAAGGACAAAGAAAATGAAACGCCGTAAAAGCGAAACATACAGGGGACGCATAGCACCAACCCCCTCGGGATACTTGCATTTGGGACACATTAGCACATTTTCAGAAGCCATGTTAAGGGCGGCAAAACACCATGGGGAACTCGTATTGCGTATTGAAGACATAGATAGGCAACGTTGCAGAAAAAAATATGTGGACGCCTGTATTGAAGATCTAAATTTTGCCGGAATAATTTGCTCAGAAGGATTTGGGATAGGGGGAAAGTACGGACCATATCTACAAAGCCGGCGAATTAGACTATACCGACGCGCCCTTACAAGACTGATTAAACTCGATATAATTTACCCTTGTGACGCTTCAAGAAAGAAAATATCGAAGTTTAAGCCATTTCTTGCAAAGAGAACTAAATTCACTCCCGAGGAAACAATCTTTCCCGTAGAACTGAGGAATTTCCAAAATACGGAGTATTTTGACAGTCCGTACTTTCACAATTGGCGGTTTAAAGTAGATAAAATTCCAGTGGAATTTACAGACGGAAATCTCGGAACCATAAACATGCTTGGTCAAGAGGATTTTGGAGATTTTATCGTATGGCGCAGAAGCGGCGAGCCGTCCTACGAACTTGCCGTGGTTGTCGACGATTTTTACATGAAGATAAGCGAGGTGGTACGCGGACAGGATCTACTTGTGTCGACTGCCAGGCAATTACTTTTGTACAACGCCTTTGACTGGGAGCCGCCAAGATTTTACCATTGCCCTTTGGTGAAAGATGAAAATGGAAGAAAACTATCGAAGTCAACTATGAGAAAGTTTGACAGAAAATACCTTGTATCGCCGCATCGCGCCGACGAGAGATTTTAGGACTTGCAAAAGTTCTACAAAAAACCCGAAAAAGCCTCTACAACTTTAATAACATCTTCGCGGGTATGTCGGAAATCTATAGGGACAACAAACATCCTTGAACTCAGAGCGCGAGCCTCCGGAGAAGCAAAGGAACCCATATTTCCCCAATATATGGAAGCAAATACACCCTTGTCTCGCAAACGGGAATAAAGCCGGTCCCTAAACAACGAACTATGACATTTTATCACCGGATAAAAAAAATCGAACGCGGGGATTTCGAAACTTTTCGAAAAATTTAATATCGAAAAATTCTCGGATTTCCCGAGAACTTCGACAAATATCGAGGCGTTTTTCAATCGTCTTGTCGCCATAGAACTTAAATCCAACATATGGAGAAGATCAAATGAATAAGCGGACATTCTCGATATTTTGCGTGAAAAAAGTAGCATGGATTCGGCCGAAAAAAAACGACTTGTGGCGTCCATCCCCATAAAGTCAAGAGCGGCGGCCGCCAGAGCTTCCGCAGCAAAAGGTTGCATGCTACCACCATGTAAAAAAAACGGACTCGGGCGCATTTTTTTCCCCTTCAGGTATGCCCCGTCCGGAACCGGCAAAACTTTTCGCAACGATGCAAATTTAAAATCAGCATCTGATTCCATCGCCCAACGAGAGAACGGTGCATGGGAATGATCCTCTATTAATAATATCGACCTGTTGGAACTTCTCCATTCCTTCCATGCTTCAAAATTGCCCATACCAAAACAATTCAATGCCAATACTGCATCCCCCGGACACGGTCTTAAAGAATCGAAACGCGGGGAGGACTCGCCGGGCAAATCCTCGTAAAAGACCAAAGAACACACTTCGCCAAGCACAGCGGCAAGTTTTGGACAAAAATAATATGGAATCCACAAGCGCCCTTTTAAATTTGACAATTTCAAAGCCCTAAAGAGGGCGGATCTCCCGCTTGAAAAAAATTCCGCACCGTCCCAAGGAATACAAGTGGAACTATGGCAAATAAATTCGGTTGGAGGCAGGGACATAAATGGTTTTACCTTCTCGGGTGGCATATTCGATTTGTGCTTACTCCGTCCCTTCAAACGAATCAAGACATTAAGACTTTACGTATAAACTTGACAATTTCAAAGATTGAGACACTTACTTCCGAGAGTTTCCCATGGCGGCCAAAACCGATAAACTTTCAGAAAACTTAGAGGACTATCTTGAGGTAATATCTTCGTTATCCAGGGAGACAGGTTCGGCGCGCCTGAGCGATATCGCGGCAGCTATGTCGGTAAAGAGACCATCGGTTACGTCTGCATCGAACTCGCTTGCCGAAAAAGGCTTGGTAAAATATGAGAAATACAAACCGCTCACCCTTACGAGAAAAGGCGAAATCCATGCAAGAAACGTGCGACGAAAACACATTTTGCTAAGTTCTTTCTTTACGGAAATATTAGGGGTGGATGCTAAAGAGGCAGACACGGCGGCATGCCGGATGGAACATGCTCTCGACGATTCGATCATGAGAAAACTTATTCAGTTTCTAAAAGATATAAAACGGTAAAGCTGTTTTCTCCGCGCATTAAGTATATGTGTCCTAGTACAATCGACCATTATTACGTTAAAAGATTTGAAGATACCCGTCGAAAAAAATTCCAGAACCTCTGCACCCCAGTTATTGATTTCCAGAAATTTCTTCGCAAAAATGTAACCGCGCAAGATTTCCGGGTCTGGTATGTTCATAATTTTTAAAGCCGAATAAAGTACTTCAATCGAGTCAAGTCCATCCGGATCTTCAAAAAGTTTTGATTTTCTCGGGTATGCGGTCTTTATCGAGGCCGGTAGAGAGCGAAGTTGCGGATCTCCCGATATTTTTGCCCGTAAACGCGGCAACAACGCCCATGTCGAATCAAGAAGTAAAATCGGCAATCCAAAATCCGACAAATTCACTTCCGGCGCGTTCATTTCAAGCATAAGATATCCCGTTGCATCAAGGGAAAATCCATCAAATGCAGTATAAGATTTGAAACTCGGATTGCCGTGCAAATGACTCAAAGAACATTTTTTTGTATTCTCGCGCGGATGTCTAACAACCACAACATTATACTTACGTTCCGGCATTTTTTATTGCACAAGAAATCTTCTTTACCGCTATTCTTCGGAATTACAAAAACAACTATGCCTCCGCGGGAACGGGAGAATCGGAAACGGTAGAGTTTTTTTTATCTTTATCTTCAATAGTATCCTTGTCAGACAAAAGATTTTTTGTCCCCATCCTAGGTGTTTTTTCCCTCTCCACTTTGTCGGTCGGGGTAAACTCGCCCCTTAAGATTTTGTAGACATCCGAACCGTCTATAGTCTCACGAAGCAAAAGCTCGGCGGCTATGAGATCAAGTTCGGTTCGCTTACTGCGTATTATATTGCGCGCCCTGTCGAGCTGGGAATTTATTATATTTTCTATCTGCTTGTCTATAAGTTCGGCCGTCTTCTCGCTTATATGTTCACTCCTCGCAATTTCCTTGCCCAGGAATATATGGTCTTGATTTTCGCCGAAAGCAATGGGACCAAGCTCGCTCATGCCCCAGTCGCAAACCATCTTACGGGCAAGCTTGCTGGCCTGCTTTATATCGCCGGAAGCACCGTTTGTTATGTCTCCAAATACAATCTCTTCGGCAACCCTTCCCCCAAGACTTGTACAAATATGGTTCAATAAGTTCTGCATATGTTCCGCACGAATATCTTTGGATGGAATAAACATCGTAGATCCCAAACTTTGCCCCCTCGGTATGATAGTTACCTTGTGAACAGGCAAGCGACCATCATCTATCGTCGCCTGAACCAGAGCGTGTCCAGCCTCATGGAAAGCCGTTAGGCGTTTTTCCGAGTCGTCCATGAGTTTTTTGCGTTCGCGACCAAAAAAAACTTTGTCACGAGCCTCATCAATATCCGACATTACAACCTCTTTCGAATTTCCGCGTGCTGCAATTATTGCGGACTCGTTCAAGAGATTGGCTAGATCCGCTCCCGAACACCCCGGAGTCATTTTTGCCACTTTTGAAAGATCGACATCTTTCGAAATTTTTATTTTTCTTGCGTGTATTTTTAAAATCTCCTCCCTTCCCTTTATATCCGGAAGATCTATGACTACTTGTCGATCAAAACGCCCCGGACGCAGGAGGGCGTTATCCAGGACATCCGGACGGTTTGTTGCCGCTATTATGATTATGCCGCTCCTTGGATCAAAACCGTCCATCTCTACAAGAAGGGAATTCAGCGTCTGCTCGCGCTCGTCGTGTCCGCCCCCCATCCCGGCGCCGCGCTGTCTGCCGACGGCATCTATCTCGTCAATAAACACCAAACAAGGCGCTGTCTTTCTCGCCTGCTCGAACATGTCGCGCACGCGGGCAGCTCCAACGCCCACAAACATTTCAACAAAATCCGATCCACTTATAGAATAAAATGGGACATTGGCTTCCCCCGCAACCGCCCGTGCCAAAAGAGTCTTTCCCGTTCCTGGAGGTCCCACCATAAGTATCCCCTTGGGTATACGCGCTCCTATGGCATTAAAACGCTCGGGATTCCTGAGGAATTCCACGATTTCCGACACTTCCTCTTTCGACTCATCACATCCGGCGACATCGTCAAAAGTAACCCTACCCTTTTCTGGAGTCAGCAATCGCGCCCGACTTTTCCCGAAATCAAAAGCTCCCTTTCCGGAAACGCGCATTTGTCGCATAAAAAGAAAGTACAACACACCTATTGTGAGAAGAAAGGGCAATACACTTGAAAGCATGTTGCTCCAAAAAGTACTCGCTGGTTTTTCACCTACCTTCCATGGGACAGAAGAATCGGTAAGTTTTTGATACATCTCGTCCGTAATTCTACCCTTAAATATGAAATTCAACGTGCGCGGCGTTCCCTGGGGGGAATCAGAAGTCCCAAATATAGGATTCTTCATCCGACCGTCTATTACATACCAATCTTTACCCGCCGTCGGGTCATTCCTCATGGATATATCAACAAGCTGGTCATTTTTTACCGCATCCATCAACTTGCGGACATCAAGTTCCTGAGACGATCCAAGTCCATCTTTTGGAAGCGACACAAGCAGGACCACAAGCAACGTGATAAGCAACCACATCACATACGGGTTACCAGACAGATTTTTCAAAGAGTTGTTTTTTTTGTCCTTATCCATTATCTGAGAGACGGAATACTAAGCGGGAGGATGTGAAAAGGTCAATTCTAATACTGTGAAACCCTTGGATACTGCATACTTTTGTGCAGGAGCCAACCCGGGAGACCATAATATCTCCCCTTTCATGTTACAGACAAGAATTGCCCGTTTTCGTTGCGACAAAGGTACTTTTTTCGCATTAAAAAGATCTTTTAATTTTCTTTCAGACGATGCCCCTATAGGCGCGTACGAATCGCCGTTTCTCACCGTACGGGCAATTAGCCGCAAACCACCAACATCTTTCCCTATGGCGTCGATGTCCATATACGCACGGAGAGAATCGTTATTATTCCCATTCAGAAGCTCCATCTTCTTTATCCGAGAAATTCGCGTTTTTCTTACGGCAATAATCGACGAGTCAGGCAGTTTATTTTTTCCTTTGAAGAGAAAAACTTCAAAATTCATAGAGGCATGCCGCTCGTCGAGAATTAAAAGCCTTCCAATGTTGTCAAAGCGCAAGAACAAGTTCCCTACACTAACCGTTATTCCAATATTTTTGAGAGCCGATTCCACAAATAAATCTATGGTTCCGGCCCTAAACTTGCCATCCATAGAGTTAGCCGCCAGAAATTTTAGAACCGCTCTTCTTAATAATGATGCGTTACCGGCAATGATGCTCCCCAACGCCATTTCCCGCATAGATAACCCCGCTCCATTAGATGACGAGTCCCGGGCCGCCTTTTCGAGTGCGGAATCTAAAAAATTCTTAATGAATACCGAATCTTCCTCCATTAGTCTCCTTGTTCTCCCTATGCTTTTAAAAAAGTCGCAAGGGGACACATCTTGAATGATGGGCATCAACGTATTTCTAATCTTGTTCCTTAAAAATGTGCATTCTCCATTCGACTCGTCATCCCTCCATTTAATTCCGGCGTCAAAAAGTACTTTACGTATAAAATTCCGGCGTAGGCGCAGAAGAGGGCGCACATAAACCACGCCGTTTAAATATGAAATTGCACGGGGAGCACTCAATCCATCGTATCCGCTTCCGCGCATAATACGCATTACGAATGTCTCCGCGATATCGTCAAGATGGTGTCCCTGCGCTATTAATTCGAGTTTTTCCTCTTTTGCTGCGCACTCAAAGAAAGATAAACGCATTTTCCTAAATTCGGCCTCGCTAAATTTTTTTGGAGAATTTTCCGGTACACCGAATTTGGAATTTATACGAAGACTCCCGCATAAGTCTCGAACAAATGCCTCGTCGATTTCGGCATTTGCACGCGCCTTGTGATTAAAGTGAAGAACGGTGAATCTATTGGTAGAATACTTGAAAATGGAAAGCAACGCCATGAGTAGAAATACACTATCGGCCCCCCCTGAGCAAGCTATCCCCACTCGATTTCCTCTCTTAATTGAAGCGTCTATCGCTGACACGGCGGAGTCCTCGAGTTCAACGGGGAAAGAATGTAATTTTCCTATTTTTAACGTCTTAAACATATATTCGAGGAAATACCAATATTGAAAACATTGCTATCGGAGCAAGACAGAAATGTAAAAAGAAACCACGATTTGAAAATATCGACGGAATACATAAAAAAACACCGATGGCAATTGCCGTTGATATACTCGACGGCGTTTGAAAATCCACACCGCGAGCCAAGTTATTTTCAGAAGCAAAAGATGCACAAAAGTTCATCGCGTTCACAATCACAACCGCTGTCGAATTTAGTGCGCATGTCGCAAAAGACGGCAAAAAAAATCCCGCAAAACCAAGTGCGACAACAAATCCCGCCGCAGAGACAAAAATCGGTGAATAGAATATCGACATCGGAGATATACTTGAAAAATAGTACGCACCCAATGGGAAAGATGCCAACATAGCCCCCAGCGATATACAAAGCGCACATACAGTCCAATCCAACAAATATCGAAACACCGAAAGTACGCTTCGCCCCCTCGATGGAATTATCGAACGCAAAATCGGGCGTACACAACGACATAGAGGCAATCCAAACACAAAAATCGACACCACAATGGCATAAGAAAGCGTGAAACCGGCGTCAAAAAGTTCAAGCGGATCTACCAATAGAAAAACCGTTGCAGAAAGGATAAGTGCGGCAAATGCGCTACTTCCCCTTCCTATCGACGAAGTCAAATATACAATCGCTATCATTGCGAAAGCCCTGACCGAAGACGGCTTGGCTCCGCATGCAAAGACGTAAAGCAATAAGAACGGAAGCGTAAATATCGATTGAAAACGCCAATTTACCCCCAAAAACGACAATCCCGCAAAAAGTGCCGCGGCGGCAAAGCCTACATGGAGACCACTTACCGCAAATACGTGCATTGTCCCCGTGTCGCGAAAGTTCCGTTTTTGATCCGAACTTATTAGGCTCTTGTCTCCGAGCATCATGGCCCGGTATGTGCGTGCACCCTCGCTTTCCGTACTAATTCCAAAAGAAAGTTTCGATAGAGATCTAAGCATGTACTCCCGTGATGACTCCACAAAAGATCTGAAAACTCCTCGTTTGTTTACGGTCGAAATATTTGGAATCTTTGCGATAAATTTGAAAAAAATCATTCGACCCTCAAGATAGGAGTCGAACCCGTCTTCGTTCCCATTGAATCGCCCTGCCGGATATTCCATTCCCGTTCTAGATAAAATCCCGCGCATATTAAAAATATCGGAAGGCGATGCACTTGGAAGGAGATTTACGGCATCGGCAAATACAGAGAACCATATGCGCATACCCTCAAGTTTCGGTAAATCCGGGGGAGCGCGTTTTATACGCGCCATTCCGTATAATAGAGCCCCGGACCCGCGAGACACATCCTCCACCC
Organism: uncultured Opitutales bacterium; assembly: GCA_964564825.1. Taxonomy (GTDB): domain Bacteria; phylum Verrucomicrobiota; class Verrucomicrobiia; order Opitutales; family Intestinicryptomonadaceae; genus Merdousia. Next base: position 73,864 of record CAZMBN010000001.1, read on the forward strand.
GCAACTCCAATTCGGTTTGACGAGGAGCGAGATTCGGATACGGGTTAGGCTCGGTTCTGGAATAGAAATAAAAAACACATACGAGGAATAGCCCCAAGTAACGAAACACATAAGATGTTTTTTTTAATGGAGATCGCTCCGTATAAAATAAAAATTTCAGTGAAAAATCAGTCAACAGTAAGCCTAATCCCAACACTAGGAATAGATGCGCAAAGCTTCTCATATGCGTCTTAGATGCGGCCGCACAAAACGCGCATATCCCTGTGATCAAATAGGGGGAGAGGGGATATGCCAAGACGTTATCTCCCTTCGAGACCGTTGCAATCTTATCGTCGGGTGAAATCATGCTACTTCGAGTGCGCCAGTCCAATCTGCATCGTAGTATCAGCCGTATGGTCGAAGGCTATGATGCCCATCGCACCCTCGTATTTCAATCCGGAGAAAAAGTCACGCATCGATGCTGGGTTGAGTTTCTGTTTAGATGCAGCCCGTGACAATAAAACAATACTGTCATATCCACATGCGGCCATCCATGACGCATCTTCGCCATATTTTTTTTTGTAGCTTTCCACAAACCGTTTTGAAATTTCCCCATTTACTCCGCCTTGTTGAAATAGAGTCTCAACCCGCAACAGCTTAAGAGATTTGGGCGGTATGAAATTAAGGTTAAAAAAACCGCAATTTGCCACGACAACTTTATCGTATCCGCTCTTCGCCATACTTAAAACGAAATTTGGAAGCGACGACCCATTTCCAATGTAATACACAAATCCCGCACGCAATCTTTCTACTTGATCACTGAATACGTCGAAATTCCTCTCGGACGTTCCGAACACATCCCTGTAAATTTTTGTCCTTTCGCCGCCGAGACAGAATGACAGATAGTCTGCGGACGATTTCCCGTAAAAATTATCCTCGCTCATTATCACAAGCTGCCGCTCCCCCGTTTGAGACGCGTCTATGGCCGACGCCATAACATCCCCCTGCTGGGCGCTATTCAGGAATATACGAGTGGAATTCTTCGAACCTATGGTAATAGGAGGATAATTGCACAGGTAATTTACGAATATATCATCGCAACCGGCTATCATCTTGTGCCGCAATATCGCATCCTTATCAAAACCTATATTAAAAACTTTCACCCCAGAGCGACGCAAAGCGTTAAAAGTGCCAACAAAATCGAAATCCTTTGCCGACATGTCGCACACAACCAGATCGATCTTGACCCCCAAGACTCCTCCGAACAAATTTATTTCATTGCGAGCTATCTCCATTCCGCGGAGAACCTCCGATGCAGGAAACGAATCTTCCCCGCCGAGCGGCAACATTACGGCGATAGTGTATGTTCCATTGTCGGTTTTAATACCAGAACACCCCGTAAGCAAAAACAAAAACATAAAAAATACAGACGTACCCCCAACGAAAATCGAACTAAATCCTTGTCTTAACCGCATGGGAGAAACGTTAGAACTTGTTTTTCTGGGGGCAACATTTTTCCATACTTGTATGAACCTCCCATAATAAAGAACGCAAAAACTACAGATATTTCCCATAAGATATAAAGTCTCCAAAATTAAAAATCGGCACTTACCCGTCCAAGGCGCCGTCAATATGATTTCTATCTTAATTACACCGCATTCCCCGCAGCAACTTAGAAGACACGATGAACCCCCCACCGCAATGACTTCGATGCGTTTACAATATTTATATTTACAAAATGTACTTTCTGTTGTACGGGGGAAAATTTTGCCCATTCCATCATATATAATGGACTTGCAAATTTTTTTCACAAAAATTCAATGTCTATATGAAACATGTTTTTTATATCGTCTTCGCCTTCTCGACACTTGCTACCCTATCTGGTTGCGAAAATATGGGGTTTAACGAACACGCTATAAACGAGGCACTAACCCCGAATGTCGATACCGAGACTACTGCCGTTACATGGGAAACGGATGGAAACGGCAACGTAAAAAAAGAGGAGAAGGAGATACAAAATCCTCCCGGATTTCAATAAAAACAGCTATTCCCTGTACCCGAAGTACTCCGGGCGACTAGAGGATTATAGTCTTTTCATCTACATTTCGCACTATGCAAATTTTCCTCTATGCCGTTCAGACGTACTAGTTGCGACGAAAATATACCCACACCCGGAGCCTGTCAGTTGTTTTTTAGGAAATCTATGTCGTGCCTTATTATGTCAAGTATCTCTTTCTGATCATCCCCATGCTCTATAACAAGGTAACCGTCAAATCCCTGAGCGTCAAGTTCTCCAAGAATAGCTTTCATGTCCAAAACTCCCTTTCCATAAGCTGCGGCTGGACTCTTGAGATCGTCAAACTTTTTTTGGTCTTTCAAGTGCACCTCGTAAATTTTGCCTCTCATCGCCTTCAGGCATTTTACACTATCTAAACCGGAACGAGACCACGCTCCATTATCGGGACAAGCACCAATGTTGGCGTACGAACCTATCAAGTCCATAACAACATTGGGGTCGTAATAGTCGTTATTATTGGAGTTTCCTTTCTGGTGGTTGTGTATGCACATGCGCAAACCGTATTTCTTGCATAGTTCCGACCATATCGGCAACTTCTCCTTGCGAGACTCCGTGACAATTGTCGGTATCCCAAACTCTTTGGCGAAGGAGCATATTTTATCTATCGTGGTCGCGTCCTCTACGTCGTTGAACACTCCGGTAGAAATGACTTTTATCTTGGCGTCAGACAAAATTTTCTTTGCAAACGCCCGTTGTTGGTCGTTCATCCTATAGTCGAATGTGACTCCCGGGTACTTGCCTGAAAGTCTTTGCCCGTTCCATGCCTCAATTGCATTTACTCCAAGCGATTCTAACTTATTTAGACTATCCTCAAGAGAATAGAAACGCATGCTATATGTCTGAACCGCCACTTTGCGACCAGACTGCTTCGGGAGTGATTTTTCCGGGGAGGAACACCCGAATAAAGCCAAATTCAGGATTATTACGGACAATGCTAACAGTTTCATACGGACATTCTATATTTCTACCGAAGACAATCAACCACTATATTTTCATTTCCCTTATAAAGGTAAAAAAAACAAATTAATACAAAAAATTGAATACGAGTACCCCTCTCTCTCCACATAAAATACTAAAAGTAAGCATGCACTATATTAAGAGAAGTGGAACGAGAACGCATAAATGGAGGTTTTATGAGAAAAATAAGAAACATGCGACCATCGTAATAAACAAATACATTTTAACCACGAGATTGCCAGCTATATACCAAAAATACACGCAAAAATGAGATACAACGAACGACCCGTTTTACATTTCAATCTATAAGGGAACCACACATAAAAAAACCTTTTCAATGAAGAAAGAAAGTCTCATTTCATTTTCTTTATTATCCACAGAAACAATCCAATTTCGGACAAACATATCATGCCCGAAGATGGGATTAGTTTGAATTAATCCGATGTTTTTTTTGCAATAGAACTTTTCCCAAACGAGGTGAAAGAATTTTTCTATTGTCGTCGTCAACAAGACTAAAACGATTGCCGTCGTTAGGAGTACTCAAATAATTCCAAACACAATACGGAATGTTGTTTTCAACAAGTATGGATATTACATCGTCCATCCAATTCTCGCGGGATTGCAACGGGGCATGGCGTATTGTTCCGAATTCTCCACACCATAAAATTTTTCCCGGATTGCGCTTTAAAAATTCCAAAGCTGGGAGTAATAACCGCTTCAAAATATCTTTATCTATTTTTTCCAGTCCAGCAAAGGGATTTCTTTGCCCAATGAATTCAAAATATTCCGCATACGGCTTCACATCGGACGGATAATTCATTATCCTGTTATACGCCAAGAAAGACGGGAACAATATTCCACGCTGGTGTGTGAAGACGAGAGGTTCGTAAAAATGGAAGGTATATATTACGTTTGGATCGTTCCAAACTTTCAGATCCTTCAAACGGTTGGCGGAACTCCACGCAACCGGACCAACTATAATCTTCCGCGATGAATTCTTTTTTCTTAATGCCGATATTGTCGAATCGGCCAGTTTGTTCCATTTTTGCGGATCAATATTCCGGACCTCATTGAGGAGTTCAAAAGCGACATTAGGATAGTCTGCAAAACGACGTTCGAGTTCCATCCATAAAGAAATAAAACGCCGTTGCAATTCGGCATCGTCAAATAAGGATATTTCCTGCGGCATGTCGCAGTAGTTGCCCATTGCCTTATGTAGGTTTAGAACTACGTTTAAATTATAAGCTTTTGCCCATTTCAGAAAGTTCTCAATGAGGGTCATTGCCGACTCCCTATATTCGTAAGGTTTTTCCTCCAACACAACTTGGTCAAAACCAAGTCTGACGTGGTCGAATCCCATCGAAGCTATATTGGCAAGATCTTTTTCGGTTATAAAAGTGTCAAAATGCTCCAAATCCCCCGTAGATATCAGAAATTTGTGTTTCTCATTTACCAACTGCACCCTTTTATAATTTGTAAGCCATCCTCCAATCCCCATGCCACACTCGAATCCTGGGAATATTGCACCCCCGGGCGTAGTTGCGTTATCGGGGGAACTTGCAAAACTTTCCGTCGAAAAACAGAGTAAAAATACAAAAATAGGTAAACGTACCAAATAAAGCAATTTCATGGTATATGCAAAAATGTTGTATTGATTATTCCCATTCTATCGTCGCAGGCGGTTTTGAAGAAATGTCGAGAACCACCCTATTTACTCCTTTTACCTCGTTAATTATCCTATTTGATACCCGGCCAAGAACGTCACGCGGGATGTAAGCCCAGTCAGCGGTCATAGCATCCTGGCTCTCCACTACGCGCAAGGCGATAACATTATCGTAGGTACGACCATCCCCCATTACCCCCACGGTCTTAACCGGAAGAAAGACCGCAAAAGCCTGCCATAATTTGTAATATAAACCGGAAGCATGCATTTCCTCCGTCAATATCGCATCGGCTTCCCGGAGTATGTCGAGGCGCTTTTTTGTGATATCTCCAACAACGCGAACTCCAAGACCGGGTCCCGGGAAAGGATGGCGCCAGAGTATCTCCTTTGAGAGCCCGAGTTTCTTTCCCAATACGCGCACCTCATCTTTAAACAATTCGCGCAAAGGTTCGAGAAGTTTAAGTTTCATATGTTTCGGTAATCCGCCTACATTGTGGTGGCTCTTTATCAACGAAGCGGGATTCCCCGCAATTGGGACGCTTTCTATGACATCCGGATAAAGTGTTCCTTGCGCGAGGAAATCGACTTTGTCTATAGATTTAACGGCTCCATCAAATACCTCCACGAAAGTGTTCCCTATAATTTTTCGCTTTCGCTCCGGATCCGAAACTCCGGCAAGTTTTCTTAAGAACAGTTTCTCGGCACGAACGGTTTTCATGCGAATCTTAAAATTATTTTTAAAAAGATTCTCCACTTCTACCCGTTCGTTTTTGCGTAAGAGACCATTATCAACAAACACGCAAGTCAACTGATCCCCTATCGATTTATGTATTAGAGCCGCCGCTACAGAAGAATCGACGCCACCGCTTAATCCCAAGATAACCTTTTTGTCTCCAACGGTTTTTCTTATGTTATCAACAGATCGCGCGATATAGTCGGACATCGTCCAGTCTCCCGTGCAACCGCAGATACCATAAAGGAAATTTTTTATTATTTTTATTCCCTTCGGAGTATGCGCAACTTCGGGATGGAACTGCATTCCGTAAAATTTCCGGGAATCATCCTCTATAAGTGCGCAACCGGAATTTTCCGTGACCCCGATAATTTTAAAGCTAGGAGGTAACTTTTCAATCTTGTCCCCATGGGAATTCCATACCTGAATGGGAGACTCTATACCTTTGAGCAAGTCGGATCCTTCCTTAAAAGTTAGTTTCCCAAAACCGTATTCACGGTGCATGCTTGAGACTACACGCCCTCCAAGCATTCCGCCCATAAGTTGCAAACCATAACATATCCCCATAACTGGAACACCAATATCAAATATTTTCGGGTCAGGCTTGGGCGATTTCCTGCTAAGTACACTTGAAGGTCCCCCAGAAAGTATTATGCCGCTCACACGCTGTTTTTCCAACACTGCCGCCTTGGTATCGTATGGCATAATTTCAGAATAAACATTACACTCACGAATGCGACGCGCTATGACTTGGGTGTATTGTGATCCGAAATCGAGTACCGCTATTTTCTGGTTCATAATATAAAGATTACGTTTTTAGGGAAATTTTTCATATTAAAATTTCAGCTTGGAATTTTTATATCCGCATTTCGGACACGGTTGAAAATCCAATCCCGCTACGGCTGTATAAACAGAATCGCATTTCAGGCAGTGAAATGTCTCAGTTCGCGTCAAAAGTTCATAAAATTTCCTTCGTCGCAACGACGCCGCGGCACTCGACGCAAAAAAAACAAGCATCGCTATTGAAATAACTGCCGCAAAGAGTACAGATATTGTCATAATGAAATAATGTCAAAAAGCACAAACGCGTCCGTTTTCTCACACGGACGCGTTCGCAACGAAAGCAAAGGAAAACTATTTCTTTTCTTCCACCACACGGGTTTCGGCATTGGATTCCGGCTTGGTTCCTGACACATCGTCCGAATTAGATCCGCCGCTATTAGAACCGCTAGTCGGCGCCAAATTTTTTTCGACCCCGTTATTGGAGATTTTCCTGCCCCCTTTTTTAGCGGATGTTTTCGATTTCTTGTAACCCTCGTCATCGGCTTCAACGAGTTCTATTATTGCCATGTCGGCAGCATCGTTAATACGCTTTACAAGTTTATATATACGCGTATACCCGCCATTTCTTCCGGTAAACTTTGAGACCTTGTCCGCAAACAAAAAGTGGACCGCGCTTTCATCGCGCACTTTTGCCAAAGCCAAGCGACGGTAGTGTAATTTTTTTGCAGGATCGTCGGTCGAGGCAGATTTTTTTGCCACGGTTATTATTTTTTCGGCAAACGGGCGCAAGGCTCTGGCGTAACCAAGCGTTGTCTTTATTCTGTCGTGGCGGAAAAGCGATGCGGAGAGAGACGCCATAATGGCCGCGCGATGCTCTTTCTTTGCCCCAAGCTGATGTCTATGTTTAAGGTGACGCATTTTTTTGTAATTTCTAAATATAAAGCATTATATCGAGGTCGAATCGATGAGGCGCTCGTCTATTTTCATGCCGAGAGACAAACCAAGTTGTTCCAGTTTACCCTTTATCTCATTCAGAGATTTTTTCCCAAAATTGCGATACTTCAGCATTTCCTGCTCCGACTTCATAGCAAGTTCGCCAACTGTGGTTATATTGGCATTATTAAGACAGTTTGCCGCACGAACCGACAATTCTATCTCATTGACGCTCATGTTTAAAAGTTTGCGAAGTCTATTCTGTTCTTCACTTACTTCATTACCAACAGTTTCGAATTCTACTTGTTGTTCATTTACGCTGTCAAAAACGTCTATGTGGTGCTTGAGAATCACAGCCGCCTCCTTAAGGGCTTCATCGGGCGTGATCCTTCCATCGGTCCAAATCTCGAGGGTAAGCTTATCGAAATCGGTTATTTGACCAACCCGGGTGGCGTCTACGGAATATTTCACAAGTTCTATTGGACTAAAAAGAGAATCCACGGGTATTACTCCTATGGATTGCCCCTCGTGTTTATTCTCGTCCGCCGGTCTCCATCCCCTGCCGCAGGAAATCTCGACTTCGGCCACAAATCTACGTTTTCTGTCAAGAGTACAGATTACCTGCTCCGGATTTACCACCTTTATGTCGGCATCGGGTTGAATGTCGGCGGCGGTAATGGCTCCAGATTTTTCGACATCTATCATAAGACGTTTGTTTTCGCGCCCCGCACTGGTCAATTTAATTTTTTTCAAGTTAAGCACGATGTCAGTAACATCTTCAACCACGCCATCAACGCTTTGAAATTCATGATCTACACCTTCTATACGGATGGAACTGATAGCTACACCTTCTATCGAACTCAGAAGAACGCGGCGAAGCGAATTCCCTATAGTGTGTCCAAACCCCGTTTCAAAAGGTTCGGCAACATATTTTGCATAAGTATCAGACGCGCTCCCCTCATCCTTTACCAGGCGCTTGGGGAGCTCAAATTTTCCGAGGCGTTTTGCCATAACTGTTCTCCGTTTTTTTGGGTTAAATTATCTCGAATAGAATTCAACAATCAATTGCTCGTTAATTGTATTATCCATCTCGTCACGTACTGGAAGTCGGTTTACAACCCCCCTAAATGCGCTGTCTACACGTTCAAGCCACGCGGGAGCCAAGCGAAGTTGAGATTCATCCAAAGCCCTCTGTGCAAGCTGGCGCGAAGAAGTCTTTCCGCGAACCTCGACTATATCGCCAGTTTTACACTCAAAACTCGGAATATCCACCTTCCGACCGTTGACCTGAACATGACCGTGAGTGACGAACTGGCGGGCAGCCTTACGGGTGCGGGCAAACCCCAGTAGATATACGATATTATCAAGGCGACACTCAAGCAATCTCATGAAAATTTCGCCGGTGACGCCACGCTGGTTTTTCGCGCGTTCGAAAGTCAAGCGGAACTGCTTTTCCGTCAGACCGTACATGAAGCGAAGTTTTTGCTTCTCATTAAGTCCCTGAGAGTAGTCAGTAACACGACGGCGCATACGCGGACCATGCTGTCCGGGAATATAATTCTTTTTATCTTTTATATCCTTACTTTCGGGGAAAAGAAGCATCCCGAAGCGACGATTTATTCTTCTTGTTGGTCCTGTATAACGAGACATTTTTAAATTCTCCTATATTGAAATTATACGCGGCGGCGTTTCGGCGAACGACACCCGTTGTGGGGAACGGGAGTAACGTCTATAATGGCCGTAACTATGAAACCGAGCGCCTGAAGCGATCGAATTGCGGAATCACGCCCCATGCCCAACCCCTTGACATTTACGGAAATCTCCTTCATACCGTGGCTCATAGCGATTCTGCCTGCGTCCTGGGTAACTACTTGCGCCGCGTACGCCGTGCTTTTACGCGAACCGCGAAAATTCATTTTCCCGGCACTCGACCAACTTATGATATTGCCGTGGTAATCGGAGAAGGAAACCTTCGTGTTGTTGAAGGTGGCATTGATGTGGCACACTCCAGAGTAGACATTCTTGCTTCCTTTGGCTTTGCGTATCTTCACCTCGCCAACGTCCGTCGAGAGGAGATCGTTTGCCGAAGGCTGAGAAGATTGATTTATATCTCCACCCTTCGCATCTCCCGCAACATTTTCGTCCAATATCGCCTCCTGCTTTTTCTGTTCTTCGTTCATTTAAAAACTCCCATCAGCCTTTTGAAACCACGCCTACCGTCTTGCGAGCTCCCTTACGAGTACGAGCGTTCGTACTGGTGCGCTGGCCGCGAACCGGCAACCCCTTGGCATGGCGAAGTCCCCTGTACGACTTGATCGCAGCCAATCGCTTCATATTGCCCATAATTTCCCTGCGGAGATCACCTTCAAGTCTGAACTGGTGTTTCGAGACACTGTTCATTATCTTGTTTATAAGTTCCTCGTTGAGTTCGTTGGCCCGCATAGATTCGGGTATCTGACATTCAGCGCAAATCATCTTTGCACGCGTCGGTCCGATACCATAGATGTACTGAAGCGCAAACTCCACACGTTTATTGTTTGGGATGTCAACTCCGAATATTCTTGGCATATGATATTTTTCGTTAAAAAGGGTTTCTCATTCTGACTTTTTTTTTTGCTTTGAAAAGTTTTTTTTCGACAAAAACCAAAACTCCACTCGAAAATCCGATTCGCATCTTTCCACAGTTTCAATATTCCATGGGGAGCGTTAGGATTTCAGGTTCCGAATCAGTTACAAGGACTGTATGCTCTACGTGGCAACTCAGTTTATGGTCTGTGGTGTACACGGTCCAACCGTCGTTCCCAACATAAACACTTCCCAACCCCATCGTTATCATAGGTTCGATTGCCAACGTCATTCCGGGTCTAAGCAAAGGTCCCGTTCCGCATCTCCCACAATTGGGGATTTGGGGTTCCTCGTGCATATTCCGACCTACACCGTGTCCGGTAAATTCTTCCACTATCCCGTAACCGTGGGGTCGTACGTAAGCTTCTATCGAAGCGGATATGTCGCCAACACGATTTCCTGGCAAGGCGTGAGATATCCCCTCACGGAGAGCTCCGTCCGAGACATCCACAAGTTTTCTTACGTCAGCTTCCACATCACCTATCATTACGGTTCGCGTATTGTCTCCAACGAAACCACGGTAAATTACGCTCACGTCCATACTCACGATATCTCCCGACTTCAAAATTCTATCTTTTCTGCCTATTCCGTGAATAACTTGATCGTTCACCGATATGCATATGTATCCAGGATACCTAAGTCTGCCCCATTTGTAATGGTAGGAAGCACTCCTACACGAGTATTCCGCCATAAATTGTTTGGCCATCTGGTCAATATCCCAGGTGGATAAACCATCCTGCACGACTCGACAAAGTTTGTCGAGCACGGTCGCAGCAATCCCACATGCCCGCCTCATTATATGCAGGTCTCTATCGGATTTTATAGGTATCATGAAACATTCTAAGTTTTTGATTTCTCATTCAAAGAACAATTCGCAATCTGGATGGAATACCTTTCGGTATTACGCCCAATTGCGCACGGCCCACGCGGCTAAGCCGACAAAAAATATTATCAGCAAAGGAGTCCATAGAGCCCATAAATTTTTGATCTCGCCGGTGTCCAGCATCTGGCGGGTTTTCCCAACACTGCGACCGCGAATACGACCCTTTTGAAGAAACCCGTCGTAATGGCGCTGAAGCAAATACGTTTCAACTTGTCGCATTGTATCCAACGACACTCCGACAGCTATGAGGGCGCTGGTACCTCCAAAAAAGTAGGCTATTTTTGACGGAATTCCCCAAGACTGCATCAGAATACTCGGGAGAACCGCTATTATGACCAGAAATATTGCGCCGGCAAAAGTTAAGCGTGTCATGATGTAATCGAGGAATTTCGCCGTAGGCTCTCCAGGACGAACTCCCGGTATATATCCGCTATTTCTCTTCAGTTCGTCGGATATTTGAAGTGGTTTAAACATTATCGACACCCAAAAATAACTGAATGCGAAAACGAGAGCCCCGTAGATTATGCTATACATCGAAATGTTAAATTGTCCGAATATTTGTTGAGGAAATATGAGGAGCGCGCTTGCGAATATGATTGGCATAACACCGGCAAAATTCACCTTCAACGGCAAATAAGAACTCTGCCCCCCCATTATCTTACGACCCACAACGCGTTTTGCATATTGGACGGGTACTTTTCGGACAGCCTGCAAAGTCATAATTATTGCGGCGGTAACCACGCATAAAAGCACGAGCATTATCACGGCTTGAGGAACACCCAAAGCGGCACTGTCGGCACCCACAGGTCTGTTGAATATTAATTCATAGGCTTGGGAACACGCACCAGGAAGAGTATCAATGATGCCGGTCGTGATAATTATGGATACTCCGTTACCGACTCCCCTCTGCGTAATTTGTTCGCCAAGCCAAGTCAACACCATGCACCCCGTAGTCATCAGAATCACGCTAACTATAAAGAAGAGTGGTATATTCGAAGCCACAATTATCGAACCAAAACGGGCCTTATCAAAGTCCGTAAAAAAACTCTCGGGACTGTATATGAGGGCATAAGTTATCATTATGCCCTGTATAACCGAAATAACTATGGTAAGGTAGCGTGTGTATTGGGCTATCTTCTGACGCCCCGAATCCCCCTCTTGGGCAAGTCTGGCCAGAGACGGCATCACAGCCCCCATAAGTTGTAGAATGATGGAGGCGCTAATATAAGGCATTATGCCAAGTGCAAAAACCGCTCCGTTCATCATGGCGCCCCCGGTAAACATGTTGTATAATCCCGCCAATCCTCCGGCATCCGACGATGCAGAAGCGTAGTAATTTTGCAGGGGAGTGGGATCGAGTCCAGGAAGAGGTATACCCGCACCAACCCGCGCGATAAAAATTAACCCCAGCGTAAGGAAAATTCTCTGGCGCAACTCCGGTATCTTAAAGCAATTTGTAAAGACGCTAAACATCTATTCTTTACTCGACCTTGGTAGGGGACGTTAAAATAACTTTTCCCCCCGCCGCTTCTATTTTTTTAACGGCGGTCGTCGAAAATTTATCGGCTTTTACCGTTATCTTCTTTGTAAGACTCCCTCCACCGAGGATTTTTAAAGGCAAAGAAGACGATGCCCGAACCAATCCCGCCACAAGAAGATCGTCCCGAGAGACTTCGGCAAGTCCCAACTCCTCCAGGGAAGAGACGTTAACAACGGCATATTTATTGGCAAAATTACTATTGTTGAATCCTCGCATTGGAAGTTTACGGTACAACGGCATCTGTCCACCTTCGAATCCGGGTCGAACCCCTCCTCCACTACGCGACTTCATACCTTTGTGTCCGCGACCAGAGGTCTTCCCATGTCCGCTTCCTACGCCACAGCCACGGCGTTTGCTCGGGTGTTTTGCCCCGGTAGGATGTGAAAGATTATACAATTTCATATTATATTTCTACCTATTTCTAAGATTGTTCACATCATCAGCTGTGCGAAGTTGATACAGCGCATTGAGGGTAGCGTTAACCATAGCCATATCGTTATTAGAGCCGAGCGATTTGCTTAAAACATCCTTTACTCCGGCGGCCTCCAGAACCGCACGCACGCCGCCGCCAGCAATAACACCGGTTCCGCGTGTGGCAGGACGGAGGATAACTACACCTCCGTCAAATTCACCTTTGACGTCGTGCGGTATTGTGTTATCCTTCAGACGTATACTTCTCATCACTTTACGGGCTCTGTCTGAAGCCTTCTTTATCGCGTCCGGAACCTCTTTGGATTTTCCGTAACCAAGACCAACCTGGCCGTTACCGTCCCCCACAACAACCAACGCGGAAAAAGTAAAACGTCGTCCTCCTTTTACAACTTTGGCACAACGATTGACATGCACCACCTTTTCCAAGAAATCGGAATCGTCCTGTTTTTCGGGAGAATCTTTTTTATTTCTAAATTCTTTGCTCATCTTAAAGGATATTTTAGAAGTTGATGCCCGTCGCGCGAACCGCGTCTGCAAAACTTTTCACGCAACCATGATAACGACGAGAGCCGCGGTCAAACACAACGGTCTCTATCCCCACAGACTTTAGTTTTGTTCCAAAATTTTTCCCAGCCACGCCGGCTCCACTGACGTTAGGGAGGATTTTTTCTCCTTTTAACTCCTTGGAAGTTGTGCTGAGAGCCGCAAGAGTCACACCACGAGTGTCGTCTATACACTGCGCATATACGTGCTTATTTGAAAAATGTACGGATAAACGCGGACGTTCTGGAGTTCCCAATACCCTGCCACGCACGCGCCAATGGCGTTTCCGCGCAAGTTCATTTTTCTTTGAAAATTTCATATTAAACCCTTTCAAAATACCTTAGGCGGTCTTTTTGCCCTCTTTATGTCGCACAAATTCCCCATGTATCCTTACTCCCTTGCCTTTATAAGGCTCCACCGGATAGAAATGCTTAATGTCCGAAGCAACTTGACCAACCACGTGCTTGCTTGCACCGGAAATCGTTACAAGCGGGTTTTTATCGGGAGTTTCACCTATAACGACGTCTATTCCATCGGGTAATTTATACACGCAAGAGTGCGCGTAGCCGAGGGATAACGTCAAAATCCTACCCTTCAGTTCGGCCCTAAAACCAACACCCTTTATCTCGATAACTTTTGAATATCCGTCGACAACGCCCTTAACCATATTGGCTATTATGCTGCGAGCCGTCCCATACATTGCATCAGCCTGGCGAGAATTAGACGTGGGAGACAATCTAATCTCGTCCCCCTTCAAAGTGATGTCGACTTCACCCTTAAAGGTCTGGCTTAATTTTCCCCTGGGACCTTCCACGATGACCGACAAACCGTCAATCGACACCTTCACTCCCGACGGGATTCTTACTGGAAGTTTACCGATTCTGCTCATATTGCATCCTTACCAAACCTTGCACAGTATCTCGCCGCCGATTTTCTGTGAACGGCATTGAGAATCTTTCAATATACCTTTCGATGTAGTCAATATGGATATACCCAAGCCGTTTATTACGCGGGGAATTTTGCGATACTCGTAATATCTACGACAACCGGGAGTACTCACACGCACTATTCCTGTTAACGACGGCACTCCATTAACATATTTCATCGTCAATTTTATTTTCTTTCCGGACTTTTCACCGCCGACTTCGTAGGACGATATATATCCTTCTTCCTTGAGAATCGCAGCTATACCCTCGCGAATTTTCGACCACTGGGCGGAACAGGAGTTTTTTCCGGCCGCACTCGCATTGCGTATTATCGTCAAAAAGTCGCCCATACTGTCGTGAGTAGCCATTTCAATACACCTCCATTACCACGACGATTTTATTACTCCCGGGAGCTTTCCGTCGAGAGCAAGTTCCCGAAAAGTTATACGTGAAACTCCAAACCTGCGAATGTATGCGCGAGCCCGACCGGTTACGGCACATCTGTTTCGAACGCGGACCATGGAGGCGTTACGGGGAATCTTGTTGAGCTTACGCTGAGCCATAAAAAAATCTTCGTCAGAAGTATTGGGATTTGCCAGAATCTTTTTGAGCTCAGTTTTCTTCGCAGCGTACTTTTCAACCAGCTTCTGACGCTTTTTATTGCGGGCTATGGATGATTTCTTTGCCATAATGAATCAATTTTATTTAACTTTATTTTCTGCCACCTTTATGCCTGATGGTTTTCGGAAGGGCATTCCAAGAAGTCTAAGCAGTTCCCTACCGACAGCGTCGTCCTTTGCGGTCGTCACTATCGTAATATCCATACCGATGTTTTTACGCCCCGGATCTACGGTAATTTCGGGAAATATAGTGTGATCGGTTATACCTATGTTATAGTTGCCGGCACCATCAAACTTTGTTCCAACCCCGCGGAAATCGCGTATACACGGGAGAACGACATTTATAAATTTATAGAGAAAATCCCACATAATCGCACCGCGAAGAGTTACTTTCACTCCATTGGGTTGTCCCTCCCTAAGTTTAAAGTTGGCTATGCTTTTGCGAGCCTTAGTTATTACTGGGTGCTGTCCAGATATTTTTGCTATTTCCTTAGCAACCTCTCCCGCCCAACTTTTGTCGGACTCGCTACGTATGCCGGAGCTTATCACTATTTTTTCAAGGTTCGGCAATACGTGGGGATTGTCTTTTTTTAGAAATATCTTCAATTCCGGAACAATCCTCTCCAAATATATTTTCTTCAGTACTGGTGTGATCGTTTTCATGTTTTTCGGCTACCTCTCACATTTTCCTACAGTCTTTTTGGCTTTCAAACGCTTAGATAGCATTATATTCGAAATATGTATGGGAGCCTCGCGCTCTGCAATCCCGCCTTCGGGATTCTTTTGACTCTTACGTTCGCGATATTTGCGGATATTTACCCCCTCAACAATAACGAGATTCTGAAGTGGGAAAACAGCCAATACCTTGCCGCGTGATCCTTTAGACGAACCGGAAATTACCACGACTTCCTCACCTTTTTTTACGGACTGCTTCATTTTATAATACCTCCGGTGCTAGCGACACTATCTTCATATATCTTGTGCGCAACTCGCGAGCTACTGGACCAAATATGCGCGTTCCCCTAGGGTTGCCTGTAGCATCAAGTATGACAACCGCGTTAGAGTCAAAACGAAGATACGAACCATCAGAACGACGGATCGGCGATTTGGTCCGCACGATTACCGCCCTGGCAACAGTTCCTTTTTTTACCGTGGCATCGGGAATCGACGATTTTACGGCGACGACTATCACATCGCCGATAGCGGCCGTTCTGCTACGTTGTCCGAGACGACGTATCATGGTCACTTCTTTTGCTCCCGTATTATCGGCCACCAAGAGTTTTGTTTGCATCTGAATCATGTTGACAAACTCCTTATTCCGCCGCCAAAGGGGCTTTTTCTATTATGCGGACAACACGAAACCTTTTCAGTTTACTAATTGGGCGTGTTTCCATAACTTCAACCTTATCCCCGAGGGCGCATTCGTTTTTCTCGTCATGGACGTATATAACCGTTTTACGACGAATCTCCTTGCCGTAAAGAGGATGCGGCACCTTGTAAAAATAGGTAAGCTTCACACTCTTATCTCCAGAGCGCGACGTCACCATACCAACAAGACTCCTGCGCGACTTTCTTGTATTCTCAGCCATTACCATGCCTTTTCTTTTGCAACTTGATTGTTTCGAGACGGGCAATATCGCGACGTAACGCCCTTATGCGACCAACATTTTCAACCTGACCGGTTCCTTTACGTATATTAAGGTTTAAAAGTTCTGCGCGACTATCACGGAGTTTTTTATCCATCTCTTCGAAAGAAAGTTCTCTAATTTCTTTTGCTTCCATACAAAATTTTCCTTTACAAGATTTCAACCCCCTCGCGCACTACAAATCTGCATCTGAACGGAACCTTCCCGTCCGCAAGTCTCATGGCCTCACGAGCCATACTCGCCGGAACGCCGCTGGCTTCAAACAGTATCGTACCGGGTTTTATTATGGTACACCAGTACTCTACCCCCCCCTTTCCTTTTCCCATGCGGGTCTCGGCTGGTTTCTTTGTTACACTTTTTTGGGGGAATACACGCATCCAAACTTTACCACGGCGCTTGAAATACCTATTAATTGCAACGCGGGCGGCTTCAAGTTGGGCACTTGTGCATTTGCCGCGCTCCAACGACTGAATTGCGTAATCGCCGAAAGCAATTGCGTCGCCTCCTTTGGACATACCGCGATTGCGTCCTTTGTGCACTTTACGGTACTTAGTCTTTGCTGGAAGTATATTTGCCATTGTAAATGTCTCCCAATATTAAATATTGTCCTCGGGTTTCAGACACAACCAACATTTTACGCCTATTTTACCGTAAACCGTATGCGCCTCGGCAAAACCGTAATCTATATTCTCACGTAGCGTGTGGAGCGGTATACGACCCCTTCTTTGCCATTCGGTCCTTGCTATTTCAGCTCCACCGAGACGACCAGATACTTGTATCTTTATACCATCGGCAGTACAATCGGCTATGGCCTTCTTTATCGCACGTCGGAAAGATATACGACGCTCCAATTGCAAAGCAACGCTTTCTGCAACGAGGTACGCAACCAGGTCCTTCTTCTTTATCTCCTGTATGTCTACAAGCACATCCTTTCCCAGGAATTTTGCCAAATCCTGCTTGATTGTTTCGAGAAATGTTCCCTTCGGACCTATAAGTACGCCCGGACGCGCCGTATATATTTTTATGCGAATACGCTGACCGGCACGCTCTATAAATACGCGCGAAACCAGCGCTCCCTTGCCCTCCAATTTCTTGCGAAGGAATTCGCGTATGCGGTAGTCCTCATTTACCGACGTTGCGTAGTCTCTCTTATTAGCGAACCAACGCGACTCCCAGTCGCGCCGAACAGCCAAACGAAAGCCTTTAGGATTTACTTTTTGACCCATACTACCTGTTTTTAATTGTTACTTCTCATCGCTAAGAACTATCGATATGTGACTCGTCCTTTTCCTGATAGGATGGGCGCTTCCACGCGCCGCAGGACGAAAACGTCTGAATGCGACCCCCTGATTGACTATCGCACTTTTTATCGTTAGGTTGGCAGACGAAAGACCGTTGTTGTTCTCGGCGTTTGCAATTGCACTGGCAAGCGTCTTTGCCACCAGTCCGGCACTCTTGCGAGGTACAAGCTTCAGAATCTCCATCGCTTTCGATGCATTGAGTCCTTGTATCTTTCGGGTCACTTCGCGCACTTTTTTATCCGACATGCGCGCAAATTTTGTTAGTGCTTTTATTTCCATTTATTTATGTTCCTGTATTTAATTTGCCGGTATTATGTGAACCCGATCTCCATATTTTGGACGGGTCCCATTAAGTACCAACGCGACGCATTTATCAAGGGAAGCATCGACCACCACAAGACGATCGTTTTCCTTTTCCGTGGTGCATTGCACGCCCGAACGAAATTTAGAATTTAGACCAGCATCGATTATCGCAAAAAGGACATCTCGAGTTTCGCGTATCCCGACGATCTTCGGAGTGTTTGCTACATGGAGGCGGAGTGGTATCACATCTAAAAATCTATCGGCACCGGCCACGACACTCGTAACGCACAACACCGATATCACGACAACAAGCACTTTACCGAAGGTATGCATCGCTATACAGCCGCCTTCTTTGTATGGGGTTGGTGAGCCTTGAAAAACCTGGTGGGTGAGAACTCCCCAAGTTTGTGTCCCACCATATTCTCAGTAACATATACGGGAACAAATTTTTTCCCGTTGTGGACGTTGAAATTCAAACCGACAAAATCGGGTGTTATAGTAGAACGCCGAGACCAAGTTTGAATAGGTTTGCGCGAGCTCGTCTTTTGGGCTTCGTCGATTTTATCTTGAAGACTCGGATCAACAAAAGGACCTTTTTTGATTGAACGTGCCATTGTATATTTTCCTTAGATTGTTTATTTCCCAACTTTTTTGCCGTTGCGGCGCAGGAGTATCATCGAGTTGGATGGTTTACTTTTCGATCGAGTCGGATAGCTTTTGGCAAGCTGACCCCACGGCGATACAGGATGTCCGCCTCCTGAAGTCTTTCCCTCACCGCCTCCCATCGGGTGATCCACTGGATTCATCGCAACGCCACGAACTCTTGGCCTTTTACCGAGCCAACGGCTTCTCCCGGCTTTCCCAAGACTCTGGTTGCGTTGTTCAAGATTTCCAACGGTACCGATTACAGCTTTACATTCCGCATTGAAGAGTCGAAGTTCTCCACTCGGCATTTTAACTGTGGCAACATTACCCTCCACCGCCACAAGCTGAGCACCCGCTCCCGCACCACGCGCAACCTGAGCTCCGCGACCGGGCAGCATTTCAATCGAATGGATTTTCATCGCTGGGGGAATCAACCTAAGGGGTAGGCACATCCCCACCGAAAACTCGCTTTGGTGTTTCAGGGTCGTAATAATGGTGTCCCCCTTCTTAAGCCCATCAGGCGCTATAATATAACGCTTTTGTCCCGTCTGGTACTCCACAAGAGCCAAAAAAGCAGTACGGTTTGGATCGTATTCTATGGCAACCACCGTCGCGGGGACATCAATTATGTCGCGTTTGAAATCTATCGTCCTATAGAGTCTTTTATGTCCCCCACCACGTCGTCTGGAGGTTATTCTACCGTAGCAATTACGACCTTTCGCACGATGCCTGTTACGGGTGAGAGAGCGTTCAGGGCGCTTGTCGTCAACTTCATTGCGCGACAACTCCAGGAATCTCTGCGCGGGAGTCAAAGGTCTCCTTTTTAATATAGCCATACTCTTTTATCTCCTACCTCTATTTAAGCGACTTGTATCGAGTCGCCTTTTTTTAGGGTTACTATCGCTTTTTTTATCTTCCCCTTGATTCCCACAGATACCTTGCGGATGCGAGAAACTTTGCGCTTACCTTTTACGTTTATTACGTTCACGCGCTCCACCTTTACGTTAAAAGTTTCCTCAACAGCCTGCGAAATAGCTACGCCATTAGCGTCCTCGGCAACAGCAAAAGTATATTGATTAGAAGCCTGCAATTTCGCGGCTTTTTCGGTAACACGAAACCCTTTTAATATTTTATCGGACTGAACCATGGAGACTACCTTTCGTTGTTATTAATTCTCGCCAGAACGGTATCCAGTCCATTGCGGGAAACTATCACACTATCGAACTTGACAAGATCGAGAGCCGTCAACGTGGCGCTCTCGCAAAAATCCACCCTCCTTATGTTACGACTGGCCAATGCAAAAGCGCAATCAAACGCATCGTCAACAAGCAAAATCTTTCCGGCCGGTTTTATCTTCGAGAGCACCGAATTTACCGTTTTGGTTTTTTTATCCGGAGATTCGAATTTCTCAATCACACTGAGTCCATTCTCTACACACTTATCAAAAAGCGCCCTTGCCATAGCCAACAACCTAACCTTTCGGTTGATCTTCTTCGACCAGTCACGAGGCTTGGCTCCAAACACGACGGCACCGCCACGATGTAGAGGACTCTTCATTGTTCCTTGACGCGCACGACCACCACCTTTTTGCTTGAAGGGCTTGCGGCATGTTCCACCTACATCCCCATAGTCAAGAGTCGAAGCATTTCCCTGGCGGGCATTAGCTTGATAGGCAACCACCGTCTCTTTCAAGGCAAAAAGTCCCCTGTCGCTCTCAAAGCGAGGGATATCCTCAAATTCCTGTTCCGTAAGAAACGAGCCGTCTTTGTTGTAAACTTTAAGTTTCATTTGCGCAGTTCCTTATTCAGTTTTTTTGAGGGTCGAACTATGACAATATCTCCTTTTGAACCCGGGAGACTTCCTTTTATTAAAAGAATATTTTTATCTTTCATGATTCTGACAATCATGTGGTTTTGCGTAGTGCAACGAACCCGTCCCATGTGACCAGGCATTTTTCGACCTTTGTAGACATGTCCGGGTGTCTGACGGCAACCAACAGAACCTGGACGGCGGTGCATCATGTGACCGTGAGTTTCGGGTTGTCCAGAGAAATTGTAGCGCTTCATAACACCCTGGAAACCGTGACCCTTCGTAGTCCCTATAACATCGACCAACTGCCCTTCGGCAAATTTTGAAACCGTAAGTACGTCACCCACCTTATAATTGGCAATATCGTCGGTGCGAAATTCCGCAAATTTGCTCATCGGAGAAATTCCCGCTTTCCTTAGATGTCCAAGCAAAGACTTGTTTATGCGCCGTTCCTTTTGGGCACCAAAAGCAATTTGCACCGCATCATAACCGTCGTTCTGAGCTGTTTTTATTTGCGCGACGGGACACGGACCCGCTTCGACAACAGTAACGGGCACAAGACTGCTGTTCCCGTCGAAAATCTGGGTCATCCCCAGTTTTTTACCGATTAATATCTGATTCATATTCTAAGAGGCAGGCGGAACACTTAACCGTCATAAGGCGGGACTTGACTCCTCGGCGCCATTTGATGCCTGAAACCAGTTTCCCTTCGCCTTCCTATCCAGCCAAATACTCCTTTGGGCTACCTGCTTTAGCGTTTAAATTAATGTATAAATTTATGGAAATGTGCGAGTGTGTCGGTCTTGTAAGATTTGTCAATACATTTCTTAGTTATATTTTCAATATTACGCAAACTTTCACGTTCTTCTAAAAATTTTATAAATGCTCAGGGCAATCAGGTGGTATCACAATAAATGGCAAACGCGAGATATCTAAAAACAAACGAATTCTCTCCGAAATAAAAGGCGGAAACACCAAAACGTATTTTCTATATCCCCACAATACCGCACAACGACGAAAATTTCTATACGTTTATAGTAATATCAACACCCGACGGCAAATTGAGTTTTTTGAGCTCGTCGACCGTGTTGGCTGTAGGTTTTACTATATCGATAAGTCTCTTGTGAGTACGCAACTCAAACTGCTCCATGCTTTTTTTATCCGCGTGCACCGAACGATTAACCGAATATTTCTCAATTCTTGTCGGAAGGGGGATGGGACCCGACACCATCGCACCTGTGCGCTTTGCCGTTTCGACTATGTCCGCTGCGCTCTGATCTACGGTACGGAAATCATATCCCCTCAATCTTATCCTTATTCTTTGAGTAGCCATTAGTTGTTTTCCTTCCTGAAATAATTACGAGCGTGCGGGTTTGCGCGTAGCACCTTCTTGAACTTGTTTTAGAACATTTGCAGGAACCTGTTCAAAATGGCTGGGCTCCATCGAATATGAAGCACGTCCACTTGAAAGCGAACGTATGTCTGTCGCATAACCGAACATAGTCTCGAGCGGGACGAAAGCCTTTATTATCGTAACATTACCTTTTGACTCCATACCCTGAATTTGTCCGCGACGACGGTTTATATCTCCCATTACATCTCCCTGGTATTCATCAGGTGTGGTAACTTCCACTTTCATTATCGGCTCCAGAAGAATCGGAGCAGCGTTCTTCATCGCATCTTTAAACGCAAATATACCCGCCATTTTGAACGCCATCTCCGACGAGTCTACTTCATGAAACGAACCGAACACCAAACGCACCTTTACGTCCACGACAGGATAACCCGCAACAACGCCGTTCACCATGGCTTCCTTTATACCGTCTTCCGTAGGTTTGATATATTCTTTGGGGATAACTCCTCCAACAATTTCATTTACAAATTCGTAATGCTTACCCTTTTCAAGAGGTTCCAATATAACCTCCGCGTGTCCGTATTGACCGCGACCTCCCGATTGCCGGACAAATTTGCCTACTCCCGGGGCAGACTTTGTTATAGTTTCCCTATAGGCTATTTGCGGCTTCCCCGAATCGGCATCCACCTTAAATTCACGAAACAACCGGTCCCGTATGATTTCAAGGTGCAACTCGCCCATTCCGGCAATCAAAGTTTGTCCCGTCTCCTGGTTTGTGGAAACCACAAAAGTAGGATCCTCTTCCGCGAGGCGTTGAAGGGCTATTGACAACTTTTCCTGGTCGGCCTTGCTTTTGGGTTCTATACTCATCGCTATGACCGGCTCCGGAAAAGTTGGCGGTTCGAGACGTACTTCATGATCCCTGTCGCACAAAGTATCCCCCGTAACTATATCCTTCGCCCCTATTATAGCGCATATCGATCCACTATATGCTTCTTCTATATCTTCGCGCTTATCCGCTTTGATTATCAAAAGGCGTGATATACGCTCGGTTTTTCGCGAACGGGGGTTGTAAACAACCATGCCTTTTTTTATACAGCCACTATACACTCGTATAAAAACTAATTTGCCCACAAACGGGTCGCTCCATAGTTTAAACGCAAGCGCCGTGGGCGGAGCAAAATCGTCGGCCTCTATTTCCATCGACGGCTCGTCTTCATCATCTTCTTTGTAGGCCTTAATAGGCGGAACGTCTATAGGAGAAGGAAGGTAGTCGACAACAGAGTCCAGAAGCATCTGGACTCCCTTGTTTTTAAAAGCCGAACCCGGAATAACTCCCACAAATTCACGCGTCATCGTGGCTTTGCGGATTCCTAAACGCAATTCATCTTCGGTGAAGTTCATATCACCATCAAGAAAACGTTCCATTATGTTGTCGTCGAAATCTGCAATAGCTTCGATAAGTTCCGCCCTATACTGTTCAGCCTTCCCCCTATATTCGGCAGGAATTTCGATCGTATTGTACTTTACTCCTTGAAGATCATTTTCGTCATATACATAAGCCTTCATCGAAATAATATCGACGAGTCCTTTGAACTTATCTTCAGCACCTATGGGTAAAAATAGAGGGTGAGGATTCCCGCTGAGTTTTGTCTTTATATCGTTTACAGCACCATAAAAATCAGCCCCGGTTCTATCCATCTTATTTATAAACGCAATTCTCGGAACACTGTATTTATCCATCTGACGCCATACGGTCTCCGACTGGGGCTGCACACCGGCAACTGCGCAAAACACGGCAATTGCACCATCGAGAACACGAAGCGAACGTTCCACCTCAGCTGTAAAGTCCACATGTCCAGGAGTATCTATTAGATTTATCTGATGGACAATGTTCTTAAAAGGTCCTGTTTTAGTCGTCCAATTACAAGAAATAGCTGAAGATGTAATAGTTATACCACGTTCACGCTCCTGCTCCATCCAGTCAGTTACTGCCGTACCTTCATGCACTTCGCCTATCTTATGTACAACACCACTATAAAATAATATACGTTCACTACATGTAGTCTTACCGGCATCTATATGTGCGGATATACCGATATTTCTAGTGTACTCAAGCGGAACACCCCTGTGGGGAGAGCTCTTGGAAGATAAATTTGCCATATCAGAATTTTCCTGTTGAGAGAATTGTTGGGATTGGCTACCAACGCAAATGAGCAAAGGCCCTATTGGACTGCGCCATCTTATGCACGTCCTCGCGCTTTTTTACCACGGTTCCAGTGTTGTTGTAGGCGTCCATAAGTTCTGCCGCAAGGGCTTCGGGCATAGACTGACCTTTTCGGTTAGCGGCCGCCTCTATAAGCCAACGAAAAGCCAAAGTTTGCTGCCGGTCGAAAGAAACCTCCACCGGAACTTGATATGTAGCCCCACCTACGCGGCGGCTCTTTACTTCGAGTTTGGGGCGTACATTTTCAAGCGCGCCCAATAACAAATCTATAGGATCGCCCTTTTCTAGTTTCTCCGAAACACGCTCTATTGCACCATATACTATCCTCTCCGCCACGGTCTTTTTGCCGTTTCTCATGACCATATTTATAAGGTGGCTGACTAATGGACTCTTGTAACGAGAATCCGGCACCCGTTCTCTTTTTTCAGCTCTGCGTCTGCGTGACATATTTTGTCTCTATAGTTAAATTGCTACTTTTTCGCCTTGGGACGTTTCACGCCGTATTTTGAGCGGCTTCGACGGCGTTTTTCAACCCCCATGCAATCGAGGGGGCCGCGGACAATGTGGTAACGAACACCGGGGAGATCTTTAACCCTACCGCCTCGTACTAAAACAACGCTGTGTTCCTGCAAAGAATGTCCCTCGTCTGGTATGTAGGCTATTACTTCGTAACCGGATGTCAGACGAACCTTGGCTACTTTACGAATGGCCGAATTAGGTTTTTTGGGAGTGCGAGTCATCACTTGCACGCATACACCGCGACGAAACGGGCACGACCTGAGCGCGGGAGCCTTGGTCTTCGATGTTACCAAAGTGCGCGGTTTGCGAACTAATTGATTAATTGTAGGCATATCTTATGTCTTTTTAGAGTGAAGATGAAGTATATATCACGGTCTCTTTGGCAAGTTTTTATTTGAAAATTTTTAACCTATTTCCCAAGAAAAAATATCTCCGATATTAGCGGCAATTCGCCATTCGCCTTCCCCTTCTGTATGTTACTCTCGCCCTTCATGGGTTTTCCACGGGGAAACCGTATACCGTGTCGTATCATTTAGAGTAAGCGCTTTCCCGACTTCTCGGGATTTAAACAAAACGAAAACTATTGCATCGAGAAATACCGCTATAACCTATCCTCCTTTTGTTCGAATTTTGGTAGTATATCTTCAGGGATATCGCACTCTTCGCCTTCGGCTTTCACTCTCAAGCGACGATATGCTGCAAGTCCGGTTCCGGCCGGTATGAGATTTCCCATAATAACGTTCTCTTTGAATCCGGTAAGGTCGTCGGTTTTCCCAAGTGTCGCGGCCTCTGTGAGGACACGAGTAGTTTCTTGGAAACTCGCAGCACTTATGAAGCTTTCGGTTTCGAGGCTGGCCTTGGTTATACCCAGCAATATCGGCTCACCCGAAGCCGGCTTACCGCCTGCATCAGATATGCGAGAGTTTGTCTCCATAAACTCGAATCTATCCACCTGCTCGCCCCAGAAATAATCCGAATCGCCAGGGTCGGTTACGCGTACTTTGCGCAACATTCTCGAAGCTATGACCTCTATATGCTTATCGTTAATTGTCACACCCTGGGAACGGTATACTTTTTGAATTTCGCGCAAAATATATTCCTGTACCGCATTGGGACCCATAATTTCGAGTATTTCGCTCGGATCAGAACCACCCTCAGTAAGGGCTTGTCCCTTTTTTACAAAATCGCCATCCTGCACGGTTGTGCGCTTGTTTGCTGGTATCAAATGTTCTTCAATTAGATTATGATTTTGATCCTCTATGCGTAACACTTTCTTCTTGCGTCGGGTTCCCCCCAATCGCACGATACCATCGCATCTGGCCATTTCAACCGCATCCTTAGGACGACGGGCCTCGAACAATTCGGCAACACGGGGTAGACCTCCCGTAATATCCTGGGTCTTAGCCGCCGACCTCGGAGTTTTGGCTATCATCATACCGGGAATTATCTCTTCGCCGTTTTCAACGACAACCTGCGCTCCCGTGGGTATGCTCTGAAAAGATATTACTTTCTTTGTCTTGGGATCCACCAGCGCTATTGTCGGATTTAAATCCTCTTTATGGTCGGAGACAGTTATCGTGCTGCGGCCAGTCGAAGCATCGAAATCGCTACGGAAGGTAATACCGCCTATCATATCCCGGAATTCCACAATACCCGCCTTATCTGCAAGAATCGGTATGCTGTGCGGATCCCAACGAGCCAACAATTTTCCCTTCTTTATTTTTTCACCGTCACCAACGGATATCATCGCCCCTGCGACTATTTCGTAACTTTCAAGTTCTTTGCCGTCATTATCCAGTATCTGTATTTTCCCAGTCTTATTTAGGACGACATAGCTTGTAACTTTCTTCCCGCTGGCGGGATCTATATGGGGCACAGGAACCACACGCAGGTCAACAAATTTTACAACACCGTCATTGTGAACGCTAATTTCAGGGGCCTTCACCGCCTGGGCCACACCACCGACGTGGAACGTCCTCATCGTCAATTGCGTTCCGGGTTCGCCTATGGACTGCGCCGCAATTATACCAACCGCGGTTCCGCGTTCAACGAGTTTTTGAGTTGATGGATCAATGCCGTACGCCTTTGCCGGAATGGAATTGCGTTTTAAATGCGTTAACGGACTCATAACTTTTACGCGCTCTATTCCCAGGGCTCCTATCTTTTTTGCGGCTTCTTCCGATATCAGGTCTCCACTTTTCACTATAACCTCGTCGGGATTTGTCGGGTTGAAGATATCATCACTGGAACAGCGACCGACTATCCGATCGAAGAGAGATACTATCTCGTCATCGCCATCGTATATGGCTTCTTTCCAAATTCCGTTTCTGTTGCCGTCGTCCTCCTCCGTTATTATGACATCCATGGCGACATCGCAAAGCTTTCTCGTCATGTAGCCGGCGTCTGCCGTTTTAAGGGCGGTATCCGCCAACCCTTTACGAGCTCCATGAGTGGAAATAAAATACTCGTGAACGCTAAGTCCTTCACGGAACGAAGAAAGAATAGGACGCTCTATAATTTCCCCATTCGGCTTTGCCATTAGTCCGCGTGCTCCGCAAAGCTGGCGGACTTGCGCTTTGTTTCCACGCGCTCCAGAATCCATCAACACATAAACAGGATTTATATGCTGGTGCCCATAAGTCTTTTCGGGAACTTTCGATAAGTTTTCGAAAGCCTTCTTTGCTATTCCATCGGTTGCAACATTCCATATATCTATCACCTTGTTGGAACGTTCCCCTTTGGTTATTGTACCTTTGTGATATTCGCTTTCGACGGCTTTTATTTTCGCACGGGCATCGGCGATTATGGATTTTTTTTCTTCCGGTATATTCATATCGCCTATGCCGATGGATATCCCCGCCAAAGTCGCGGTACGGAATCCCAACGCCTTAAGTTTGTCAAGAACGGGAGCGCTGTCACTTCTACCGCATATTTTAAAGGTGTTGAGAATCAAATCCCCAAGCTTTCCTTTTGGAACGGTAAAATTGACAAATCCCATCTTCTCGGGCCATATCGTATTGAATATTACCCTTCCAGGAGTGGTACGAATTATCTTTTTGTTCTTATCGCCAAAGATGGTGTCCTTCCCGAAATCCGGATTGACGTAGTCGATCCAATCATGCCAGTGCAACATTCCCTCCGCATGGGCGGTCTGCACCTCATTGAGGGATGCCATTAATGGAACACGTTCGCCTTTGCCTTTTTTTCGACTCGGCTCGTAAGTGAGGTAATAAACTCCCAATACTATATCTTGCGAAGGCGTCAAAATAGGTTTCCCACTCGAAGGGGAAAATATGTTGTTGCTTGCCAACATCAGTAATTTCGCCTCCATTATCGATTCCAGCGACAACGGGACGTGTACAGCCATTTGGTCGCCGTCAAAGTCGGCATTGTAGGCGGCACATACGAGCGGGTGCAAACGTATTGCGTCGCCTTCTATAAGCACGGGGTCGAAAGCTTGTATGGATAATCTATGAAGGGTTGGAGCGCGGTTTAACAGCACGGGGTGTCCTTCCGTAACTTCCTCGAGAATATCCCAGACTTCGGGCGATTTCTTTTCAATCATCTTACGCGCACTCCGCACGGTATGGACAAAACCAAGTTCCTTCAAACGCCGTATGATGAAAGGTTCAAAAAGCGTGAGTGCCATCTTTTTTGGCAATCCGCACTGGTTAAGTTTTAAATCCGGACCTATCACAATCACGGAACGTCCGGAATAATCGACACGCTTGCCAAGAAGGTTCTGCCGGAATCGACCCTGCTTCCCCTTGAGCATATCAGACAAACTCTTTAAAGGACGGTTGCCCGCTCCCGTCACGGGTCTACCATGGCGACCGTTATCAAACAACGCGTCAATAGACTCTTGAAGCATACGCTTTTCGTTGTGGATAATGACATCGGGAGTCTTCATTTGCATAAGAAGACGTAAACGTTTATTGCGGTTTATTACGCGACGGTACAAATCATTAAGGTCGCTCGTAGCAAATCTCCCGCCTTCAAGCGGAACCAACGGCCGCAAATCCGGTGGGATTACGGGCAAGACTTCCAATATCATCCATTCGGGACGAGTTCCGCTGTTTATGAATCCTTGAACAAGCTTCAAACGTTTGGAAAGTTTTTTCTTTATCTGTTTTGAACGCGTGGCCTGCATTTGCTCCACAAGTTCGTTTTCGAGCTTTTCAAGGTCTATACTGGAAAGTAAATCGCGTATGGCTTCCGCCCCCATCTTTGCGTCGAACTCATCTCCCGCATCTATGGCGGCTTGATATTCTTCCTCCGTAAGAAACTGCATATACGTGAAAGACGTATTGCGCGGATTCGTCACGATATACCGCTCATAGTATATTACGCTCTCAAGAGCCTTGGCGGTAAGATCAAGCATCAGACCGATTCGGCTCGGCATGCTCTTTAGAAACCAAATGTGCGCGACCGGAACCGCAAGTTCTATGTGTCCCATCCGTTCGCGGCGAACCCTGCTTGTCGTAACCTCTACTCCGCACTTATCGCAAACCTGATCCTTAAAACGTATACGCTTATACTTTCCGCAAGCGCACTCGTAATCGCGAACGGGGCCAAATATGCGCTGGCAAAACAATCCCTCCGGCTCGGGTTTAAATGTGCGGTAGTTTATAGTCTCCGGATTTTTAACTTCGCCGTGCGACCATGAACGTATAGTGTCGGGTGAAGCCAATCCTATGGAAACACAGTCAAAACCAGTATCATTGTCAAATCCTAAAACTTCGCGCACTTGAGCCTGACTGTTTGTCTGCGCAGATTGATTGGTGATATTTTCGTCCATACAAAACCCTTAAATTTGGAGTTAGTCGATATCCTTTACTTCGGGACGTATATTGAGGCACAAGCCTTGAATCTCTTTCATCAACACGTTAAACGATTGAGGTGTGCCCGCCTGCAGAGAACCGTCTCCCTTTACTAAAGACTCGTATATACGAGTCCTTCCCTGTACATCATCGGACTTTACCGTCAACAACTCCTGGAGAGTGTACGCGGCTCCGTAAGCTTCGAGCGCCCACACTTCCATCTCTCCAAAACGTTGTCCGCCGTACTGGGCCTTCCCTCCAAGGGGTTGCTGGGTTATAAGGCTGTACGGTCCCACCGCCCGGGCGTGGATCTTGTCTGCCACCAAGTGGTTAAGTTTCATCATATAGATGTATCCCACAACTATTGGTTGGTCGAAATATTCGCCTGTCAGACCGTCTATAAGCCTAATCTTTCCGTCTTCGGGCATATCGGACTGCTTTAAATATTGTCGAATATCCTTTTCGGATATTCCGTCAAATATGGGTGTGGCGACCTTCAGCCCAAGTTTTTTGCAAGCCCAACCAAGATGGGTCTCCAATACTTGCCCCACATTCATCCGGCTGGGGACTCCCATAGGATTCAAACATATTTCAACGGGAGTACCGTCAGGTAGGTACGGCATGTCCTCCTCCGGGACAATTCTCGCAACTACCCCTTTGTTTCCATGACGTCCCGCCATCTTGTCCCCCACCTGAATTTTACGTTTAGTCGCTATGTAGACTTTTACGTTTTTTATGACATTCTGATCGGAACCGTCGCCACTCTCTATGGAATCTATCTTTCTGTCTCTGTCGGCATCCAGCTCATCGAACTTATGTTGGAAATTGTCTATTATTCCCATTACTTTGTTTCGAACAGGGGAAGGATCAATGCTGACGTGTTTGGAAACCGATGATAAACGGCGCAAAAGGGTCTTCGTTATCTTCCTATTCTGGGGAATTATTACTTCATTGGTCTCCGAATTGCGGACATCCAGAGGTATTTTTTCTCCCAGGAGAACATTGGAAAGGGCTTCCGTAAGTTCGTCTCGAAGCCTGTCGCTTTTGGAGCGATGCTCCTCGTTGATTTTACGCGTACGGCGTTTTATATCGCTCGAACTGAGCTTTTCCCCGTTGTGCTCCGATTCCGTGGAAACCTTGACATCCATAACTATTCCCTTTACACCGGAAGGCACCACAAGAGAAGAATCTTTAACGTCCGCGGCTTTTTCCCCGAATATTGCGCGCAGGAGTCTCTCTTCGGGAGCCAATTCCGTCTCGCTTTTCGGGGTGATCTTGCCTACAAGTATGTCTCCCGCCTTGACTTCCGCTCCAACACGTATAACACCGTTACGGTCGAGGTTGTTTAGGGCATCGTCTCCCACATTTGGGATATCGCGGGTAATTTCTTCCGGTCCAAGCTTGGTATCTCGGGCGGTAACCTCGTATTCCTCTATATGTACCGATGTAAATACATCGTTCTTTATGAGTTTTTCCGAGAGGAGTATGGCGTCCTCAAAATTGTATCCGTTCCACGGCATAAACGCTACAAGCACATTCTTGCCCAGGGCCAACTCGCCATGGTCGGTAGCCGCACCATCCGCAAGAATTGTTCCAACCTTGACGGCATCTTCTTTCTTAACCACAGGTTTCTGAGTGAAACAGGTGCATGCGTTTGAACGCATAAATTTTCGAAGTTCGTACACGTACACGCCGTGATCCGGATCGTGCCTTATCTTGGCGTAGTCCTGCTTCTTCGGCAATTCCCCGTCCGCAGTAACCACTATTCTTTTTGCGTCAACGCTGGCAACTTTCCCATTGGACTCCGACAACACCACCGTACGAGAATCTTTTGCCACACGATCCTCAATACCAGTTCCAACAAACGGAGCCTGCGTCTTAAGCAATGGAACCCCTTGTCGTTGCATATTCGATCCCATGAGGGCGCGATTTGCGTCGTCATGTTCGAGGAAGGGAATCAACCCAGCCGCAACAGATACAAGCTGTTTTGGGCTCACATCCATATAATCCACCTCCGACGGATCCACTTCGCTTACCTCATCAAAACGACGAGCCGTAACACGGCCTACAAGCTTACCCCCCCTTATTTCGCTATTAGCCTGGGCTATAGTCATGCCCTCCTCGTCGTCAGCCGACAAGTACTCTATTTTGTCGAGAACCTTACCCGCAACAACTTTCCTGTACGGAGTTTCTATAAATCCGAATTCGTTTATGCGCGCATAGCACGACAGAGAGTTTATCAAACCGATATTCGGACCTTCCGGAGTCTCAATAGGACATATTCTGCCGTAATGCGACGCGTGGACATCCCGGACTTCGAAACCTGCGCGCTCGCGACTTAAACCTCCCTGTCCCAAAGCCGACAGACGGCGCTTATGGGTGAGTTCCGAAAGCGGATTTATCTGGTCCATAAACTGCGAGAGCTGGTTGCGGGCGAAGAAATCCCGAATAACGGTAGTCATGGCCTTGGTGTTCACAAGGCGTGTTGGGGAAAGCGACTCCGCTATCTGATCCGATGCGTTCATTCTCTCCCTTATGAGTTTTTCCGTACGGGACAGACCTATTCTGCACTGGTTTGCAAGAAGCTCGCCCACCGTCCTCACACGGCGACTCCCTAAATTGTCTATGTCGTCTATTACGCCTTCGCCCTTCTTGAGTTTGCACAAATATTTTGTGCCGGCGACAATATCTTCCGAAGTTAACACACGGGTTTCCAACGGCGTGCTAAGCCCCAACTTCTGGTTTATCTTAAATCTTCCAACTCTACCAAGATCATAGCGCCTGGGATCTTTAAGCGTACGTCGCATCAATGCGCGGGCATTCTCAATATTTACCGGTTCACCAGGACGCAACTGCGTGTAGATATATTTGAGGGCGCTTTCCTCGTTCTCTGTTTTATCTTTCTTTATGGCACGGACTATCGCACCGTCGTCGACAGTCGTATCTATGACCTTAACTTCTTTTATATTAGCTTCCTTAAATTTCTTGACAGCTATTGTCGTGAGAGTTTCGTATTGTTTTAGGAGCACCACCCCGCGTTCCGGGTCGGTAACGGGTTCCGCCAGAACGTAGTGCGATATGTTCTCCATGCCGAGCGCCCTGTTTACCGACAAGTCCTCCACTTTATAAAACAGGTCGACAATTTCCTGGTCGGAACTGTGACCGAGAGCCCTCAGTAGCGTTGTTATGAGAAACTTTCTACGGCGTCGGCGGCGGTCTATGTACACATACAAAAGATCGTTTTGGTCAAATTGAACCTCCACCCATGTGCCCCTGTCCGGAATGAGACGGAAGGAATAGAGTATCTTATCGGAACTGTGGACGGTCTCTTCAAAACATATACCAGGACTACGGTGTAGTTGACTGACAACAACGCGCTCAGCGCCGTTTACTATAAAACTACCACTCTTGGTCATCATGTTTATGTCGCCCATGAAAATCCTCTCTTCCTGGGTTCTATCCTCTTCGCGGAGACGGAAAGTAACATGAAGGGCAACGGAATATGTAATACCTTCCTTTATGCATTCAACCTCGCTCTGCTTAGGTCCAACGATGTCGTACGATACATACTCGAGTCTACGTTTCCCGTCGTAACTCTCTATGGGAAAAACTTCGTTGAACACCGCGTGAAGACCCACCATTTTTCTTTTCGAGGGCAGAACATCCTTCTGAAGAAAATCGTCAAATGAATTTAACTGGTTTTCTATAAGATTCGGAAGAGGTATCACTTCCTTAAGTTTTCCAAAATTTTTTCGCTCAACCATATTCTTCGAATTTTCTTGAATGTTTACCCAAATTTTGCGCTTCGGGATGTTTTACGCATAAAAAACGGATTGTCGCGAAGCGGTTTTACGCCATCGCGACTCTCCGCGAAAAAATAAAACTCCAATGTTATTTGAGCTCAACCGTAGCCCCAGCATCCTTGAGCTTCTTAGAAATTTCCTCAGCCTCGGCTTTGTTGACACCTTCCTTAACGGGTTTAGGCGCACCCTCTACGAGGGCTTTAGCATCGGCCAATCCGAGAGAAGTGATTGCACGGACTTCCTTAATTACGGCAATCTTCTTTGACGCGTCAACAGCTTTGAGTATGACATCAAAGCTATCCTTTTCCTCGGCCGCCGGAGCCGCAGCTCCGGGGGAAGCCACCGCCACAGTGGCTGCGGCACTCACGCCCCATTTCTCTTCCAGTTCTTTAACGAGATTGGCCGCGTCTACAACCGTAAGCGCACTGAGCCATTCTATAACCTGTTCTTTTGTGATATCTGACATTATTTTATTCTCCTTGAACTCTTGGAATTCCGTCGGAATATTTAAGAGACAAAAATCTCCCAAGTTGGTTCTTTAGTTGTTTATTTTTGTTTCGCGCCTCCCGAATATGGGATGCACAAAATATTTAAATTCTTTCATTTAGTATAGGGACCGTCCAATCAGGCTACTCCTCCCTCCACAGAGGTAACAGTATCCTTGTTTTCACTTATTTTCTCAACTTTGCAAAAGAGCACACGAACCACCCGGGTTGCCGGAGTTTTGAGCAACGATAGGAATTTCGCCCGGAGTTCTGAAAGAGACGGCAAACTCCCAAGATACTCGACCTCCTCTTTTGTCATCACCTTTTCGTTGTATATCCCGAGTTTTATTTCCGACTTTTCTCGGTTTTTAAAAAATTCCACGACCGCTTTTGCCACCGAAGCCGGATCTTCGCCGCCGCTAATTACACCAGTCTGGCCGCTTAACACGTTTCCAATGTCGGGAAGTCCTATTTCCTTGGAAGCTATCGCTATAATCGAATTTTTCGCAACGTGATATTGCGCCCCAACAGTAGCAAGAGTCTTGCGAAACGAAGCAACATCGGACACGGTTACCCCGGCAAAATTCACAAGAAAAAGATGTTTCGAAGCCGAGAGTCTTGCACGGACTTCTTCCACGAGATATTTTTTTTCTGGTCTCATTTTATAAAATTCCTCCCGTTATTCGGCTTCCGTAAGGGCGATTTTTACGCCCGGACTCATCGTCGAACTGATCGTGATTGAATTGATAAATTTCCCTTTTACCGCTTCGGGACGGGCCGCCACGACCGCCGATATGGCGGCCTTTACGTTTTCCGTAAGTTTATCGATGTCGAAACTGCGTTTGCCCACCACCACAACCAAATTGGAGGTCTTGTCCATCTTGAATTCCACTCTTCCGGATTTCACTTCCGATATCGCCTCGGCAATATTTTCGGTAACAGTTCCGCTCTTCGGATTTGGCATCAATCCCCTTGGTCCCAACACCCGCGCAACTTTGCGTACCTCTTTCATCGCGGAAGGAGTCGCAACGGCTACGTCGAAATCCATCCAACCCTTCTCCACTTCCTTCACAAGGTCCTCCAAACCGGCTTTGTCTGCCCCCGCATCGAGGGCGGCCTGAACGCTATCGGTAAACACCACAACCTTGATGTTCTTTCCGCTCCCATGAGGCAAACGAACGGTTCCGCGTACCATCTGGTTGCTTTGCTTAGGATCCACACCGAGATTCATGGATATCTCTACCGTTTCGTCAAATGCGGCTTTAGGCATCGCGGAAAGAACCTTGACGGCATCGGCTATGCCGACGGGTTTCTGCGCAACATTTTCAAGCGCTTTTCTGTATCTCTTGCTTCTTTTTATCATGACTTTTTTGTCTCCTGCTTCACCGCAGTGCGTTTTATTTAATTAATGTTCATGGATGTTCCCAAACACCGTCCGGGCTTCACGAAGTCAACCGACTATCTCTATTCCCATCGAACGCGCCGTACCCTCTATTATACGGCAAGCCGCCTCCAGGGAAACGGCGTTCAAGTCCTTTTCTTTAAGTTTGGCTATCTCTTTTACCTGGGCTTTCGTAACTTTGCCCACCTTGTCGACATTGGGCTTAGAACTCGCTTTTTCAACTTTGGCCGCTTTTTTCAAGAGAACGGCGGCAGGGGGCGACTTCAGAATAAAAGTAAATGACTTATCCTGATAGACCGATATAACCACGGGAAGAATCATACCCGCCTGGTCTTTTGTCTTGGCGTTAAACTCCTTGCAAAAGCCCATAATGTTGACGCCGGCGGCGCCGAGCGCCGGTCCCACAGGCGGAGCAGGGTTTGCCGCGCCCGCGGGAAGTTGCAATTTTATCTCTTTTATTACTTTCTTTGCCATTTGAGTTTCCTTTGCGAGAAATTTTTCAGCATAAGGCGTTGCGTGAAACCAATCGATTGCCTCCTTTAATTTTTCATTAAGATACCGCTACCGCGGGTCTTCAGTGCGGGTAACTTGACTGTACTCAAGTTCCACGGGTGTGAACCGCCCAAAAATAGAAACGCTCATTTTCAATCTGCACTTTTCGGGATCGACTTCCTCTATACGCCCCGTCAAGCCCATGAACGGACCGTCTATTATCTTGATCTCATCGCCGACGGCATAGGAAACTTTTGGACGTACAGTGCCTTCGGATTGCCGCATGTGCTCGAAAATTCTGTCAATTTCAACTTTGCGAAGGGGAACGGGCCTGTCGCCTCCCATAAAGTTAATGACTCCGTTTATTCCGCGAATAAAATACCACGGCTTTTCCAAAAAATTCTCATCGGAGTCATAGAGTTTCACACGAACAAACACGTATCCGGGGTACAATTTACGCGGACGCGATATAGTCTTACCTTTTTTTACCTCCGAAACCATTTCTTCGGGCATAAGGATATCGGCAGCATCGATATATTGCCCCATGTCCTCCAACTCTATCATTCGTTTGAGAGTCTCAACGACTTTCCTTTCCATATTGGAACGAGTCTGCACAGCGTACCATCTGCGCATGGGGTCCGTACAATCGCGCACGGGAAGCGACGGCGTCACCACTCGTTGCACCGTTGATTCTTGCGCGGGATTAATATCGGATTCAGAGTCCATAAATTATTTTCCGCCTTTGACGAACCATGTGAGCAAATCCACCACATTATATATGGCAAAGTCCGCCAGACTTATGAATAGGCCCAGCAGACCTATGGCAATAAACACGACCACCACCGAATTATAAAGCTCCTGGCGCGTCGGCCAGGCGGCTTTCCTTAATTCCACCATGGTCTCCTTGTAGAACTGTCTTATCTTACGGAATGGATTTGTCATTTTCTATTGCCAAACTCGCCACTTGCTCCCGCACAAAACTTTGTATGGGTGTATTAGATGGACGAATCTATTGTCGTTTTTAAAGAACAAACAGGGGAGGAGGGACTTGAACCCCCAACACGCGGTTTTGGAGACCGCTGCTCTACCAATTGAACTACTCCCCTATCAAAGAAGTTCAAAAAGCCAACCCCAAGACACCACAACCGTGCGCACGGCGATTCCGATACAACGTCAAGGAAAACAACTTACTTGATTATCTCAGTCACGCGGCCAGCGCCAACCGTATGTCCGCCTTCGCGAATAGCAAAACGCTGTCCTTTTTCCATAGCAACGGGCTTTTGAAGCTCGACCTCAATGGAGACGTTATCTCCCGGCATGACCATCTCGACTTCCTTGGGCAACTTACAGACACCGGTAACGTCGGCAGTGCCGAAGAAGAATTGAGGACGGTAGTTCGAGAAGAATGGAGTATGACGACCTCCCTCTTCTTTTGTGAGAACATAAATTTCGGCTTTGGCAACGGTATGCGGGGTAATCGAACCCGGCTTCGCCAATACTTGACCGCGCTGAACTTGGTTCTTTTCGATCCCGCGCAACAACAAACCGACATTGTCTCCGGCCTGCCCTTGATCGAGCATCTTGTGGAACATCTCAACACCAGTTACGGTAGTCTTGCGGGTCTCACCCATTCCGATAATTTCAACTTCGTCTCCAACCTTTACGACGCCGCGCTCAATACGACCCGTTGCGACAGTACCGCGCCCGGTGATTGAAAACACGTCCTCAACGCTCATCATGAAGGGTTTGTCTATATCGCGCTGAGGTTCGGGTATTTCCGTGTCTATGGCGTTCATAAGGGCGTCTATGCTCTTCACCCCGAATTCCGCACCTTCGAGAGCCTGGGTAGCCGAACCGCGTATTATCTTGATATTGTCGCCGTCGTACTGGTATTTGCTCAGCAAGTCGCGGACCTCCATCTCGACAAGCTCGAGAAGTTCCGGATCATCGAGAAGGTCGCACTTATTGAGAAATACAACAATCTGAGGAACTCCAACTTGCCGGGCCAAAAGTATGTGTTCACGAGTTTGGGGCATCGGACCATCAGCCGCACTTACGACAAGTATCGCGCCGTCCATTTGGGCGGCACCGGTTATCATATTTTTTACAAAGTCGGCGTGTCCGGGACAGTCAACATGCGCATAGTGGCGCGTAGGAGTTTCGTACTCCACGTGGGCAACGGCGATTGTTACAGTTTTAGTAGCATCGCGGACAGTACCGCCCTTGGCAATGTCTTGGTAGGACTTAAATTGAGCCAAACCTTTGTCCGACTGGACCTTTAAAATCGCGGTCGTGAGTGTAGTTTTTCCATGGTCGATGTGACCTATGGTGCCTACGTTTACGTGTGGTTTCGTTCTGACGAATGATTCTTTCGACATGGTTCTTTCGGTTTTATTGTTAGATTTTATTGATGACTTTCAAGCGCGAGCCCCAGAGCGGATTTGAACCGCCGACCCCGTCCTTACCAAGGACGTGCTCTACCTACTGAGCTACCAGGGCATACGGCTAAAAGCCGCCAGTTGTCTGACGTTTTTGATTGAAAAGGGTTCGAATCTGAACTCTAAAAAGTGGTCCGTCAATATTTTTTTACAAATTTTTATAAATTTCCGAAATTATGGCGTTAACACAATAACCCTCCCATTGCGCAACATAAAAGAAAAATGAAGTTTTTATGTTCAACCCGTTCATTATCCATCCCAGTGCAACTGCTTCTAAACGCGTTTTACTCCGAAAATAAACCCTATGAAATGTGTAAAGGTTGCCCGCGCTTTGGGTGCGTATGGAGTTGTCCTCCTTATAATTTTGATGTCAAGTTAATTACGTCTTTATACGAAACGGCAAATTTGCTCGTTCTCAAGGTAAATCCCATATCGGATGAAGATCGCGTAAACGCGCTTTCCGCAGAAAAAATAAACCATACCCTGAAAGGCTTCCGTACTTTACTCGATCCCATACTCATCAGCATCGAAAAACGTATTCCAGATTCCCGCGTACTTTTTGCCGGAAGTTGTTTTTTATGCGGAGAAAATCCATGCACGCGCTTAAAAGGAATGCCGTGTAAAAATCCGCAGACTATGCGTTACAGCTTAGAATCGCTTGGCCTTAACGTAAAACTGATAACCGAGGTTCTGTTTAATATTAAGTTGGATTGGGCAACCCCCGACGCTCCATGCAGATATTTGTGTTTGGTTTACGCCTTGCTCTCAAAAGACGAAATCGACTTGTCTGCCGCGTGTACAAATCTAAACGGAGAAATGCAACTATAGCCCCACGTGCAACCAGAGAAACTGAAAACTTTTCGTTACAAATACGGACAAGATCCCATACAATCATTTCTTCGATTGTTTTTCTCCGCATTTTGAATCTTCAATGAGAACCATAAATATGTAAACACACACACCCATAACAATACCGCAATCGGCTATATTGAAGGCGGGCCAACGATAATCTATGAAGGGTAAATGCACATCGATAAAATCTATTACATGTCCGTATAATATCCTGTCCGCCAAATTGCCGACAACCCCACCCGAAAACATTCCCAACGCGATTTGTCCCGTCAAGCTTCCAAAGCCGAGATAACGTCTAAAAAACCATATCGCCGACAAGGCAAGTATGGCTATCGACATCAGCAAATACGTCTGCCCCGATAAAATCCCCCATGCGGCACCTTCGTTGGTTATATGCACGATATACAAATAGTCCGGGATAATCTCCAACGGTTTACTGTCTCCATAAAAGGAATAAGTTGGGTTTTCCCGGCTCCAAGGGATATTGCAAAGCACGACATATTTGCTGAGCCGGTCGAAACAGAAGGTCAATACGGCGACGAAAAAAAACCACGCGGGAAGAAGGGAGCGTTTTCCAGCTCCACCCCCCTTGTAGACTTGTCTATCTCCAGTCAATTGGGCGTACAGATCAAGTTAACCAGAAAAACGCTATGAATTGTCCTCGGTCTCGTCTTCCGTCGAAACTCCATCCGACGGCATTTCATAAATTGAATTCTGACTGCTTTTGGTGTGGCGTTGCTCAATCTCTTTGATCTCTTGACCCTCCTTACTATAGCGGGTAAACGGAATCGACCACAACCGATCTTCCGATATCGGTTTGCCGGTAACTTCGCAAATGCCGTAGGTACCGTTTTTCATACGCTTCACAGCCTCGTCTATCTCAAAAAGGACTTCTTTGCTGGTCAATAGTAAATTATACGCCATATCGCGTTCAAAACTTTCGCTACCCGCGTCAGCGAGATGTTGGCCATAAGACGACAAATCCCCGCTGTCTTCCTTCGCGGAACGCTTATGGACCTCTTCTACCCTAATCTCTATTCCCTGCGAATGATGCTTACGAAGTTCCATTAACTTTCCGTAATACTTTTTCCATTTCCGCGGAATATCCCTACTTTCAACCTTCTCGCGCGTGGGAGCTTCAACCGGATTAAATCCGAGGATATCGGACAACGACGCGACTTCGGCTTTTCTCTTCGCCGTAGGAACGGAGGTCCTTGAAGAAGCCGCAGAAGTTTTCCCCTTTTTCCCAGTCGATTTCAAAACCGATACTTCCTTGCTCGTAGGCGCGTTTCCAATTTGTCCATGCGACAAATACCAATCCAAATCTTCAAGCGTAAAAGAAATATTTTGGGACGGGCGCGGGCGAAGAATTCGAACTTTTTTTGACGGTTTTGCCGTCGGAATCGAATTTTCCGCGTCCGGTTGCAACATACGCTTCCCATACGGTGGAACACTCTCTCCTTTTCCCGAAGAAACTACAGTGTTTGCAAGCTTAGGTTTTGAAGACTTCAATTTTGCCGCGTTCCTTGGTGACGGGGCGGACGACTTTGATTGTGGACGGGCTTTGGAATACTCGGACTTTTTCGGGATTGTTTTTAAAAAATTTTTCGAGATTCCCGCTACGGGCTTCGATAAAGCTTTAATCCCCAATTTTTCTTTTTCCTTTTGTCTATTTGATTTTTTTACGGGATTTTTCTTCAAAACCGACCCTGTTTGCGCATTTTTTACAGGCATTCTTTTCTCGGGCGGTCTTGTCCGCAACTTCTTTGCGGGTGTTTTGACGACATTTTTGGACGATAATTTCGGCGACTGAATTTTTTTTACAAGGGATACTCCGGAACTCTTCTTTGAAACGGGATTTTTCCTTGGGGAAAAGTTTTTTTTCGAAGCACCCGACATTTTTGTTTTTACCGTCACCCTTGCCTCCGCATTACGGAAGACTCCGGACTTGGGAGATTTGACTATTTTTGTCTGGGGCTTTTTAATTTTAGAAGGCGGTTTGGTCTTCCCCGCCCGGCTCTGGCTCTGTTTGGCTTTCTTTGCGTTTTTTTTCATAATCTTACGACATTCTTTCGGGTAAAATTGAATCACTGCAACGTCGGCATATTCCCCTTTCGTCAACGTTGTCGACTATTCGCCAGCAACGCGCGCAACGCACACCTTCGGCCTTTGAAACTCTCACCGTCAACGCCTCCGACCTTTTTTCGACTATTTTTACGGACGAGACGATAAATATCTCCGCAAGGGATTTCTCGAACTCTTTCAGCAACATTGCGTCTTTCGTTTCGGGATCGACAATTATTTCAACCATCGCTTCGAGGTTTTTCCCTATTGTTTTATCTTGACGCAACTTTTCCAATTCCGCATTCGCACGGTCGCGTATTTGAAAGATTCTGTCGAATTTCGCCGCGAGTTCCGGGGCGAAATACTCCCCACTAAACACGGGAAAATCGCGCAAATGAATCGAATCTTCTAAGAATTCCGAACCGTTCCTGAACGAAAACGCCTCGTCGGAGGTAAAAGTCAATATCGGGGCAATCACGCGCAGAAGAGTATCGCTTATGATGTCTATCGATGTTTGGGACGACCGACGTTCAAAGGAGTCGGCGGCATACGTGTAAAGGCGGTCCTTGAGAATGTCGTGGTAAATACGCGAAAGCGTGACGCCGCAAAAATTATCTATCAACTTGTAAACTTTGTGAAACTCAAAGGTTGAATAGGCGTTGTCGGCCTCGGTTGCAAACTCGGCCGTTTTGTGCACGGCCCACCTGTCTATAGCGCTAAGCCTCCCTATAGAGACGGCGTTGTCGGCCCTGTTGAAATCGTATAAATTGCCCAATTGGTACATCAGGGTATTTCTGACTCCCCTATACGCATTTGCCACATGTCCCATTATATCTTCCGATATGGGTATGTCGTTCTGGTAGTCCACAGAACTTATCCACATTCGAACTATGTCGGCTCCCCACCTTTTTACGTACATGTCGGCAGTTTGCGGCTTACCGTCGCTCTTGGAAATTTTTCTGCGTTGTTCGTCGACGATGAAACCGTGGGTTATGACACTCTTGTACGGAGCCGTTCCCTTTGTCGCCACGGCCGTCCATAACGAGCTTTGAAACCAACCTCTATGCTGATCGCTACCCTCAAAGTAGAGATCCGCCGGCCAAGTCAAATCGGAGTTGCGGGAAAGAACGGCAAAATGACTCGATCCTGAATCAATCCATACATCGAGAGTATCCCGTCCCTTGCGGAGCTCGGAGACGGGTTTCCAATTTTCCGGCAATTTTACGCCGTCAAGAATCTCCCCCTCCCCCACTTCATACCAGAAATTTGTACCAAGTTTTTCAACTTTGTCGGCGATTGATCTTATCACCCCGGCATCCATGTACGCCGAGCCTTCGCCATCGTAAAAAACCGGGATGGGGACACCCCATGAACGCTGGCGGGAAATACACCAATCGGGACGCGATTCCACGGCGCTACGTATGCGGTTCTCGCCACGGCCGGGAAGCCATTTTACGGACGATATCGCATCGAGAGCCCGGGAACGCAAACCGTCTTTATCCAGTGAAACGAACCATTGGTTCATTGCACGGAATATAACGGGGGTTTTAGAACGCCAACAATGCGGATATTGGTGGTTTATGAGCTTGCTATTAAGAAGCACCCCCGCCGACTTGAGAAGCTCCAGAACTTTATCGTTGGCATCGCTTCTTCCCTTGCCATCTTCGAGAACACTGACCCCGACAAGCTCTTTGGGAACCATGCCGTCGTCGACATAACACCCCTTGTCGTCCAAGGGCGAATATATGTCAAGACCGTGTTCTATCCCGACTTGGTAATCTTCAAGTCCGTGTCCCGGCGCAATATGGACGACTCCGGTTCCCGAGTCCATTGTGACGTACCTGGCGCAGAAAACCGTGCTGGGTCTTGCGCACAGCGGATGTTCAGCCTGCAGTCCTTCGAGTTCGATTCCTTTCGCCAAGGGGGAAACAACAGCCCCGCCAAGGGAGCAGGATAGCATAAAACTTTCCGCCAGGGGAAGCGCAACTATAAAAGTCCTTTCATCCGTTCTTACCGTTGCATACTCTACGTCCGGATTAACCGCCAAAGCGAGATTTGAAGGAATAGTCCACGGAGTCGTCGTCCAAACGACTATTTCGGCATTTTCAAGGCCGAATTTTGCGTTGGATTCCCCGTCAAGCCTAAAAGACACCCAAATCGACGTACTGACATGGTCTTTGTATTCGATTTCGGCTTCGGCAAGCGCCGTGGCGCAGGGTATAGACCAATATACGGGCTTCTTGCTCCTGTAAACGAGTCCGCGTTCCACAAAGGTTGCGAAAGTGCGGAGTAT
This sequence comes from uncultured Opitutales bacterium, assembly GCA_964564825.1. GTDB lineage: Bacteria > Verrucomicrobiota > Verrucomicrobiia > Opitutales > Intestinicryptomonadaceae > Merdousia. The sequence goes on from CAZMBN010000001.1 coordinate 117,011, forward strand.
ATCGGCTTCATAGGTTGGATTTTTCGTTTTATATTCGCGCTTCCAATCCGCCAAAACGCCGAGCCGCTCAAATTGGGATCTCTGTTTTTGTATAAACTCCTCCGAAAACGCCGCGCATTCGCGGCGTAGTTGCGCCACACCAAGTTGTCTTTTTTGTTCGCGCAACATTTTTGCGACCTTGTGCTCTATTGGCAGACCATGGCAATCCCAACCCGGAATATAGGGGGTGGAAAAGCCCTTCATCGATTTGTAGCGAAGAATTACGTCCTTTAGTATTTTATTTAGGGCCGTTCCTATATGTACGTCTCCATTGGTAAATGGAGGACCGTCGTGCAGCACAAACTTTGGTCCGGAGGCGTTTTTTTTCTGCACACGCCCATAAAGGTCCATTTTCTTCCAATGTTCAATACGAGAGGATTCGCGTCTTACGAGATCCCCTCTCATAGGGAACCGCGTGGAAGGTAGATTTAGAGAACTCTTAAAGTCTTTTTCCGACATACCCGGTAAATATCCGAACAATTGTACGAATCTGAATGCAAAGGATTAAAATGGAAACATTTTAAATCCGCCGGAAGAGGTTTCCGCATCATCATCGTTTATCTTTTTTGATTTCAAGGAGTTCAAAGAACCGTCGCTTTCGTTCTCCCTTTTAGTTCTCCCCGGTTTTTCGTCCGAAACTTCCACCGGAGCCGATATCTTTGCTTCCACCGCGTTGCGTTTGAGTCTTCTAATTTCCCTTCTGAGTTCGCGGTTCTCCTCGCGTGTCTTGGCGAAAATCTCGCGCTCCAACCGCATTTGCATTTCAAGTTCCTTAGTCTGCCGTTCCAGCTTTGCAATCCGGTCTTTTAAGGCGGTATTTTCGGTATCCGAAGGCGGTGTTGCACACAAGCACGTACCGTAAGACAAAAAAACGAACGCTGCAACGGTGGCATATTTTTTCATATCCGCCCATCTAAGCGACAGTTTGATACTTTGCAATTTTTTTCTCACGGCGTCCAAATAAGAACGACGCGGCGTGCGCAATCCCGCCGGCATACGAAGCCGTAGACAAACAAGGGGATTTTAAATTGACAGTAACTTGCGCACCATCAACATGCAAAACCATGGAATTCCTGATCATAGCCGTCTTGATAGCATCGAACGGAATACTCGCCATGTCGGAAATAGCGTTGGTCTCGCTCCGAAAGTCGAGCCTTGCCGTCGACGCCCAAAACGGCGACAGACGGGCGCGAAACGCCATAGTTTTATCGGAAAATCCCAACAAGTTTTTTTCCACCGTCCAAATAGGAATAACATTTATCGGCATATTCACCGGTATATATTCCGGGGACACCCTAGCCAAAGGATTGGGGGAATTCCTTAAAGAGTGCGGCACACCGGAAAGTACGGCCATTTTATACGCACGGGGGGCGATAGTATTTGCGGCGACATATTTGACGCTGGTATTTGGGGAACTTGTCCCCAAACGGATAGGATTTATAGCGTCCGAACGCGTTGCAAAACTCGTCTCCGGTCCCATGATAGCCGTCTCGAAAACGATGTCGCCCTTTGTGTTCGCGTTGGAGAAATCCACGGAAGTCGTCATGAAACTTACGGGTATCGATTCCAATCGGAGACATGTTACCGAAAGCGAAATAAAGTCGATGATCGAGGAGGGAACGGAACACGGGGAAGTTCAAAGAATCGAGCGCGACATAGTCGAACGCGTATTTTCCCTTGGAGACAGGTACATTGAAGCCATAATGACACCGCGCAAGGATATCGTAAAAATGGGTCCGGACTCGAAACGGAACGAAGTGCTCGATACCGTACGGGAAAATCCGCATTCGGTATATCCCGTATGCGAAGGCAACCTCGACGATATCCGCGGCGCGGTTTATATGGAGGATATGTGCTCCACAATCTGCAACGACGATTTTTCCGTACAACGCATAATGCGTCCGGTCAACTATTTTAGGGACGACACCAAGATTTACAAAGCCCTCGAAGAAATGCGGCGACTTCGTTCCAAAAGCGCCATAGTCTGCAACGAATTCGGGGTAACGCTTGGAATGATAACACTTAACGATCTCCTCGACGCCGTGCTTGGAAATATGCCCGAAAAAGGCGAGGACAATGCAATATCAAAGATTGGAAACGAAACATACATATTCAGCGGACAATACCCTTTTCACGATTTTTTAATATTTTTCAACTTGGACGATAAAGGAGAAGATTGCCACACCATCGGGGGACTTCTGCTTGGAAAGTTCCAACGCATACCCTCCAAAGGCGACTACATCGATTGGAAGGATTTTCGCCTCGAAGTGGAAAACATGGACGGAGTACGCATAGATAAAGTCAGGGTGAGCCGCATTACAGGGTCGTCGAAAAGGTAGCGCGAGGAACCCACCCCCTCCGTTGAAAGAGGCGGCATCTTCCCTTCTTCTACAACAGGAAACGCGATCTTTGCCTTTGCCGATCGGTGCGGATATATACGCGCACCAAACAAAAGTGCTCGGGACGGGATTTGAACCCGTACGACTTTCATCGGCGGATTTTAAGTCCGCTGCGTCTACCGTTCCGCCACCCGAGCGATAAATCGAAAACGGGGTCATCACTTTGAATCCCCGCCGAAAAAAACATCTTCGAGGGTTGCCAGTTTCGAAAAAAACCATTGCAAGTCAAAACCATTTTTGACCACCTGCGGTTTCCCTTAAGTACCGGCAAAAATAAGCGAACGGCGCAAAGTTAGTCGCCAACCGACAAATTCCGTCCAAACGAGGAGCAGAACAAAATCCAAAAACTTGCGTACACAGGCATGCAGTGGAAAGGATCCGAAACTATGGACATTGCGACCATTGAGAGGCACGTCAGAAGCATCATGGTTCCACAAGCGCTGAAATCGCGTTTGAAGATCCATCTAAAAACGAGGAACAAAGGCGTAAGCAACGACAACGCAAGACCCGCGAATCCGTGTTCGACCAGTTTGCACAAAAGATCCGAATGCGGGGTGTTCCATAACGCGTCGCCTAAATCCCCACCCTGTTTGAAGGCGAAAACAACGGGGAAAGACGCCGTTCCCCATCCGAATATCGGACGTTCCCGAACTATGTAAAGGCAATCGTCGGCAAGCGATTGTTTTTGGGAAAGAGTAACCGCGGATTTGTCGGAGGAGTCTACAAGAAGCATCTCATCCGGGTTGTTTAGCGATTTGGCGCATGTACAAAACAGGGACGAAGCAAAGGACAATGCCAATATCAAGTAAATCAAAAACGGAATATAAAAGCGCAACGACATTTCTTGCAGCGTCCTAGTCCTATGCGTCCGGTGACGTTCCATATTTTTTCTGGTGGGAAGCGCATCCATGGCCAACATGAAGATTCCAACCGTGCAGAGCGCATAAGACGCGGATATTTCAAGAGGAGTTCCGCAGTAATGAATCCCAAGAAGAATGGCGGCACACGATACCAGCGATATAAACCTGTGGGAAAGCAGGAACGGTTTCAGGCGAAAGCGCTGTGTCGAATATACGGAGTTTGCCAAACCGGCGCCGAGCCACGCCATCGAAAAAACCGCCCAGTGGGATTTTTCCGGAAAAGTGAAAAATGAACCCGAACCAAAATTTGGTAAATTTTCCATACCGAATATATTCAACATCAACTCATACACGAGACCCAGTAGCGTCCAGAAAGCCACCGCGGACACGCAATAAAAGAAAATCTTTCCTATTACGAAGAAGGAATCCGATATAAAAAATATCGACAACGCATACGCGACAATCGAAATAACAACCAAATCGGACGTAACAGGGCGAAACGCGTTTATCGACGCCAATACGAACGTTCCCGCAACACCGTCGTCCAACGCGAAATATTCCACGGATCCCGACAACACCGTTTTGACAACGGGATTACAAAGCCCTATTATGGTAAGAGCCAATACGGCGATATACGGCAGAAGAGCAATTATGAAATTTCGAACGGTACGGGAAGGCGCATCTATCCACGTACGAGCGTAATTCGCAACATTTAAGAAGGATAATATTCCAACAGCGATATACAATCCAACAGAAATATTGCTGTTCCATCCCAAGAAAAGCGTCGGGAGCAGCATCAGCAGCGCATTTATAACCAACAGTCGCTCGTTCTCATTTTTGAATTTTTTTTCAATTACTTCTTCGTCGAGCATAAACGGGTATTATCTGAAAAAACATATAGATTTTGCAACCTCATTCGAAATTTTTTCTCCGACGACTTTTTTTGCGATTTCCAAAGCAAATTCCAGCGCCGTACCGGCTCCCCGGGAGGTTATGACGAACGAATCGTCGACCACCGAAGCTCGACGGTCGCAATTTTTCAACTTGGACAGAATCGAAGTATGCCCCGTGCACTTCAGGCTTCCGTCGAGAATCCCGATCCGTTCAAGGACCAGAGGCGCCGCGCAAACGGCCGCAAGCACGGCGCCACGGGAACGGTGCCCGTTTAAAATATCCAACAGTAGGCGGTTATCAATGATATCGTAGACACCGGGACCACCCGGCAACACCACGGCGTCGAAATTCTCGCCCTTCACGGAGTCGAGCGTTGTATCGGCAAGAACAGTAATGCCGCTCCTTCCCACAACCTCCCTGGATTTACCGACGGACGCACACGTGACATCCACGCGGGATCTCCTCAATATGTCTATGGGCGCAATTCCCTCTATTTCCTCAAATTTGTTAAAAACAACAACTAAAGCTTTTTTCATTTGTTATTTGGATTTTTACGAATTTAAAAATTGAATTTTGCAGAACGCCGTGCACCCGGCGGCGCAGTGTCCATTTACGGGACCGCATGCAACAACGGCAACGCGATATTCCGCAACAGTTATGTTGTCCGGATTGAATCCCCTCCCCTCCACATACTTCCAAACCGCCCCGGAGGATTCGCGCAAACTCGCAACACTTGAGCCGGGACTGCAAAATCCATATCCGGGACAACCGTAGGTGAAAAACGATAAGCCGCCGTCGAGAAGCGCAAACACCACATATGCAAAAATCTTCATTGCAACTCCGTTTTCACCATGCAATCCAAGAGTTTCCACACCGACGGCGGGAGGGTCTCCGGACGTCTATCGGCAGATATTCCGGAGAAATTCAATTTTTCAATCCATGACAACAGGATTTTGGAATCGCCTCCGGCATCTTTGGCTATGCGGCCTATTTGCTTACGGCGTTTCGAAAATACGGCTCGCATCAATTTTTTTGTTGCAGGGTCGAATATGTAAGGATTGGTTTTACGCCGCATAGCCAGAAGTACGGAATCCACCCTCGGACGCGGATAAAAACACGCGGAGGAAACTTTATGGATATTTATAATATCATAAGTTTCCATTAAACATATTGTTATTGAAGAGAAATTCTTTGTGCCCGCTTTTGACGTAAAGCGTAAAGCCGCCTCTTTTTGAAGCATCAGGGACATCGCCGTCGGAAGGCGTCCGCAAAGTACGGCATCGAGCCAAGCGGTACTTATTGAATAAGGCAAGTTTGCTACAATTTTGAAATCTTCTACATCGTCCGGCAACCCCGCCAGGGGGAAATCCAAAGCATCGGCATTTATTAAGTTAAAATTCGGCGACGAATCAAAGCACCCGGCTAAAAAAGAAAACAGGGCTTTATCAAATTCCACCGCGTAGACCACGGCGCCGCTCCGAATTAAGGCTCCGGTTAAAGTTCCCAGACCGGGACCGATTTCCACAACGGTATCGGACGCGCAAATATCCGCGAAATCGATAGATTTCCTAACTATGTTCGGGTCCACCAAAAAATTTTGCCCCAACTTTTTTATGGGAACGCGGCGTATCTCCCGCAACAGATCCGCGGTTTCCGACGGCGTATACAACCCAAATTTTCGCATTTATCTCCCTAGAAGCATAAGAAACGCCGGCAGATTCTCAATATTATTTCTTTGCCATAGTTACGCATCTCCATTTAACAAGACGCATGAATTATACCGATACGTTAATGGAAACAATAAAGCATCTGAGGGCACCAGACGGTTGTCCGTGGGACAGGGAACAAAGCCACAAATCGGTGAGGGGACACCTTGTCGAAGAATGCGCCGAACTTCTTGAAGCCATAGATCTCGACGATGCGGACAAGATGAAAGAAGAGCTCGGCGACGTGCTGTTGCATTTGATGCTGCACGCCGAAATAGCATCCGAGGAGGGAAAATTTAATTTTGCCGACGTTGAACGAGACTTGAACGCGAAAATCGTACGGCGCCATCCGCACGTTTTCGGCGAAGCAAACGCAAAAGATACCTCCGACGTTCTAAAAATCTGGCAGGATGTAAAAGCAAGGGAAAAAAAAGAGCGCGCCGTAGGAGGATTGTTCGACGGCATACCGCCACAGCTGTCGGCCATGCGATACGCTTGGGACGTGGCGAAAGAGGCCGACAAAGAGCTCCTGCGCGAAGCGTCGAACCGCGCAAAAAACGAGGAATCAAAACACTTGAAATTCGGCAAAGCCATGTTCGAATTAATACTCGAAGCCGTGGGGGAAAAAATAGAACCCGAATCGGCTTTGCGCGATTACATTTCCCTAATACGCGAAATCGACAAGGCTCGAAGCTCAAAAAAATAGACAAGCAATGCCGCGAATGCGCAAAATCAAAATCGGCCCCCCCGGCGGAGAATTGGAACTGTCAGTCCGCATAATGAGCATTGCGCGCGCAAAAAACTACAGAATGTGGTTTTCCGCCCCCCGCACATTGACGGTTTCAAAACCGGCACATTCCGGGGAAAGAGAAGCGCTCGATTTTATCCTTCAAAATTCGGAATGGGTTTTGAAAAACGGCAGGAGGGAAATTACATACACCACGCTATACTCCCATTTGGAAAAGTATCCCAATTTGTATTTTGACGGGAAGACGTGGGATGTGCAAATAATTGCCGCACGTTCAGAAAGCTTTGTATACCGGGACGACAGGGAAAAGAAAATCGTTTTTGCCACCTTTGAAAATTCGGGGAAAGAACTTGGAAAAATATTTTTAAAATTTGCGAAAGAGGAAATTTCCAAAATGGCGAACGCCGCATCAACCGAGACCGGCTTGGAGTTTTCAAAAATTTCCGTACGCAACCAATCGAGCCGTTGGGCGTCCCTCTCGACGAGCGGGACGCTCTCGTTTAATTGGAGAATGGCGCTCCTTCCCGGACACCTCCAGAACTACGTTGTCAGGCACGAACTCGCCCACACCAGATTCATGGACCATTCGACGGCTTTTTGGATCTTTCTAAACAGGATTTGCCCGGGCGCAAAAAGACTCGATTCGGAACTCTCGAAGACGGGAGGAAAGTTCTTCAATATAACATCGTCTTGAAATTTTCAAAACAACCGGAGGCGAAGGACGTCGTAGATTCCTTACTCTCCTGTCCGTCCCGTGACAAGAAGATGATCCCTCGCTTTTGCAACCCCGTTTTTGTACGAAAAATCGACGTTCGTATAGTTTGTGACAATCTCGCTGCCGTCGGAAAAGCGCGTGAGAAATATTCTGAAAGCAAGTTCCCTGTTCTCCTCCACAAATTCCAATTGCAGATATTTCAGCGGTTGAAACGCATCGTACATTTCCTTGTACTGCGCCATATCCTTTGAAGCATACCAAATAGTGTAGAAAATAAGTCTTCCGGCAAATTCAACAAGGCGCAAGAAGTTTGTGCTTCCCTTTGGACGGTAAAA
>CAZMBN010000001.1:124806-152950 GCA_964564825.1 uncultured Opitutales bacterium
GTCTATAAGGGGATTATATTTCGGTTTATCCGCGGATGTCGTATTTTTGCCCATTTGCTTCTCTCCGAATCCTTCTCCGTAGAGCATGCGCCTGCCAAGGTAGTTTATATAATCCAAATATTGAAGACAATGTTCGAAACCACATTCGCTGGCCGCGCCTCCAAAAAGTTTCCGAGCGTAGGAGAGAAGCGCGCACTGGACTTCAGCCTGATCGCGCCTATTTGCGGGATGCGCCTTGTCGAAACACTGGTCGGGCGGACGCGCGCTGTACACGTCTATGTACAATACTCCCTTAAATCCGAGTTTGCGGGTATCTTCGAGCTGGGTTTTTATAAAGAGTTTCCACAAACGCTTTTGGCAAATGTAATACATAATGCCTCCGTTTAGCCAAGAAGCACGAAAGAAGGAACCGTCCATACGCTTGTAGACATAGTCGGGATCCCGCATATCCGAGTATTTGCCAAAAAAGCGCGAGTCAGCTTTTCTTGCCGTATAATGCAAGGCGAAACAAAGACAAGCACCTATATCCGTACGCGCCAATGCGTATGCTCAAAAATTTACGTCTCCGGTCTTATTTACGGCGTATTCTTCCGCGGGAAGAAAAATTATCCCGGCCAACAAAAACCGATGCGACGTGAACTAATACCTTTAGATTGGAGACCCTTTGGGGATACACAATCTTCTTGAAAAAAACGGATTCCGGAAGAAACTCCACCGCATGAATTTTACCGCCCTCGATTTCGAAATCGCCAACCGGACGCGGACATCGGTGTGCGCAATAGGTCTGGTGCGCGTGGAGGACGGAGTCGAGAAAAAACACATACACCAGTTGATACATCCCGATACCCACTTTGACGATTATTTCACATCGATACACGGCATACGCGAGTCCGACGTGCGCAACGCCCCGAGCTTCCCCGAATTCTGGAAGGAAATACGCGGCTATTTCGGCGACAACGTTGTTGCCCACAACGCACAATTCGACATCGCATGCCTTAGGGAATCCCTAAAAACCTACGAACTGGAATTCCCGTCGTTCGACTACATTTGCACTCTCCGAATCAGCAGGAAAATAAACAGTCTTCCCAGACACGGCCTCGATTTTTTAGCGGACCATTTCGGAATAGAACTTTTACAACACCACAACGCCCTTGAAGACGCGCGCGCTTGCGCCAAGTTGTTTGAAATTTTCTCGAAAAAAACGGATGTTTCATCATTTAAGAAACCGTTTACCCCGTTTGTCCCCCAAAAAATTAAGAATTGGAATAAAAAAAGGAAAATCCATCCGGGGGAAAATCCGGGATGGAAATCCGCCGAAGAGTATATTTCCAAACCGGGCAAATTAATCAACGCCGAACCCGGGGCAGCTCTTGCAATCAAAGGCGTCGGTCCGTCCCGGTCTACGGCGATTTAGGCGATATTCCATTCGAGTACGGGGATATCGACTTCTCAAAAAATTTCTCGTTTATCGGAGAACTCGAAAATGTAGACTACAACGAGGCAACGTCCGTAATCTTGGGCAATGGAGGGAGTATTTCACGCAAAATGCGCACCGATACGGATTATATCGTTGTGGGTTCAAAATTCCGCCCGGAACTGGAAATCCCGAAATACGGTTTTGAAATAAATTCGCTTTGCCAGATCGGCAGGGCAATCTTCGTAAGCGAAAAACACTTTCTAAAACAGTTCCGCTAAAATTCTCCCGGAGACTCAGCCGCACGGTTTTGTCCATTTTTCGACAATGCAAAAAAAATACTTGCATTAAATCGCGGGTTGGTTTTGACTGCCCGACATATTCAATATCGCAGGGTGGGGCAGCCTGGTAGCCCGTCAGGCTCATAACCTGAAGGTCATTGGTTCAAATCCAATCCCTGCATCCACTTTAGACCGCCCCCGTTTTGGGGGCGGTCTTGTCGTATCAAAGTACGGAAAGTAGATTTCGTTTTCCAAAATTACTTTTGGTCGGGATTGTTGAAAGAATCTTTGAAGAACAACCAGCGCGTCTCTTCCTTGCGGAAATCCGCCATATCCGAATCTCCCCAGCCACCGCCCAAAGACTTGTACAAACTTATGACATAGCTAATAAACAACCTTCTGCTGTTCACTTGATTCTGCTCCGAAGTCAACATGGAACGTTGCGTGTCCAATAAGTCGAGAAATTCTATTTGCCCCTCCTCGTAAAGTTTGGACGACAAATTAAAAGCCTTCCTGTTGTTCTCCACGAGTTTGTTTATATAGGCTATTCTTTCGCGCTCTTTCGCGGACGCCACGAGAGCGTCTTCAACCTCCTTAAAAGCGGTAAGAACCGCGAGTTTCCAAGATACTCCCGCGGCCTCGGTCAAAGCCTCTTGAAGCTCAACGTTAAATACGGTTTTTCCCGCCTGAAAAATGTTCCAAGTGGCGTTGGGCCCTACGGACCAGGAACCATATTGGTCCCGAACCATATTCCCGATACTCGGGGCCCGGTACGATATATCGCCCGTAATGGAAAATTTCGGATACCAGTCCGCCTCGGCATTTCCTATCTTCGCAACCGCCGAATGAAGTTTATGTTCGGCAACAATTATATCCGGACGCCGTTCCACAAGCTTTGCGGGAACACCCGTCGGTATGTAACGTTCGAGTTCCGGAAGGCTGCGGGGTTTTTCAAGCTCCTTGTCGAGCGATCCCGCGGGGAGTCCGAGCAAGAGGGCCAACGCGTTGCGAGTCTGCTCTATTTTGCTCTCCAGCGAAGGTATTTCCGACAAAGTACTATCCACGGAAGCTGCGGCCCTCACCACGTCCAAATCGGAAACAAAACCGTTGTTTTTCTTCATTTTGGTAACGCGGTACGTGTTTTTTTGCGTTTCGAGATTTTCCCTTACAATTACGAGTTCCTGCTGGTAGCCCCTGTAGAGAAAGTAATTTTCAGCCACCTCCGCGGAAACCGCAACACGCGCGGCGCACTTTTCCGCCAAAGCCGCGCGATAGTCCTCAACCGCAGACTCTATGCTCCTGCGCGTCCCCCCGAATATATCGAGCTCCCACGAAGTTGAAGCGCCTATTGCGTACGTTGTACGACTGGAACCGGACATTGGAGACTCCGATTCGGACAGGGAGGCGTTTGCGTCCAGAGAAGGGAAAAGACCGCTCTGGATTATACCCAGAGAGGCGCGCGACTGGGCTATCTTTGCCCGGGCGTCCGCTATGGTCAGATTACCCTCAAGAGAACGTTCTATCAGCGAAGTAAGGACGGGATCATTGAAAATTTTCCACCAATCCGCAAGATCCGCGGACGTCAAAGTAACGAAATTTTCCTCCTCGGTAAGCGAAGATCCGCTTATTTCCCTGCTCCATTCGGAAGGAAGCCCGTCTTCGGGTCTTTCGAAGTCCGGTCCCACCATGCATGAGGAAAGCAAGAAGAAAGGGGAAACAAGAACTATTCCTTTTATAGAACTATTCATATCTGAGAGCCTCTATTGGATCAAGTTGCGCGGCCTTCCACGCCGGATAGTAGCCGAAAACCACCCCGACCAAAGCGGAAACGCCCACCGATAAAAATATGGCAGGATACGAAATTAATATGGGCCATTTCATGGCCCCCGCAAGCGCGAGGGACAGACCGTGTCCGGCAAAAATTCCTATTACCCCCCCGACGAGACATATCACCACCGATTCGACGAGAAATTGGCGCAAAATGTCCCGCTCCCTTGCGCCAACCGCCATTCTCAAACCTATCTCGCGCGTTCTCTCGGTTACGGAAACAAGCATTATGTTCATTATACCCACGCCGCCCACCACCAACGAAACAAAAGCCACGCACATCAACAGCCTGGTTGTAGTCCGTATTTGCGACGATAAAAAATCGGAGAATTCCGCCATTGTACGTATGCGAAAATCGTCGTCGTTGTCTATGGACAACTTGTGCGTCTCCCGTATGGAATTTCCTATTTCGAGAACCGCCGAGGGCACCGATTCGGGCGACGATGCGGAGGCGATGATACTATCGACGTTTGAAAATCTAACGGGGGGCTTGTTGGCGTCGGATACGGGCGGATAAAGACTCACACCGCCGGTATAGGTCGACGACGCGGTGGTTGTCGACGCGGTGGTTGCGGCGTTCACGGAGCTCACGGCGCTTAAAGACGTTTGCCCAGCCCCTTTTAGGCGCGCGCGCGCCGCTGTATAAGGGACTATCACGCAGTCGTCCTGGTCCATTCCCATCATATTGGCGCCTTTGCCCTTTAACACGCCGACAATCGTAAACATCACGTTTTGAATGCGCAGCTTTTTCCCGACGGGGTTTTCGTCCTCGAAGAGTTCGCGCGCTATGGTCGAACCTATCAGGCATACGCGCGCACCCCTCCTAACATCCCGCGCGGTGAAAGGTTCGCCGTCCTCCACAACCCAATTCGATATGGTCAAAAATTCCTCGCTTCCGCCGGTTATACGATACGGACTCCAATTTTTGCCGCCGTAGATTATCTGCCCCCTAACCGTTACAATCGGACTGACCGCCGTAACGTTCTCGCAGTTTTTTCTTATGGCGTCGACGTCCTTCAACGTCAGGTTAGCCCGCGCACCGGAACCGCTACTGACGCCGCCGCGCGTTATGTTCCCCGGCCATATGTTGATCGTATTCACCCCCATCGCCTCCATATTTTTGGACAGCATCTCCTGGGCGCCGTTGCCTATTTCCATCAGAGCTATCACCGCCGCTATGCCTATAACTATACCGAGCGTTGTCAGGAACGTCCGCGTCGGGTTTCTGCATATCGCCCTCAGGGCGGATTTCAACACGCGGAGTTTTTTCATTTTCCCTCCAAGACGATATCGTCGGATATTTCGCCGTCCTTGAGCTTAATTATGCGCTTGGCGCTATTGGCCACGTCCATCTCGTGCGTGACCAAGACTATGGTCATCGATTCGCGCTCGTTAATCTCGCGGAATATCCGCAAAATTTCGTCGCTCATGCGGGTGTCGAGATTCCCCGTGGGCTCGTCGGCAAAGAGTATCTGCGGGGTGTTGACCAATGCGCGGGCTATCGCAACACGCTGTTGCTGGCCTCCCGATAAGCGCGACGGTTCGTGGTCCATACGGTCCGCAAGTCCGACACGTTCAAGCATCGCCCTACCCCGCTCAAGCATTTCCCTCTCGCTCAAGTGTGCAGCGGTATATCCGAGGGGCATTATAACGTTCTCAAGGGCCGTCGTGCGGGCAAGCAAATTAAAATTTTGAAAAACAAATCCTATCTTCGAATTTCTAATGTCGGCGCGCTCGTCGTTACCCAGCCGGGATATTTCGCGTCCGTCGAGCCAATATTCGCCGGAGGTGGGTCTATCGAGGCATCCGAGAATATTCATAAGTGTACTCTTGCCGGATCCCGAAACCCCGGTAAGGGCAAGCATTTCCCCTTTGTCGACATCGAGGGTTATATCCTTAAGCACGGGAAGGCTTATATCGCCCATTACATAAGTTTTTCTTATGCCCTTTAAAGATATCAAACTCATGCTATTTTGCGGTTTCGGCGGCTTTTGCGGAATTTGTGGATTTTTGGCGCCGGGGCATCCGTGGCATGAAAGGATTGCTGGAAACGTCCTTCGATTCCGAGAAGGCTTCCACACCGGTTACAACTTTCATTCCCCCCTTAAGATCCGGCGATTCCACGGCGCTCGAGGTACCGTCGTTTAAGAGCACTTTCACCGCAACAGGCCGGACAAAAAAACCGTCTTCCACCCAAACCTTGCGTCCCTTCGGGATTTCCACCCCGGGGAGTATTTGATCCTCCGACGGTCTCCACCGCAGAGCGGAATTTGGAACCGCAAGAGCATTGTCTACACGCTCCACTTCGAAACTAAGATTTGCGGTCAAATACGGCAAAAGCCTCAAGTTCGAATTGTCGGTTACAACCTCCACCACGTACGTTACAACGTTCTGCGACATCGTGGCGTTTAAGCGTATTTTTCCGACTTTACCAACGAAGGTCTCGGAAGGGAAGGCCTCAACCGTAAAAGTTACGTTTTGTCCCTTTTTTATGCTTCCTATATCCGCCTCGTTTACCGACGCCCACACCTCCATTTTTTTAAGATCCTTGGCTATCAAAAACAAGCTGCTGGCACTCATATTCGAGACAACAGTTTGCCCTACGTTTACAATTCTGTCTATCACAACCCCGTCGACGGGCGCCTTAATTACGCAATACGCCAAATTCCTTTCCGCGGTCTGTAAAGAAGCCTTTGCCTGCGCAACCGAAGCTTGCGCCTGCAAAATTTTCGCCTCTCCGACGGCGATTTCGGCGCCCGCCTTCTCCCACGCCGACAGATAGGAATCGTAGGCGGCTTGCGACAACGCCTCCGACGCCCCCAGCCGTTTCGCCCTATTCCAATCCCTTTCCGCCTGCAGCAAATTCGTCTTGCTTACGGTCAAATCAGCCTTTGCCTGGGCGAGGGTCGCGTTGGCCTCCTCCAACCTGGCCTGCGCGGACATCAGATCCGTGCGGGGAATTTTGTCGTCAATCAGGGCTATAACGTCGCCTTCGGCAATGCGCGAACCGTAATCGACCTCGTTACCGTCGATATCCTTTCCAAAGGAGACGATTTCCCCCGACACGCGCGCCCCGACGTCAACCAAATCTTCGGGCTCCACCGTACCGTTGGCTTCGACCGTTCTTACAACATCCCGCCTTTCAACTTCCGCAGTCTTAAACTTTAATACGGTACCGCTTTTCCTAAAAAAACCGTAGCCTCCAAAAGAAACGGCGGCGACGGCAACCGCAAATAAAATTAGTTTTAGTATGTTTTTTTTCGACACGAAACTCCTCCTTGCACATCAGAACGTCCCCATGTTACGGACACCTCGAGATAAACCGCATATACGAAACTTGGCGCTCTTCAATATTAATTTAAGAAATCTACGGCGCAAAAAAGTGCGTTCAATCTGCAGAAGCACCAAAAAAAGCCGCGGGAAACCGCGGCTTTTTCGGCAATTCAACTTCTTCCAAAATTAGAAGAGAACTTGAACCTGCGCGCGTACGGTGTTGCCGTAGAAACGGTTATCACCATCACCCACGCGCTTATCGGCATTGTCGAAATATCCGAACTCGTAGCCGAGAGATGTCTTGACGGCTTCCGCAGCGTACCAATTCACACCGAAGTACAGAGTTGCAGCCTGGGTGAAGTACTCTTTCGTAGGATCGTCACCCGCCCCATCAATGTAAACATGGGCTCCGTTCGCATTGACGTACGCCACACGGAACACGGGCTCAACCGCTCCCCATTCGCCGATATCGACCTTGTAGGCGGCCGTGAAGTTCGCGCCGAGAGCCGTACGGCAAGAACCGGTATCCGGGTAATCCTTGTAGTCTTCAATCTGCTGGAGGAAGAATTCCCCTATGACGGTAAGACCGCGCCAATTCGCTGTTGCATAAGGATTGATACCCCATATACTACCCCTTCTCTCGTTGGCACCACCAAGATCGGAAACCATTCCCTGCGGAGCATACCCGAAGTTGATTCCGAAATCGTAGGAAATAGTCTCGCCTTTGACGTCGGCGACATTCTTATAGCCTATAGCCGCATAAAAGCTGAGGCTGCTGCTGTCTCCAACATTGTTTATAAGACCGTCTCCACCCTCGGTAACTTCGGAAGTCGCCGCAAGACTGTAATAGAGACCGTCAACCTGGATTATGTTTCCATCCCAGAACACGCCGACCGAACGGCTACCGAAGTTCTTTGAACCAATACCGTTGTAGTCGGGACGCGTAAAGAACATCGTGGCTATGGAACGCTCAATGGCAAGTTGGTTAAAGTCGTCCATGTTCTGCTCATATCCCATGTTGGATTTGCGCAGCCCAAGTTCCAAAGTGCCGGTGATGTAGTCGTAGTCGATCTTCTTGGACGCCACAACCTTGTCGAGGTAGTTGCGGGTGTCGCCCTCGGTACCGAAATCGGTAACTACAGTGGCACTCCAACCCCCGCCGACGTCGGCTTCAATACCGAGTTTTACGTAACGGAGGGTAAATCCGCTGGTCTGCGGACCGGCGGCACCGCCGGACTTGTTGGAAAAGTCCTGCCATGTGTACCAACCTTGACCGCCGCCGAAGATTTTTATGGACTTCGTGGACTTTGTCGAAGGAGTAACAGCAACAGATTCCTTAGCAATCTGGGCCGCCTCCTGCTGGGTAAGCATCCCCTTCTTGACAAGAGTTTCAAGAAGAGCTTTGTCCTGCGCGTTCGCGACCGTTACCGCTCCCGCAACAAGTAAACTGATTATTGCTTTCTTCATATTTGTGTTTGTAGTTTGTTTGGTTTTCGTGAATTGAACTATATATTTTTAAAAGGCATAGCCGTTCAATTTTCGTTAACATTGCATAGGGAATCTAAGAAATCAAGCATTTTATTGCAACTATTTTTAAAATGTTTTTCGGGCTTAAAATAGGAATCCGAAATATTCGGAACGCCGATAGGCGACCCCAAACTTACGGCGCACGAAAATCTTCAACACCAGTATCGTTCTATTCCCGCAAATAGTCTCGAGAAAAACCACAGACACCCGCTCTACCCATAGCAACCATAGCAACCGGGATTACCCGTCTTTCCCCGAACAAAACCAAAGCGGATACGGAGCGAAATATCTATATGCCGCGGCAATCGTCTTCGTTTTTTTCGGTATAACCCAAATTTTGCCTATCGTGGTTTATGTGGTTCTTTTTCTCGTACGCCTTATAAAAATCCTCCGCCGTCATACCTAAAACTTGGGCAAGAGACACCAGAAAATGCAGCATATCCACAACTTCGACACGCGCATTTTGCACATCGAATTTTTGATATTTCGCCCACCATTTCCACGGAACCGAATCCACGAGTTCGCAATTTTCCTGTCCGAGAGCCCTGCTGTAATTGAGAATCCATTTAACCTTCTCGGCGTCGTCCATTTTTGAGGTATCTATCCCGATTCTCTTGTTGAGATCGAACTGCATTTTAAAAATTTCCTCAAGTTTATCCATGTGAAGAAAGTAAAATTTCGACACCCGGCAAAGTCAAGAATAATGCCGGCAATCCGTAAATTCCGAAATGCGAAGCCGCGAAAACAAGAAAGCGCGTATCTCCCGGCAAACGGGCGAAATCGACAGCGAAACAACGTTAAAGGTTCTTTATGGCTTCCTCGCGCGTCGTATATATGGGAAATATGTTTGTGAACCCGGATATCTCGAAGACCTGTTTCACGTTTTGGTTCAAGTCCGCAAGGGCGATTTCCCCCGAAATTTTCTTAAATTGCTTCGCCGCAGTCAGAAGTACACGAAGTCCCGCGCTACTGATGTATTCGAGGTTGCGGCATTCGATAAGAACCTTGGTGCATTTTTCTTCAAAAAGTTTGTTAAAGACAGCCTCCAAATCCGCAATGGTTGTTACATTCAATTTTTCGCTGATGGACACCACCGACACGCCGTTCACCTTCTCCTGCGTTATTTCCATACAACTCCTTTATTTATCCCGTAGATAGTGCCGAATCGAATGGAAAAATCAACTATTTTTTTTATTCCCAACATTATATCCATCAATAATATCCATTCCGACAATTCCATTCGAAAGTGTCGGAAGTTCGCGGACAAATACCGCAAGGGTAAGAAAAAACGCAAAGAAATCGCTTATGGGGTAGGAAAGCCACAATCCGTCTATTCCCCAAAAAACGGGGAGCGTATATGCAAGCGGAATAAAAAACATTACCTGCCTAAAAATGACTACGAGAATTGAAAACGCCGGACGCTTGGTCGATTGAAAAAAAGACGCAACTATTATGTTGAAGCCTATGAGCGGATATAAGACCACTATAATTTTGAGGGCGCGCACTCCCATGTCGACAAGTTGGGAATTGTCCCCCAAAAAAATTTCAAACACGAACCGCGGAAAAAATTCCCCCACAACAAAGGACAGCGTACAAATAAACGTTGCCGCATAAACGGCGTTGAGCATGGCAATTTTCGCCCTGGTTAGATTGCGGGCTCCCCAGTTATACCCTATTATAGGCTGTATTCCCATTCCCAGTCCCACCACGGGCAAAAACATAACCGTGGTTACGGACTGGACTATACCGACTACGGCTATTGCGGACTCCGAACCGTACGAACGCGCCTGGACAATTAAAAAACCCACCGCAGCTGCCGCAATAAACTGGGTCACAAAAGCCGGCGATCCCGCAGTCAATATGTGCTTTAGCGTCCCGAGATGCAATCTAACATGGCGCAGTCTGATTTTTAAATAGCTGACAGAAGAAAAATAAAATCCACAAACCCAAAGAGATGCGCACGCCTGGGCGATAACCGTGGCGTATGCCGCCCCTTTTACCCCCATATCCAGCCTATAGACAAAGAGCCAGTCGAGAAGTACATTGACGCAAGCTCCTATCAGTATGGTAGTCATTGCATAAACCGGTCTGCCTTCGGCCCTTATTACATTGTTTATACCAAAAGATATCTTTTCAAATACGAGTCCGCCCACTATTATGGAATAGTACGATGCGGAAAGATCTATTATTCTACCGGTAGCACCGAAAAAAGACAACATCGGTTTCATACAAGGGAGAACCGCCAATGCAAGAACCGCACAAAATGCGAAAAAAAGAAATACGGCCTGTCCAAGGGTTTTTTCCGCTTCGTCCTTATCTTTTTGTCCGAGCTTTATGGATACAACGGTGGCGCTTCCCATTCCTACGGTCATCCCAATCGATAAAAACAACAGGGTTGGCGTGAAGCATACCGTTACCGCGGCAAGCGCATCCTCCCCGCAACACCGGCCCAAAAAAATTCTGTCGACAATGTTGTAAGCCGCATTGACTACGGTGGCAAAAATCGACGGAACAGAGTACCGGAACATGAGTCCGAGTATATTTCCCCCACCGAGAGCCCTTACCTGTCCCGATTCCATTGAAAAATACGCAACTACTTGGAAATCAGAAAGTCACCCTAAAGAAAGTCCTCTTACCCGCCTGGACCACCAAGGAATTTCCACCACGCCGCAATACGAAAAATGGATCAGAGATTTTTTTCGAATTCACCTTTACCGCTCCTTGATCTATCAGACGGCGAATCTCGCTCTTGCTCGGGAAAAGTCCCGTGGCCGCCATTACGGTAAGGAGAGCCGCCTCGTCGGCCTGCACGAGCGCGCTCCAATCGAATCCCGGCATATCGTCCGGTATCCCGTCGTTGGAAAACACTTTTTCAAAGTTTTCAAGTTCCATTACGCCGACTTTTTCGCCGTAAAACCGCGACACCAACAAAAATGCGAGATTTTTCTTGCTGCGCATCGGGTGTTCTCGCTTTGCGCGCCCAATTTGGTCGGGAGTATAAAGCATGAGATAACGGTAGTACTTCCACATTGTATCGTCGCCCACGGACATTATTTTCCCGAACATGTCGCGGGGGGGGTCGTTAAAAGCTATATAGTTGCCGTAACTCTTGGACATTTTTCGCTCGCCGTCGAGTCCCACCAACAACGGCATGGTTATCACGGCCTGTCCTTCCCCGAATCCGGCGGCACGCTGAAGATCTCGCCCGACAAGATTGTTGAAAAGCTGGTCGCTTCCCCCAAGCTCGACGTCGGATTCCACCTTCACGGAATCGTAGCCCTGCACAAGAGGGTAAAGAAACTCTACTATGGAGATCGGAGTTTTTGAGGCATAGCGCTTGGCAAAATCGTCCCGCTCCAACATCCTGGCCACGGTCATTTTTCTGGACAACTCAAGGGCGTCCGCAAACGCCATCTTGGAAAACCACTCGCTGTTATAGCGAACTTCCGTCCGTTCCCTATCGAGTATTTTAAAAGCCTGTTCCAGATAGGTGTCGCTGTTGGAAAGAACCTCATCCCGCGTCAGCACGGGACGCAGCGTATTCCTTCCGCTCGGATCCCCTATGCATGCGGTATAATCGCCTATTATTAAAACCGCTTGGTGCCCCAGATCTTGGAACTGGCGCAACTTGTTGAATACCACCATATGCCCAAAAGTCAAATCGGGACGGGTCGGATCCACGCCAAGCTTGACTCGAAGTTTCTTTCCGTTCGCAAGTTTTTTTCTGATATCGTCGGCACCAATGAACACTTCGGCGTTCCGGGCAAATATTTCCATCTGGTCCATATAAAAAGCGCGGGCAATCATTATGCCCATCGTATCCAAAATCAATTCATTTTTTAGGAGAGGGATATCGACTCCCAATCCCCATTTAAGGCGTTCGAAGGGCACGATAAACGTTCCGCAAAATTTGGAGCCGCAAAACGCCGCAAAAAAATCTGGACTTCCAAGATTCCCGAACAATAATGGCGGACTTGGGCGACTGCATTGTGCGCAATGTGGGCAGTTACCTGCCGCGACACTCTTGCAGGCACGGGTTCGCCTCCGCTTCCACATTTTAAATTCAGGGAGATTTAAAGGATGAAAAACGTCATCAGCATAATAATGGGCGGCGGGCGCGGGACGCGCCTTTACCCGCTAACTAAGTACCGTTGCAAACCGGCGGTTCCGTTGGCCGGCAAGTACAGGCTTGTGGATATTCCCATAAGCAACTGCATAAATTCCGGATGCGACTGCATATATCTGCTGTCGCAGTTCAACACCGCAAGTCTGCATAAACACATACAGCAAACGTATAAATTCGATTCGTTCAGCCGCGGATATGTGGACATCCTCGCCGCCGAGCAAACCGAAACGGGGGGGGACTGGTACCAGGGAACCGCCGACGCCGTCCGCAAAAATATGCGCCATTTTGCACGCCCAACCAACGGTAACTACTATTACCTAATCCTATCGGGCGACCAACTCTATCAAATGGACTTCCGGCATCTTGTGGACGCCCATATAAAAAGCAATTCCGATATAACGATAGCGGCTAAACCCATGCCGAAAAGCGAAGCGAAAAACCTCGGCGTAATGCGCGTGAACGGCAACCTCGAAATTATAGAATTCGCGGAAAAACCGAAGGACGAAAATATCATAAATTCCTTTCTGATAACGGAAACCCACAAAAAAAATCTTAAAAACCCGGAAGGGGAATATTGCCTCGCCTCCATGGGGATATACGTGTTCTCCCAAAAAATATTGGAAGAAGCGATGTCCGGGAAGGAGATGGACTTCGGCAAGGAAATTATCCCCGGGCTTCTCGGGAGAAAAAAGCTTTCGGCGTACATATTCGACGGCTATTGGGAAGACATAGGAACCGTCGGCGCGTTTTTCGATGCAAATCTCGCATTGACGGACGAAGTTCCGGACTTCGATTTTTACAAACCCAGCCAGGTGGTTTATACGCATTCAAGATTCCTCCCCGGTTCGAAGGTATTCGACTCGAAAATAGTCCGGTCAAATATTTCCGACGGCTGCATAATAAACAATTCCACCATCCAACGTTCGATAATAGGCATACGGTCCATTATCCGCAACGGCTGCAACCTTAAAAATGTCGTAATGATGGGATCCGACTATTACGAAACAATGGACGACGAACGCAGAAACCTAAGGGAGTCGCACCCTTCCCTGGGAATAGGACGAAACTGCACCATCGAAAACGCAATAATAGACAAAAACGCGCGCATAGGCGACAACTGCCGCATAAATCCGTTCGGCAAACCGGACAAATGGGAAAGCGAAGGATTGTATGTGCGCGACGGCGTGATAATAGTAACGAAAAACGCGGTAATTGCGTCAAACACGCAGGTATAGACGCCCACCGCGGAGACGTCTCAGGTTCCAGCCTTAAAGAACTCGGAAATACACGCCACAACGTATTCCAATTCCCGCCGCGTCAATTCGGGGTAGATTGGAAGCGCAAGCGTGTGCGCCGCGGCGTATTCGGCGTTTGGAAAATCGCCCTTGGCGTACCCGAGTTGCGCAAAGCACTCCTGCAGGTGCAACGGCAGAGGGTAGTAGATTTCGCATCCGACATCTTTCGACCGCAAAAAATCCAGAAGCGCGTCCCTCTCGTCCACCGAAACTACATATTGGTTGTATATGGAGTAGTTGTCGGGATCTATGTAGGGAATTTTTATTCCGCCGATACCCGCCAATTCGTCGTTGTAAAAAGCGGCGTTGTTACGGCGCATATTCGTCCACGAATCGAGACGGGGCAATTTCGCCAAGAGTCCCGCAGCCTGTAGGGCGTCGAGGCGGAAATTCCCCCCCACGTATTTATGGTGGTATTTCGGCTCCATTCCGTGGTTTCGCATTTCGCGTATGCGCCGCGCAAGGGAATCGTCGTTTGTAAGAACCATCCCGCCGTCTCCGAGCCCGCCGAGATTTTTTGACGGGAAAAAACTGAGACACGCGCAATTTCCGAACCCACCCGTTTTTATTCCTTTTCTCGAAGCGCCTATCGCCTGGGCTCCATCCTCTATAACCGCGAGGGAGTGCCTGGCCGCTATACGCGACACCTCATCCATATCGGCGCACTGTCCAAAAAGGTGCACCGGAACCACGGCCGCGGTACGGCCGGTAATTTTTGATTCGATAGACGCGGCGTCAATGTTGTATGTGTCCGGATTGATGTCGGCAAAGACGGGTCTGGCGCCGGCGCGCCAGACGCTTCCGGCCGTTGCAAAAAAAGTGTACGCGGGAATTATTACCTCCCGGGCCGGGGAATTGTCCAAGGGGGAGCGGTATATTCCAAGTCCCATTAGGGAGACCAAGAGGGCGTCGGTTCCGCTGGATACGGCTACGGCGTGTTTTACTTTGGAATAGGACGAAATTCCACGCTCTAATTTTTCAACATAGGGACCGCCTATAAAATGCTGCGAATCCAAAATATCGCCTAAAAACTCAAGGGTTTTATCCCGGACCCCGGCATATTGAACTTTTAAATCCAAAAGAGGTATTTTCATAAGGCTTTTCCGTACAAAATATAAAAGCCGAAAAAGTGCAACAACTAAAAACCGCCAAAACGCGGCGTCCGGTATAAAAACATTTGACGCAAAAAATAAATGAAATTTACTCGCTGTCGGAAGAATCGGTCTTCCAAAAAGACGGAATAGATGTTTAGGTTTTTATCGACGCTAATGGAAGTGTGCACAATAGCAATTCCGCTACTTGTCGCCGTCCCGTTTTTATTGCGATCTTCGGACTCCTACTCCGAAAAATACGAGCATTCAAAACTGAGATTCCTGGGGGTGCCGAAATCCAAATACATACTGATGTTCCGTATAATAGGCTTCTTTTGCCTATTTCTGTCGGCCTTTGCTATTTATAAGAACTATATAGCCGAGGAATCGAGCGAGCTCGAGGAAAGCAAGGAATTTTGGGAAGAGATAGAAAGGAACTCGAAATCCGGGGCGGTAAAAGGAGCGGTACTTCTCGGCGCGGCGATAGCGATTCCCGCAAGGATGTCCTCCACGCGGTTTCCCGGAAAACCGCTCGCACTCCTCGGAGGGAAACCCGTAATAGAGCGCGTATATAGGAACTGTCTGAAAAGCAAACTTGCGCAAAAAGTTGTTATTCTCACCGATAGTCCGGAAATTTCGGAATTCGGGAACAGAATCGGGGCTCCCGTCATAATGACGTCCAAAAATTGCCGTTCCGGGACGGACCGCATAATAGAGGCCGTTGGGGAAATAAAGTCCGACTTCGTGGTAAACGTGCAGGGGGACGAACCTTTTATAGATTGCGGTTTGATAGACGCCGTTATAGAAGCCAACAAAAAAAACGGGTGCGAAGTAGTTACCGCAGCCTCGAGAATTTCCGACCCAAAAACATTGACAAACCCAAACGTGGTGAAAGTGTTGCGGGACAATTTAGGACGCGCCGTTTATTTTAGCCGTTCTCCGCTTCCGTACGTGCGCGACGAGCCGCGGGCGGACAAGTGGCTTGAACACGCAAGTTATTGGCGCCACGTAGGCATATACGGATACTCCGCCAAGGCTCTCGCCCGTTACGGCAGCCTTCCGGTAAGCGCGATGGAGACGTGCGAGATGTTGGAGCAACTCCGCTTTATAGCGGCGGGCTACAGATTTGAAATAGTCGAGACGGAATACAAATCAATAGGTATAGACACCCCCGACGATTTGAAAAACGCGGAAAAATATATAACGGCGTACGCCGAATAAAAGACATGAGGGATTCCGAAATCATAGAATTGGCAAAAGCCGTATTGGAATGCGAATCCGCCTCAATAAGGGGGGCGATCAAAAGGCTCGACGAAAATTTTGCAAGGGCGGTAAATACGATACTTTTGCACAAGGGCAAGCTTCTCGTATGCGGCGTGGGAAAATCCGGTCTGGTGGGGCAAAAAATCGCCGCCACCCTTTCCAGCACGGGAACTCCCGCGGTGTTTATGCACGCGTGCGACGCCCTACACGGAGACTTGGGAGTATACGAGCCGGGAGATCCGACACTTCTGATATCCAACAGCGGAAGTACGGTTGAATGTTTAAGGCTTATCCCGGTTTTGAAAAAATTCGCCTCCACAATAATAGCCCTGGTGGGAAATCCGGATTCGCCTCTGGGACGCGAGAGCGACATAATCCTGGACGCTTCCTCCACGGGAGAAGCCGACCCGCTGGGCATAGTACCCACCAATTCGACAACGCTTGCGATGGCGATGGGAGACGCCCTCGCATGCGCCCTTATGAAGGCGCGGGGCTTCTCAAGGGAGGATTTCGCAAAGTTCCACCCCGCGGGACAACTGGGTAGGAATCTGCTTCTGACGGTGAAGGACGTAATGCACCCTATAGACCGTTGCGCAACCACCAGCACCAACACTCCCGTACGGGAGATGGTCATAGAAATGACTAAAAAGCCGTTGGGAGCCGCATGCGTACTCGACGACGACCGCAAACTCTCCGGCATAGTAACCGACGGGGATTTGCGCAGGCTATTGAGCGGCTTTGCCGATATAGACAGCGTACGCGTTGGGGACATCATGACAAAATCGCCCGTATGCGTCGGGCCCGAAGCTTCGCTGGGA
Organism: uncultured Opitutales bacterium; assembly: GCA_964564825.1. Classification (GTDB taxonomy): domain Bacteria; phylum Verrucomicrobiota; class Verrucomicrobiia; order Opitutales; family Intestinicryptomonadaceae; genus Merdousia. The sequence goes on from CAZMBN010000001.1 coordinate 141,722, forward strand.
AGGGCGGTTGAATTGATGGAGGAGAGGAAATCGCGACTATCCGTGCTGCCCGTAGTGAAGGCGGACGGGGAATTCCTTGGTCTATTGCGACTCCACGACGTTTACCAACCCCTCTAAAACAATGAGACTATCGGACGACATAGGCTTTTTGTTCCAATACGTCTGCAAACCCCGCACAACGGGCGCCCTGTGGCCGAGCTCCCGCTATCTGGCAAGGCGGATGGCCGCAAATGCGGGTACAGGCGGCGACGTCGTGGTGGAACTCGGTGCTGGAACCGGCGCGGTTACGGAAGAATTAATAAAACCCGAATTTCTCGGCTCCCGGAAACTATACTCGATAGAATACAATCCGGATTTTTGCGCGATACTGCGCAAAAATTTTCCCAAAGCGAAAGTAATAAACGGAAGCGCGGAAAACATAAGAGAGCTCCTGAAGGACGATTCCGGCAAAATATCGGCGATAGTGTCGAGCCTGCCGCTGTTGAGTTTGCCTTCCGGCATGGTTGCAAATATTATTTCCGAAATAGAAGCCTCCCTTCGAAGCGGAGGACGTTTCGTCCAGTTTACCTACAAGCTCAACCGGGATCCAAAAAAACTCGGATTTAAAAATATGGAATATATCCGTAAGAGTATTGTATTGCTTAATATTCCACCAGCCCGGGTGGACGTATTTGAAAAGCGTTAAGTGCATCTTCATTGGATAAACAAGATAAACTTAAACGGCAAAAGAATTAGCACGGATAACCGGTTAAAAGCGGACAATTTTACCAAAAGCGCACGCTTAAGGTAATATAAGACCGGCGCAAACAATAACCGGTTGGCAAAAAGATTGATAATTTAATTTTGAGTAAGGTATGCGAAAATAAAGTAATTCCGTTATTAACAGTATATTAGCATAAACGGCATTCGTCGTTCGACGCTTTAAAAAATATCTTGACTTAAGGGATTATTTTCCCGATTATGCAATCCGAAGTGAGGAATTTTTCTCCCGCAAGGGAGATGGGGTAAACAAATAAAGTAGAGAACAAACTGGCCGGTAACGTGGGGGTACGTTACCGGCCTTCTTTTTACCGACATTCGCGGTAATCCTACATCCAAAACAATATTCGACGGATTAAATTTTCTTGAGAAGCATTATGTCCGTGGGATACATTGGCAAACGTGCAAAAGACGCCTCCGGAAATTAGAATACTCCCAGACGATGTCGCCAATAAAATTGCCGCGGGCGAAGTCATAGAACGTCCCGCGGCCGTAGTAAAAGAACTGCTTGAAAACTCCATAGATGCGGGCTCAGACCGGGTGGAAATAGAGTTTAAGCACGGAGGGAAAAGTTTCATAAAAATTACCGACAACGGCTGCGGGATGACCCGCGAACAAGCCCTTATGAGCCTGGAAATGCATGCGACAAGTAAGATATTTTCCCCGGACGATATATTCAAGATTTCCACTTTCGGATTCCGGGGGGAAGCCGTACCGTCAATTGCAAGCGTAAGCAAATTCACATTGCGAACCCGGCCGTCAACCTCCCAATTCGGAACGCAAATAGAAGCGTACTCGGGAGATGTAAAATCCGTTCGGGATTGCGGAATGCCCGAGGGCACCGAAGTAATAGTGGAAAGTCTATTCTGCGGAGTCCCCGCCAGACGAAAATTTCTAAAGAGCGACAATGTCGAGGCCGCGCATATAGCGAGATTATGCAAAATGTACGCTTTAGCCCTCCCCGACTTATCCATAACGCTCATAGAAAATTCGCGCACAATATTCAAATCGGAACGCAATTACGACATGTTGTCGAGAATATTCCGCGTGTGCGGCAAAGATGTCGGTTCAAAACTTGCGGAGCTGAAAAATTGCGAATTTGACGGAATGAAACTGCACGGCGCAATACTCGTGCCCGGCGACAGCTTCGCCACAAGTAAAAATATATGCACTTTCATAAATTCCCGGCCGGTAGATTGCAAGGCGGTGTATATGGCCGTGAAAGAAGCCTATGAACCCTATGTTCCCAAGGGTAAATTCGCCGCCGCCTTTCTCTTCCTTGATATGGATCCCGCATCCGTGGATGTGAACGTGCACCCCGCAAAAAAAGAGGTCCGGCTAAAGGACGAATTTAAAATAAAAAATTTCATATACAGGGCGATTTCCCAAAGGTTGTCCGTCCGCTCCGCCCCCGTGTTTACCAGGGCGAAGTCGATCGCCGTTGGGAACGGAAACAAGCCCTATACGACCGCATTTCCGCCGATTCCCGCAATTTTCCCCAATCAGACGAAGAACAAAAACAATCCCGGCGACTCCGTTGAAGATGCCGCCGGGGAACCCGCACCAGGGTCAGTCCGTCGAAACGACAAGCCGACTTTTGGGGAAAACACGGGTGTTTGCGAATACGCCGCCTCCACGAAAAATCCAGAAGCCGGTACCCTCCGCGAAAGAACCGAAGCCGCTTTTGAAGAGAACCCGGCCACCAACTCCTTTGCCGGCGACGATTGGCGGTATATAGGGTGCTTCAAAACGCGACTTGCACTGTTTGAAAACCGCAGCGGAATGGTAATGATGCATATTTTATCCGCGATTAGACGCGTACGCTACGCACGGATAATGGAAAATCTTGCAAACGAGAGCCCTAAAATTCAACTGCTCCTACTCCCGTTGACCGTCAAATTCGAACGCGCAGACGACGAATTTTTTTCGGAAAACAGGGAAACATTCGCCTCTTGCGGGTTTGCCATAGAAGACTTCGGTAACAGAATGTACAAGATAACGGCAATTCCCCATTGGTTGCCCTACGGACAAGCGGAGAGTTTCCTACGCGGATTTGTCGAAGAGGGAAGAGAAAACGGGGCAAATATGCGGAAACGCAAACTTTCCGACGATATATTTGCAAAACTTGCCGTAAAACGCACGACGACCGCCGGTTTTACATGCACGGAGGTTTCGGCATTTTCCCTGCTCTACGAACTTTTGGCGTGCGAATTCCACTCTGTTGCCCCCGACGGCAGACCGACGCTAAAGGAACTCTCGGAGGCGGACATTTCCAAAATGTTCGGATAATCGCTTGGACATTCCACCCGTGGAAAAGCAACCCCGTTGCGGCGGGCTAAATTTCAACATCCTTGGAATAGTCGACTCCGTCGACGCCAAAACCGAACAGCCCCATAAATTCGGCTTTATAGCCGGCAAAATCCGTAAGTTCGTACAAATTATCCGTATTTATCCTATCCCACAGGGAAAACACCTCGTCCTGGACGTCGCTGCGAAGTTCGAAACCGTCCATTCGCGCCCTTCCTTCGTCGTCGTAATCTATGGAATTGCCGTTGTAAAGTTGGGTTGCAAACAGCCGTTGAATCTGCTCTATGCAGCCTTCATGCAGCCCTTTCTTCTTCATAACTTTGTATAATACGGATATATACAGCGGAACGACGGGTATTGCGCTGCTGGACTGGGTAACCAGAGCTTTGTTTATCGAGACAAAAGCCTTACCCCTATGCAACTTCATTACGGCATCTATGCGTTCGGCCGCCCGTTCGAGATCCTTTTTCGCCATACCTATGGTTCCGTCGCGATAGATGGGGTACGTCAGTTTCGGTCCTATGTACGAATACGCGATACTCGTGCAACCGGGAGCGATTACATCCGCCGCATCGAGAGCCCTTATCCACAAGTCCCAATCCTCCCCCCCCATAGTCTTTACGGTATCGTCAATCTCTTTCTGGGTGGCGCTTGGAACCGTTACCTCTACAACTTCACCTCTGTCGGTATCCAAACTTTTTTCGTTGCGGGATTCTCCGACGGTTTTAAGTACGCTCCTGTACACTTCGCCGTTGGACGGATCGGTTCTGCGGGGGGACGCCAGGGAATATACTATTAAATCAACCTTCCCCTTTGGCGACTTCTTTATGGACTCGATTGCCTTTTCCTTTACCTCGTTGCCGAACGCATCCCCGTTTATATTGGAACAATAAAATCCCGCCGATTTCGCCTGTTTTTCGAATTCGAGGGTATTGTACCATCCGGCGCTCGCGGTGCGACCACGGGCGGCATCGCCGGGACGCTCGAAAAAAACCCCAACCGTATCGGCTCCGCAACCAAACGCCGCAACTATGCGGCTTGCAAGCCCGTAACCCGTAGACGAGCCGATTACGAGAGCCGACTTGCACGAACCCTTTATCTCCCCTTTTGATTTCACATACGAAATTTGGTTGCGGACATTTTGAGCACACCCTTCGGGATGAGCCGTTATACAAATAAATCCTTTTATCTTCGGACGCACCAACATAGTCAATTAATCCTGTTTTCCATGTAAATTACCAGAGCCTTAAAAAAGTCCGGGTCGGGACCAAGCCTATCGCTTTCGGCAAGGGCGCGTTCGGTCAGTTGCGCGGCGGTCCTGCGGGAAGCGTCGACGCCGTGGAGGGAAACGTAGGTTACCTTTTGGTTGGCGGCGTCAAGCCCCGTAGTTTTTCCCATGGTAGCGACGTCGCCGGCGACGTCGAGGATATCGTCTATAATTTGAAAGGCAAGACCGATATCGCGGCCGATACTGCGGGCGGTTTCAAGTTTTTTCGAATCGGAATCGCCCGACAACCGGACTCCCATTGTTACGGCGGCGGTTATAAGCGCCGCCGTCTTGTTAAGGTGTATAAAGTCGAGCTTTTCGGAAGTCATTTTTCCCTCGCGTTCCCCGATTACGTCCTCGACCTGTCCGCCTATGAGCCTACGGCTTCCCGCGGCGTCCATTAAATCCAGGACAAGTTCCGACGCGATTTTGGGGAAACCCGAGTATTCCCGCGCCAACAAATAGGGGGCGTAGGTCAAAAGCGCATCCCCCGCCAAAAGCGCCAACGTTTCCCCAAACATCTTGTGACATGTGGGTTTTCCCCTGCGCAGGTCGGAATTATCCACGCAGGGAAGATCGTCGTGTATTAGGGAATACGTGTGCAGGGATTCTACGGCCACGCATGCGGGCATGGGGTCCATTTTCGACGGAAACATTTCGTGTACCGCCAAAAGCAATATCGGTCTAAGACGCTTTCCCCCCGCCTCCATACTGTAACGCATCGCCTTATGGATAATCGAAGGCCTCGTGTCCGCCGAAGGCAAATATTTATCAATCGCCGATTCGACAATCCGGCGTTTCCGGTCAAAACTCCTCTTAAATTCGTCGCCCGTCATGGCGCGATATGCTCGCACGGGCTTCGAATATGTCAAGCAACTTGAAAAATACGAGTAAAGGCGCCGTTCCGTGCGGGAATAAAAATGCTTGTTTTAGCCCGGACAATCTTTTTATCTGTGAATCCTGAATTTTACCGTACTATGAATATGCAAGGCGAGAAAATCACGATAGAAGACGGCAGGCTGAAAGTTCCCGACCGGCCGATTATCCCGTTTATCGAAGGAGACGGAATAGGTCCGGATATTTGGCGCGCATCGTCGAGAGTGTTCGACGCCGCCGTAAAGAAGGCGTATGCGGACAAGCGTAAAATATGTTGGACGGAGGTGCTCGCGGGCGAAAAAGCCTTTGCAAAAACGGGCAGTTGGCTGCCCGAAAAAACCCTCGCGACATTCAAAGACTATCTTGTAGGTATAAAGGGTCCGTTGACAACGCCCATAGGCGGAGGTATACGGTCGTTAAACGTCGCCCTTAGACAGGAACTCGATTTGTATGTCTGCCAAAGACCCGTGAAATACTTTAAGGGAGTGGACAGCCCCGTAAAACGCCCGGATCTTGTGGATATGGTGATCTTTCGCGAAAATACGGAGGACATTTACGCCGGAATAGAATTCGAAAGGGGAAGCGGCGATACCGGGAAAATAAAAACGTTCTTGAGAACCGAATTTCCCGACCGGTTCGCAAAAATCCGCTTCCCGGATTCTTGCGGAATAGGGATAAAACCCGTGTCCGAGGAGGGGACGGCAAGGCTTGTCCGCGCGGCGATAAACTACGCCAGATCGCAAAAACGCAAGAGCGTTACGCTTGTTCATAAAGGCAACATAATGAAATTTACCGAAGGCGCGTTCAGGGACTGGGGATACAAGGTTGCCCGCGAAGAATTCGGCGCAAAACCCGTCGACGGCGGTCCATGGTGTAGACTTCCCGACGGGATAATAGTCAAAGACGTCATAGCGGACGCATTTCTCCAACAAATCCTGACCCGCCCTGCGGAGTACGACATAGTTGCCACCCTCAACCTCAACGGCGATTACATATCCGACGCACTGGCGGCGCAGGTGGGCGGAATAGGCATAGCTCCCGGGGCGAACATCAATTATACAAGCGGACACGCCATATTCGAGGCCACTCACGGCACGGCGCCGAAATACGCCGGACTCGACAAAGTCAATCCGGGTTCGGTCATATTATCGGGAGAAATGATGTTCCGCTATTTGGGTTGGAACGAAGCCGCAGACCTCGTAATAAAAGGAGTTGAAAACGCCATCGCTTCAAAAGTTGTGACATACGATCTCGCCCGTCTTATGGAGGGATCGAAGCAGGTAAAGTGCTCCGAATTCGCAGACCAAATAATCTCCCTTATGTAAACGCATGGATTGGAAGCTTTTAATAACCGGTTCCGTTGCATACGACAGCATAGAAACTCCGCTCGACAAAATCGAGCGCGTTCCTGGGGGGTCCGCATATTACGCGGCAATGGCGGCGTCGTTCTTTTCCCCGCCCCGTATGGTCGGCATAGTGGGGACGGATTTCAACGACTCGGATATCGAACGGCTAAAAAACCGGGGGATAAACCTCGACAGTCTCGTGCGGGACGCCTCGCTGCCGACGTTTTTTTGGCGCGGGAAATACCACGACGACTTCAGCAGTCGCGAAACCTTGGAAGTACGGCTAAACGCGTTCGAACATTATTCCCCCGCGCTTGCAAATTCAGCGAAAAACGCCGACGTCGTGCTTTTGGGGAACATATCCCCCAAGATACAATCGACGGTTTTGTCGGAGACGGGCGGTACGCCCTTTGTCATACTCGACACTATGGATTTATGGATAAACACGGCGAACAAACCGCTAAGAAGTCTCATAAAGAAAGCCGATATATTGTTGCTGAACGAATCCGAGGCAAAAATGCTTTCGGGGGATCGCAATATAATAGCGGCAGGCGGACACCTTCTCGACATGGGGGCGAAGAGCGCGATTATAAAGACCGGGGAATACGGGGCCATGCTTTTCCATAAGGACGGTTTCTTTACAATACCCGCCTTCCCCGTCAAAGACCTGCGGGACCCCACCGGAGCCGGAGATTCCTTTGCGGGCGCGCTTGCGGGCTACATTACATCGAAGGCTTCGTACGATTTCGCGACAATAAAACGCGCAATGCTTGCGGGGGCGGCAGCGGCTTCGCTAACCGTGGAATCCTTCTCCTGCATCAAACTCGAAAAATCCGGCATGGACGAAATATCGAGAAGAGCGAATTTAATAGTAAAATATTCGAGCATATGACGGCGACGGTACTGGAAATCTCGCAAAAAGCTAAAACCGCAGCACTGGAATTGGCCACCAAGAGCGAGGCGGAAAAAAACGCCGCCATATTAAAGTTGGCGGAATTGCTTCGCGAAAACGCGGGCGACGTACTTGAAGCCAACGCGAAGGATTTGGAAAAAGCCGGTGCGGGTGGGATGTCGAAAGCCATGCTTGAACGCCTTGCCCTGTCGGACGGGAAAATAGAGGCGATGGCACGCGGGGTTGAAGAGGTGGCAAAACTGCCGGATCCCGTCGGTAAAACAATATCGAGCAATACGCGTCCGAACGGTCTGCGCATAGACAAGGTCAGAACCCCCATAGGGGTGATAGGCGTAATTTACGAAAGCCGACCCAACGTCACGGTGGATTGCGCGGTGCTATGCTTAAAAAGCGGAAATGCCGCCATCTTGCGCGGGGGCAGCGAGGCGTTCAATTCAAACCGCGAACTTTCCTCGATAATATCGAAAGCGTTAAAGGAATCCCCCATCAGTCCCGACAGCGTCCAGATGATTCCGACTTGCGACCGCGCCGCACTGGTCGAATTCCTGAAACTCGACCGTTATGTGGACTGCATAATACCCCGGGGGGGAGAAGGACTCATACGCTTTACGTCGGAAAATTCCTCAATACCCATAATCAAGCATTACAAGGGGGTGTGCACAGTCTACGTCGACAAGTTTGCCGACGCCGAACTTGCGGAGAGATTGACAATCAATGCCAAGTGCCAGCGTCCAAGCGTGTGCAACGCCGCCGAAAACCTCCTTGTGCACAGAGACGCGGCGGAATCCCTGCTGCCGAAAATAGCGGAGGCCCTTGCCGGCAAGGGGGTGGAATTGAGGGCGTCAAAACGGGCGGGGGACATACTTGGGAGAAAGTCCATAAGCTTCTCGACCGCTTCGGAAGAGGACTTCTCGACGGAATACACCGATCTTATAATTTCGATAGAAATAGCCGATTCCATAGATTCGGCAATAGGCTTCATAAATACGTACGGATCGAAACATTCCGATTTGATAATAACGGAAGACGCCGGGCGCGCGGAAAAATTCATGAACGAAGTGGACAGCTCGTGCGTGTATTGGAACGCTTCAACACGGTTTACGGACGGTTTTGAATTCGGGATGGGAGCCGAAATAGGCATATCCACCGACAAACTCCACGCACGCGGTCCCATGGGGCTCGAAGAATTGTGTTCGTATAAATATAAAATCTTCGGATCCGGACAAATCCGAACCTAAGGGAAAATACCGGAACGCGTGCACCCACCGCGGCTTCCGGGGATCGCGAAAATTTAAAAATTTAAGACTTGGACGTTGATGTTTGTGGTACCTTTTTTTTCGAAGGGATCGTACAACAACACAAGATTACGTTGGTCTTTAATGGGGGAAACCCTACTCTTGTACACGACTTTCCACGTGTCGCTTGATTTTATCGCCACCATTATGGGAAGCGCTTGGCTCTTTTCCTTGAAGGGGAAAATTACGTGGGACATGGAGCGCATAAAGCTACTTTTCCCGTCCAGGGAAAGGGCTATTGGAACCGACGTCATATTCATTACGGCAAGTTTCCCCTCCGGAATTTTCTCCGGGGACAAATCCACCGGATAAAATTTAACCGAAGACTTGCGGACAAACATCAATATCGCCAGCTCCGAAGCCCCTTTGGGAGCGGAAATACTGCTTACCGGTTTATATTGGGGTTTCGATTTGTCCGATCCGGGAACTTTCTGATATATTTTGAAATTCGACGGTCCGCGGTACTCTATAGTCTTGGACGAGGCGGAGGACATATCGAAAGATTTCCAGCCCCCATCCATTTGAATCCAAAATTCGTTGTCTTCGTCCTTTACTTTTTTCGCCTTTACCGCCCCTGTAACGAGCGACGGAAGGTTGTAGGAGTATTCAAGGTTTTTACGGTACATTGTCAGCTTGAGGCTTCCAGATCCCGCGCCGGTCTGCGCCGAAAGAAAATGCGACATGGATAACATGTACGCGAACACGAACACCATCAACAAAGTTTTTCTCAACGCGAAAACCATATATCTCCTCCGATATGCATTAAGAACGGCGTACCGAACCCGAAGAAACAAGATAGTTTCCACCGGAACTCGGCACATATTGGGAAAACAACGGGCGTTCGTCAAGAAGAACTTAAACGGACGACAAAATACGCGGGCGCGGGCAGACAACCACCCGCCCATCGGGGCGGAAATTCAACGGCGCGCCATCTTCTACGAATTTCGCGCAGTTTCCCTAAAAAATTCCGCAAAAACCGGAACGGGGAAGGATGCTAAGCCTTCCCCGCCGAACCAAGGACGTTCTTGACCTTGTGCATGTAGAGCTTTTTAAGCTCGTCGCGCGCCGGACCGAGATATTTGCGCGGGTCGAATTCGGAAGGTTTCTCAACAAATACCTTTCGAACCGCGGAAGTCATCGCCAAGCGTCCGTCGCTGTCTATATTGATCTTGCAAACCGCAGATTCGGCAGCCTTGCGCAATTGCTCTTCGGGGATTCCGACCGCCGCCTCAAGCTTGCCGCCGTATTTATTTATCTCGTCCACATAACACTGCGGAACCGACGACGAACCGTGGAGCACTATTGGGAATCCCGGTATCCGCTTTTCTATTTCCTTGAGGATGTCAAAACGAAGGGGCGGAGGAACAAGCCTGCCGTCCTTATCGCGGGAGCATTGTTCGGGTCTGAATTTGTACGCACCGTGGGAAGTGCCTATGGATATCGCCAGGGAATCCACCCCCGTTTTACTTACAAAGTCTTCAACCTCCTCCGGACGGGTGTAGGAATGAGTTTCGTGGGAGACCTCGTCCTCAATGCCCGCCAAAACCCCAAGTTCCCCCTCGACGGTGACATCGTACGAGTGAGCATACTCAACCACCTTCGAGGTAAGAGCCACATTATCTTCGTAGGAATGGGAGGAACCGTCTATCATAACCGATGAAAATCCGTAGTCTATACACGATTTGCAGAGCTCGAAAGTATCCCCATGGTCGAGGTGCAACACTATCGGAATGGCGTAACCCAGTTCTTTGGCGTATTCGCAAGCCCCCTGGGCCATATAACGCAAAATCGTCTGGTTCGCATATTTGCGCGCACCGCTCGATACCTGCAAAATTACGGGCGAACGCGTCTCGACGCACGCCTGAATTATAGCCTGCATCTGTTCCATATTATTGAAGTTAAACGCCGGAACGGCATACTTGCCGTCTATGGCCTTCTTAAAAAGACCGCGCGAGTTAACCAAACCAAGTTCTTTATAGGATACCATAATCGATTTTTTTGTTGAATAGACGGGAATATTGGCACGCGCGCGGTTAAAGTACAGTAAAAAATTCGCGCGTCGAACCGGGGCGTTCCAACCGTTTCAAAAGCGGAACAAAACGCCGCGTATTCACGCAACCAAACCCCTCCACAGACGTTCCATTCCCTCGCTCAGCGGGGTAAACTTAAAGTTCGGAAGCTGTTCAAGAAGCCGTGTATTGTCTCCCGTGTACGAATTTCCCATCTTCGCCGACAATATCGATACGCCAACCCGCGCGCCGCTTATTTTGCGCGCCGTATGCGCTATTTCCAGCAATTGCACGCTTCTCGTCGGAGTGGCGTTTATCAGCCTTTGGGAAGGAAAGTTCTCCATAAAGGCGGAGACAATCGCGCACAAATCCCCCACATACAAATAGTCGAATACGGCGTTGCTATTTAGCAATATATCCTCCCCTTTCAGGCACCGGATAAACGAATATGTAGGCA
>CAZMBN010000002.1:0-14148 GCA_964564825.1 uncultured Opitutales bacterium
TTTTCCTCGAGCGACGGCACGGGGCACGTAATCCTCGGCAAGGACGCGGCTTTCCACAACTACTTTTTCAGCAAAACCGACCTTTCGTTCGCCGAAGACGTTGCCGGCACCGTAAACTTTACTTTCAGCGCCGACGGCGCGATAACCCTCTTCGACGGCGGTACGGTCAACATCGGGGAAAGGACACTGAACTTCAAGGCGCAGGGCGGTGGCAAAATGAGCATTGCAAACGGAACCCTCTTTTACGGCGCGGGCAAGGACAAGTCTTTTATTACCGTTGAGGGCACGGAACTTTACTCGTATATGGGCGGGAGCAATTTCACCGTAACCTACAAGGGCCATCTGACGGGGAATTTCGTTATAAATTGCCCAGGCGGGCAGGCGAACCCGACGGAAAATATGGGCATTGTAATAGCCGCCGATTCCGACCTCAACCAAGTTGTGCTGGCTTATGCAAGGAATTGCGATATGACCGTGGCGGACGGTGTAAAACTCACCGTTGTGCAAAGATTTTCCGCGAACAGCTGGAACGTTGTTTTGGAGAACGGCGCGGAGGTTGAGGCGAACGGAACGGGAGGCTACGTTGCAGGCGGCGGCGACGTGAACGGAAACAATCTCTTCAACACGCTCACCATGAAGGAGAACTCCAAGTTCACCACGAACGGCGGAGTGCAGTTTGGCGGGGGTGAAATAGACGGCTCCCTAATAGTAAACGGGCAGGGTTCCGCCGACCACGGCAACGTAGGCTCGGGCGACCGCTTCATAATAGGGATAGGGTATGTAACGGGTTTGAAGACCACCTTCGGCGCGAACGCCGAGCTAAAGCAGCACAACTCCCACCCCGTGACGGCTGTTGAAAACGGGGCGCACAACTGGATAGCGAGCGGTGCGGACGTAATTTCGAACGCGGGGACGGGGAAACTTGATTTCGGCAATACCCTTTATATTGCAAGGGGTTCCAAAATTACGCTGAACACAACCGACGCCTTTATAGTGGGTTCGGACGAATCGTGGCACGCCACGAGCCAGGCGACCTCCCTATTCCACCTAAATTCCACGTATTCCGGCGGATCGGGCGTTGCGGAGGGCGGGGACGCAAGCGGGGTAATGTTCGAAATAAACGCCCTAAACCACATAGGCGGATTCGTGTTCGAGGAGGACAGCAAGCTTCTTTTGAAGTTCGGGGTAAACGGCTCGCTTGTCCTCGGAGAGGACTCAAGCGTTACCGCCCTGCAGGGGGACTTTTTGAAGGAGGGGAGCATAGTGCTTTACGGGGAGATCTACCACCAGCTTAGGGTTTACGATTTTACGATGGAGCAGTTGGAGCAATACTTCACGGTATTCGGCGGAGGGGAGCTTTACATAGAAGACCTGCACGACGGTTCGTTCTGGGTGAACACAGTCGTTCCCGAGCCCGCGACGGTTGCTGGGGTGCTTGGGGTTCTCGCGTTGGGCTTTGCGCTCTATAGGAGAAGAAAGTAAAGTAGAAAACCGGAAACATCTTAAACAAAAAAAGGCGGGGTCGTTTAAGACTCCGCCTTTTTTTGCAAAGCGCCTCTGCAAGACCCGCCGCTTTGCGTATGGAGAGGGCAAACCAGATCCCACTTTTCCCCCGCCGAAGGGTGCGAAAAAGTTCTCAAAATTTATTGACAAGAGCGCCTTCCGAATTAGTTTCTCCCTTCAAAATTTTTCCAACAAAAGGTGCACAATGCTCACAAAAATCGACCATATAGGCGTTGCCGTAAAGTCTATCGACGACGCCGTTGCCTATTATGAAAACGCCCTCGGTTTCAAATGCGAAGGGGTGGAGGAAGTGGCGGATCAAAAGGTGAAGACCGCCTTCTTTAACGTGGGGGGAGTCCATATAGAGCTGCTTGAACCCACTTCGCCCGACAGCCCCGTGGCGAAATTTCTGGAGAAAAACCCCCACGGAGGCGTGCACCACATCGCATTTAATTCCGGCGACATCGCCGCCGACTTGGCGAGAGCCGAAGCCAACGGGGTTGGACTTATAAACAAAGAGCCGAAGATTGGCGCACACGCGAAAAAAATAGCCTTTCTTCATCCCAAGTTTACAAAGGGCGTACTTACCGAATTTTGCCAGGACGGCGAATGATTCGTCTTCGGGATTTTCCGCACTTCGGCGGAAGCTTTGGACGGATTTGTTCCGTCCCTCCCTTGGCGGGCGGCGTACAACTTAACACGATAATTTTTCAATCGAAATGGCCATATCGAAAAAATTGATGGACGAACTCCGCAGAAGGCGCGCCCTTGCGCTCGACGCCGGAGGTGCGGAAAAACTCGCGGCGCGCCGCGCCAAGGGTCTTATGACGGCGCGCGACAGGATAGAATCCCTGTTCGACGAAGGATCATTCCGGGAATTCGGCATGCATGTGCAGCATAACTGCCACGATTTCGGAATGGAAAAGAAGACGCTTCCCGCCGACGGCGTAATATGCGCCGTAGGCTTGGTTGAAGGCCGTCCAGTGGCGGCGTTCAGCCAGGACTTTACCGTGGCGGGGGGATCGCTAGGTTCGAACCACGCGAAAAAAATCGTCGACTTGATGAAATTCGCCGGGAAAAACGGAATGCCCGTCGTGGGTGTAAACGACAGCGGCGGCGCGCGCATACAGGAGGGCGTAGCCTCCCTTGCGGGATACGGTCAAATATTTTACCAGAATGTTGCTCTTTCCGGGGTGGTCCCGCAGGTGTCCATAATAGCGGGTCCCTGTGCGGGCGGCGCCGCCTACAGCCCCGCGCTGATGGACTTCATCATCATGACCAGGAAAAACTCGAACCTCTTCATATGCGGTCCGCAGGTCATCAAGGCGGCGACGGGCGAGGATGCGCCGGTGGACATGTTCGCCACGGCGGCGGCTCACGCGACGGTTTCGGGTAATATCCATCTTGTTGCGGAGGACGACGGGCACGCGCTCGAGCTTTCGAAAAAACTTCTTTCCTTTCTTCCCTCGAACAATATGCAGGAGCCGCCCCACAACCTCGACTACCCCGTGGAGCGCACGTACGACGCCGAATTGAACGAAATAGTTCCGGAAACCGCGAAAGACGCCCTCGACGTCTACAAGGTGATCGGCAGGCTCGTCGACGACGGGGACTTCTTTGAAATACAGGCGGGATTCGCGCGCAACATAGTTGTGGGGTTTGCGCGGATACAAGGCGTGGTTGTGGGAATAATAGCCAACCAGCCGGCGTACAAGGCGGGTTGCCTCGATATAGACGCGTCCGACAAAGGTTCGCGTTTTATACGCACCTGCAACGTGTTCAACGTTCCCATTGTAAACCTTGTGGATGTTCCCGGCTTCATGCCCGGACTCGCCCAGGAGCGCGGGGGTATCATCCGCCACGGGGCGAAAATGCTCTTCGCCTACGCCTCCGCCACCGTTCCGAAGATTACCCTCATCATGCGCAAGGCGTACGGAGGCGCCTATCTTGCAATGTGTTGCGTGGACATGGGCGCCGACATGGTGTACGCTTGGCCGACCGCGGAAATAGCCGTCATGGGCGCAAAAGGCGCGGTGAACGTGTTGTACGGAAAGGAAATAAAGGCGTCCGAAAATCCGGGGGAGCTTTCCGCGAAATACCAACGGGAATACAGCGACAAGTTTGAAAGTCCGTACCAGGCCGCGGAAAAGGGCATGATAACCGACGTTATCGAGCCCGCCGAAACGCGCGGCGTTATAGCCGCGGCGCTTAGGGCGACACTCGGAAAGCGCGAGACGCGCCTTCCGAAGAAACACGGAAATATCCCGATGTAGTCTTACGGCGCAGGATGTTGAAATTCCGAAAATTTTAAATTTGCCAAAATATGCAGACAATAACGGCGGCTCTCATACCGGACTATCCCGACTTGCAACAAATGGCGGTGTTTTCCATACTCGGATTTTCCATTGTAATGGTGGTCCTGGCGGTGCTTTCAAGCATTACGTCTTTTGTGGGGATATTCTTCAAATCGGCGGATAAAACGAGATCCGCGGCGAAAAGGAATTCCAAACCCCGTCCGGCGGATTCAGTTCCGAAAGAGCACGCTTTCGTGGTTTCGGCGGCGGTGGCCTCGGTCCTACCCGAACTTTGTTCCGACCGGTCGAAAATCGTGGCGATATTGTCGGCGGCGGCCGCCGCAGCGGTGGAGGAGGAGCACCGCGTTGTTTCCTTTAAACGCGTGCCCGACGCAATGGCGTACGCGCGCCAGGGGCGCATGCAAATCTACGCCTCCAAAAATTTTATTCCTTCAAGGTTCAAGTAGGAAGCGGAAAACAAACAATTGCAAAAGGTGTTTTTATGAAAAAGTTGCGCATAACTGTAGAAGGCAAGACATACGAAGTCGAAGTCGAAATTCTCGGCTCTAAAACGTCGGCGGCTCCCGCAACCGCGGCTCGTGCCGTCGTACCTGCGGCGGCTCCCGCCCCCGCTCCCGCTCCCGCGGCGCCCGTCGCCGCACCCGCGGGGGACGGCGACGTTGCGAGCCCGTTGGCAGCCGTCGTGGTTTCCGTGGACGTGTCGGTGGGCCAGAAAGTCAAGGCTGGGGACAAGCTTGTGACGCTGGAGGCGATGAAAATGAATACTTTTGTAAATTCCCCCAGAGACGGTACGGTCGCCAAGATAAGCGTGTCCGCCGGACAAAGCGTCCAGGAAGGGCAGCCGCTGGTTTCGCTCTCGTAGCGGGAGGCGTTTGGAGTTTGCCGTGCGCATTCTCCGCGCTTGAAAGTCGGAAGCGTATTCGATTTCCCCGGCGTCGGATAATTTGGAAACAAGGTTTTACTCAGCAGGATTTCGTTCGTATGTTAAACAGCTTGATGGATCTGGCCCTCGACACGGGTTTCTTCTATGTTGACTGGCGCATGGTGGTGATGTGGATTGTTGCGCTGGTTCTTTTTTACCTGGCGGTGTTCCGCCAATTTGAACCGTTGCTTTTAACCCCCATAGCGTTCGGGGCGCTGTTGGCGAATTTGCCTACGGAAGGCGTGTTGAACAAACCCGCCGAGCCCCTGCTTGCGCCCGAGGGGGGAAGCGTTGTGGGCGTATTTGCGTCTCCCGGGGACGGTGTTTTTGTTCCGCGTACGGTGCGCCAGGTGCCGTTGAAAGTGTCGGACGTGGTCGCCAGCAGGGAAAGCGCGCAGGCGGACGTCCGGGCGTATTTCGACATGCTTTCGGACGTAACTTCCGCCGAGTCTCGAAAAGACGTGTTTAAGAAGGCCAAGGGCGTGCCCGATTTGGTGTGCATATTGCGCCCGGACGTTTTTGAACCAAAGACGGACGTCGAGGCCGCGGAGGCCGATGCGGAATTTTGCGTCAACTACAAGGGAAGACCTCTAAAACTTAAGGGTCGGGACATGTTTGTGTGGGCGGCCAGTTCCGGGGACGTCAGTTCCGTTTCCGCGAAGGCGGGCGAAAAACTCCCGAAGGGGGCGGAAATCGCCGGCATCCACAGCGCGAGGGTGGGAGGCCTCTACTACTACATACAAAAGGGGGTCCTGCTTGAAATATTCCCGCCGCTGATATTCCTCGGCGTGGGCGCCCTTACGGATTTCGGTCCGCTGATAGCCAATCCGAAAATGCTCCTTTTGGGCGGAGCCGCCCAGTTCGGCGTGTTCGCAACTTTTATGGGCGCCATATTTTTGAATTTTACGTCGAAGGAGGCGGCGTCCATCGGGATAATAGGCGGTGCCGACGGTCCCACTTCGATATTTATTTCGAATAAACTCGCCCCGCATATCCTGGCGCCCATAGCGGTTGCCGCGTACAGCTATATGGCGCTTGTCCCCATTATACAACCGCCGATTATGCGCCTGCTAACCACCGAGAAGGAACGAAAAATAAAAATGAAGAGCCTGCGCAAAGTGGGAAAACTTGAGAAGCTGCTTTTCGCGGTGGTGGTCACCATATTTTGCATACTGCTTGTTCCCGACGTTTCCGCGTTGATAGGCATGCTTATGCTCGGCAATTTTATCCGCGAATCGGGGGTTTGCGAACGCCTGAGCAAGGCCGCGCAAAACGAAATAATCAACGTGGTTACGATATTTTTGGGAACGTCGGTCGGCATAACGATGACGGGCGACAGGTTTATAAGGGTGGACACCCTTTCCATTTTGATGCTGGGTGTTGTGGCGTTCGGTTTTTCGACGGCGGCGGGCGTATTGATAGCCAAGTTTATGAACCTATTCCTGAAGGACAAAATAAACCCGCTGATAGGCTCCGCGGGGGTGTCGGCGGTTCCCATGGCGGCGCGGGTGTCGCAGGTTGAAGGACAAAAGGCGGATCCTTCGAATTTTCTACTCATGCATGCAATGGGACCGAACGTCGCGGGCGTGATAGGTACGGCGATGGTGGCGGGATTTTTTATCGCCACGCTCGCCTCGCACTAAATGCGGGGGCGTCTCTTTTTAACGTGGGAACAAAAATGAGCTACAATTACATTACGGCGGACGAGGCTGCTGCCCTCGTTCAAAACGGCCAACAAATCGCGTTTAGCGGTTTCACCCCCGCGGGGGCGGCGAAGGAAATCCCCGGAGCGATAGCGCGCCGGGCTGAGGCGGAACACGCGGCGGGGCGTCCTTTCAAGATCAACGTGGTGACGGGGGCGTCCACGGGAGATTCCTGCGACGGCGTTCTGTCGAGGGCGCAAGCCGTAAACTATAGGGCCCCCTACCAGTCCAACGCGGACCTGAGGGCGGGCGCGAACGCCGATCCCAATACGGTGAACTTTACCGACTTGCATTTGTCGATGACCCCACAGTATATGAACTACGGTTTTATGGGAAAGTTCGACTGGGCGGTAGTGGAGGCCGCCGATGTGGACGACAACGGGGAAATCCTGCTGACTACGTCCGTAGGGATAGCCCCCACCGGACTTAAACTCGCCGAGAAAATCATATTGGAACTCAACGAATACCATTCCAAGCAGCTGCTCGGTTTCCACGATATTTACGAGACCGCGAACCCCCCGTACCGGCGCGAAATCCCCATATATTCCGCAAGCGATAGAATCGGCGCCGAGGTGGTGAAAGTCGATCCCAAAAAGATAGTAGGCATCGTAAGGACAAACAAACCCGACGAGGTCAAGCCCTTCAAACCGGGCGATCCCACAACCGACAAGATAGGGCAAAATGTTGCGGATTTTCTCGCCGCGGAGATGAAGGCGGGCAGGATACCGCCGGAATTTCTCCCCATACAAAGCGGGGTGGGCAACATAGCCAACGCCGTACTCGGCGCCCTCGGTTCGAATCCCGAAATCCCCGCGTTTTCGATGTATTCGGAAGTTCTCCAAGACTCCGTTGTGGATCTGATTGAAAAGGGGCGCATAAAACACGGAAGCGCAACGTCCCTTACCGTGACCCCGGAAAAAATACAGGAGATATATTCCAATCCGGAGTTTTTCCGTTCCCGCCTTACGCTGCGTCCGCAGGAAATTTCCAACAGCCCGGAGGTTGCGCGGCGCATAGGGGTGGTGTCCATAAATACCGCGATAGAAGTGGATTTGAGCGGAAACGTGAACAGTTCCCACATAATGGGGAAAAACCTGATGAACGGCATAGGCGGCAGCGGGGACTTTACGCGCTCCGCCTACCTTTCCATATACACCTGTCCGTCGGTCGCAAAAGGCGGCTTGATAAGCGCCATAGTCCCGAACGTTTCGCACTGCGACCATACCGAACACAGCGTAAACGTGGTGGTTACCGAAAACGGGGTGGCGGATCTCCGCTGCAAGACCCCCATGCAGCGCGCCCGTTTGCTCATAGACGTTTGCGCGTCCGGCGAATACAAGGAATTGCTCCGGGATTTTCTCAAGGCGGTGTCGCGCGGACACACTCCGCAAACCCTCGCCAAAGCCTACGCGTTCCACGAAGCATTTGTGCGGGAAAAAGACATGCGCAAGGCGAGATTCGACTAACCTCTTCCGCCGCGCCTTGCGGATTTTGCCGTTTGCGGTCTTAGGAATTCATGTAGTTCGCCGCAAATTCCTCGGGGGAGACGCCGCGTTCCTCGGCGGCTTTCAGCAGCGCGTTGTAGTTTTCTATGTTCAGGGCGCTTATCTCGACGCTTGAAAACGGCTTCGGGAGAATAAAACCGTCCCACGAGTCGAAGGTCCAACAGGCGCCGGGCTTTATGTTCAAAAGTAAAATGCGCGCCCCGCTTTCCTTTGCAACCGTCAGAAAGCCCGGCTTCGCCGCGCATTTGGGTCCTTTCGGACCGTCGGGCGTGATAAAGACGTCGGAGCCCCCCTTTACGGCGTCTATGAGGTTCAGCAGGGCGAATCCTCCGCGGTGTTTTGTAGACCCCCTGACGGCGCTTATTCCCATAAGCGAGAACAACGCGGTTAGGTACGCCCCGTCGCGGCTGGAACTGATTAGTCCCGCCATGGGGAACCGGCTTCTGTAACGGGACTTTGCTATCGGCAAAAAAAATATTCTGTTGTGCCACGCCAGTCCCACCATCCGCTCGGGGGATTTCATGGCGGCAAGCGAAGCCGCATCGGATTTGAACCTTATGCTCGATTGCCAGAGTCTTACTATTATAAAAACCGGGAATATTACTATATAATGGTAAAACTTTATTTGCGAGATACGGGCGAACCTGTCCATACGGAAAAAGTAAAACAGCAAAAGGGGTTTTAAGTCGAATAAATTTTTGGCGCAAGAACAACACGGCGGGGAAAATTCGCGGGATTGCGGAATTAAAACGGCGGATATATTTTTACGAAACGGATTGACACGGCGGGCGCGGTCCGTACATTGTGGGGGATAGTATTCAAAGGGGTGGTAGTTCAGTTGGTTAGAACGCCTGCCTGTCACGCAGGAGGTCGCGAGTTCGAGTCTCGTCCATCCCGTTGCTTTTAAACCAAGCCCGTTGCGCAAATTAATGCAACGGGCTTTTTTTTGTCCGGGTTGTTTTGAAGGTACTGATTTTTAATTTACATTGCAAATAATCCTTTTTATTATTTACACCCACCGCCGGATGCCGTATCATTTTGGAAGTTTCAACAGTTAACGGAGGATATATATGAAAAATACGGGGATTAAGAGGACGGCGGTTTTTTTGTTCGCGTTTGCATTTGCGCCTTTGTGCCTGCACGCGGAAAAAACCGCAAGGGTGGTAACCACCGCAAATTCCGGCGCGATTACGAGCAACGACGTAAAACTGCAGGATATGGGGGAAAATGTTTTCCGCCTCAGGATATCGAAGGAGGAGTTGTCCAAGGGGGTAAAATACGTGCAGGTGTTTTTGCCCGAGTCTACGGCGGAGAAGGGTGACGACGGCTACTGGGTTTTGGCCGACGGCAGGATGGGGCATTTTACCCGGGACAACGGGCGCATATACGAGCCGAAAAGTCCGATGTCGCTCTACGGGGTTAAGAAGGGGGACACGGCGTTTGTCGGGATAGTGAAAGGTTTGAAATACGAATTTGTCATGGTGGTGGAGGTAAAGGAGGGCAAATACAGGATATTTCCGAGTTTCCACATAGCGGATATAGGGGTGAAGCCCTACGAGGATTTGATAATAGACTATACGTATTTTTACGGGAAGGACGCGAACTATTCGTCGATGGGGCGCGCCTACCGCGCCTACCAGCTTGGGAGGGGCGAGGTAAAGCCGTTGAGGGAGAGGATAAAGACGCAGCCGACGCTTGCGTACACCGTTAAATCGGTCTTCTTTAGGGTGCCGTTCGGCAACAAGGTAAATAAAGACAGGATAGTTTTCATGACCCCCGAAAACGAACCTCCCGTGAGAGTCAACTATACATTCGACGATTTTGCAAACATGGCGAAGAAACTGAAGGCGCTTGGCGTAGACGAAACCGAAATGTGCTTTGTGGGTTGGGCAAACAAGGGCTTCGAGGGACGCCTTCCCGATTTGTTCCCCGTTGAGGAAAAGTTCGGCGGAGAGAAAAAGATGAGGGAGGCCATAAAAACCATACACGGCTTGGGATTCCAGGCGGTGTGCCATGTCAACACCAACGCTTATTATTCCTGCGCCAAGAGATTCACATTCGACGATCTTGCAAAGACAGCCGACGGATCGTTGATGAAAGAGTGCATGAACAACGGGGGAGTGCAGTATAATCCGTGCTACGAATGCTTCTATAAGAAGAATATAGACGAGGACATAAAAGGAATGCTTTCCCTCGGATTGAGGGGCACCCACCACATAGACCAGATAAGCGCAATAACCCCCTATCCGTGCCACGATCCCAAGCATTTTTGCACCCGCCAACAGACGGCGGATTATATGAACGCCATAGGGCAGAAGTGCAAAGACGCCTTCGGCGGGTTCGGGTCGGAGGCCTCGTGCGACCACGTTGCAAAAACATTGGACTTCGCCCTGTACGTATGGGCGTATCCGCAGTGGTTGGGAACTAAGAACGAAATCGTCGACAGGCTTGTCCCCATCTGGCAAATAGCCTACCACGGCATAATTCTCAGTAATCCCTATTATGCGACGATAGACTACACCTATTCGGGCGATAAAAACAGGTCGTGGGGACCGTACAAGGCGATAATGGACAAGAAAATCCGCCGTTTGAAGATGGCGGAATTTAACGGACGTCCCGTATTCTATTTAGCCAACTATAGAAAAATGGGGCTTGATCCCGTGAAAGAGGCGTACGACGAATATAAGAAGATGCGCCATCTGCAGTACGAATATTTGGATTTCCACGACGAGATCGCCAAGGATGTGTTCATCTCGAAGTTTTCGAACGGGGAGAGCATAGTAGTCAATTATTCCGAGGCGGACTATTCCTACGACGGCAATATCGTTAAAGCGGGCGATTACGCGCTGATAAAAGAATAGGTTGGCGGTTTTTCCCTTGGAGTTTTGTTTACGCAAGACGCCTTTTCATGCGAAAAGGCGTCTTTTTTCCCTTTACAAGCGGAATAACCTCCGTATTGTCCCCTTCCGGTAGGAGGCGAACATGGGAAACAACAAAATTATGAAAACCGCCCTAGTTGCGTTGGCGGCGGTGTCGACATCGGTTTTTGTCCATGCGCGCGGCGTGTGGAGCGCGGAGAAAGCCAACGAATGGTTTAAGACGCAGCCGTACAGGGCGGGCGTAAACTTCCTTCCGTCCTATGCGGCAAACGGCATAGACTTTTGGCAGAAAGAGACTTTCAACATAGACGTTATAGAAAAAGAACTCAAGTTGGCGAGTTCCATAGGCTTCAACGCCGTCCGCATATGGCTAAGCCCGACGGTCTGGAAATACCAGAGGGAAACCATGGAGGAAAACCTTGAGGCGTTTCTTAAAGTTGCCGACAAATACGGCATAGGAACGATGATAGTGTTCTTCGGCAGCGATATTTCGTTCGGGGGAAAATTGGGGGAACAACCGTATTACCGCGGACGGCACGGTGGGGTTCCGCCGGGGATAAAACCGGACATGAGTATCCTTACCGACAAGTCCAAGTGGGGAATCCTTGAAAAATACGTAAAGGCGTTCGTTACGAAGTACGCCGACGATCCGCGTGTAATATGCTGGGATATCTACAACGAACCGGGGATGGGGAGATCGGGACGGCTCTACGGGGGATTTTGCGTGGATCTCGTGAAGGCGTCCGCCAAATGGGCAAGGGATTGCAATCCGTCGCAACCGATTACCTTTGGTTTGGTGCTTCCCGACGACGAACATCCTTGGGAGATTGTGGGCACATATCTTCCCGACAACAAATATCTTGGAAACATTCTGAACAAAGTCCAATGCGAGGAGAGCGATATCATATCCTACCACTCGTACAGTTCCGTGTTGGTGCACGAGCGGTGGATGAAGACTTTAAAAAGATACAACAAGCCCATAATGTGCACGGAGTGGATGGGACGAATCCACGGTAGTACTTTCATTCCGATATTGGGATACCTGAAAGAAAAAAACGTATGGGCGTTTTCCTGGGGGTTGGTGGAAGGCAAAATGCAATTTTACCTGCCGTGGCCGGGCGACGAAAACGACAGCGGTGTTTGGTTCCACGATATATTCCGCTCCGATTTTACCCCTTACTGTCCCGAAGAAGTGGAATATATAAAACGGATACTGGGGAAGAAATAGGATAGGCTCTTTCGGGCGTGTATCCCGTTGCCGATAGCTATTGCATAAGATATCTTTTCTTGCGAAAAGATATCTTTTTTTTTGCCGTTTACAAGCGGCGGCGGATGCCGTATTATTTTGGAAGTTTCAACAGTTAACGGAGGATATATATGAAGAATACGGGGATTAAAAGGATAGCGGTTTTTTTGTTCGCGTTTGCATTGGCGCCTTTGTGTGTCCACGCGCGTGGCGTGTGGAGCGCGGAGAAAGCCAACGAATGGTTTAAGGCGCAACCCTACAGGGCGGGCGTAAACTTCCTTCCGTCCTATGCGGCAAACGCCATAGATTTTTGGCAGAAAGAGACTTTCAACATAGACGTTATAGAAAAAGAACTCAAGTTGGCGAGTTCCATAGGCTTCAACGCCGTCCGCATATGGCTAAGCCCGACGGTCTGGAAATACCAGAGGGAAACCATGGAGGAAAACCTTGAGGCGTTTCTTAAAGTTGCCGACAAATACGGCATAGGAACGATGATAGTGTTCTTCGACACCGCCGTTAAGGTCGACGCAAAACTTGGCGAGCAGCCGTGGTTTCGCGGACGGCATGGAGGGGGCGATCCAAACGCCAAGCCAGATTTAACTTATCTTTCCGACAAGTCCAAGTGGGGAATCCTTGAAGAATTCATAAAGGCGGTTGTTACGAAATACGCCGACGATCCGCGCGTAATATGCTGGGACATTATCAACGAGCCGGGGAATAGCGGTGCGTGGTTTTACGTGGTATCTTGCGTGGATCTTATAAAGGCGTCCGCCAAATGGGCAAGGGATTGCAATCCGTCGCAACCGATTACCTTTGGTTTGGTGCTTCCCGACGACGAACATCCTTGGGAGATTGTGGGCACATATCTTCCCGACAACAAATATCTTGGAAACATTCTGAACAAAGTCCAATGCGAGGAGAGCGATATCATATCCTACCACTCGTACAGTTCCGTGTTGGTGCACGAGCGGTGGATGAAGACTTTAAAAAGATACAACAAGCCCATAATGTGCACGGAGTGGATGGGACGAATCCACGGTAGTACTTTCATTCCGATATTGGGATACCTGAAAGAAAAAAACGTATGGGCGTTTTCTTACGGATTGGTGGAGGGGAAAGCCCAATTCCATCTGCCGTGGCCGGGCGATGAAAACGACAGCGGCGTTTGGTTCCACTACGTATTCCGTTCCGACCATACCCCCTACTGTCCCGAAGAAGTGGAATACATAAAGCGGATATTGGGGAAGAAATAAAAAAGGCTTTTTCCTTCAACGGCGACGCCTTTCATATCGATGGGCGTCTTTTTTTTTGTCCGTAAACGGTTTTATTGTTTACAGTTGGGGGCGTGCATTGTACAGTCCCAGGAGGTTGTTAACGGAGGATATATATGAAAAATACGGGGATTAAAAAGGTAACGGTTTTTTTGTTTGCGTTTGCATTGGCGCCTTTGTGTGTCCATGCGCGCGGCGTGTGGAGCGCGGAGAAAGCCGACGAATGGTTTAAGGCGCAACCCTACAGGGCGGGCGTAAACTTCCTTCCGTCCTATGCGGCAAACGCCATAGATTTTTGGCAGAAAGAGACTTTCAACATAGACGTTATAGAAAAAGAACTCAAGTTGGCGAGTTCCATAGGCTTCAACGCCGTCCGCGTATACTTGTGTCCAACGGTCTGGAAATACCAGAGAGAGACCATGGAAGAAAACCTTGAGAAGTTTCTTAGCGTTGCAAACAAATACGGTATAGGCACGATGATACGGTTCTTCGGCAGCGCCGTTTCGTTCGGGGGAAAATTGGGGGAACAACCGTATTACCGCGGACGGCACGGTGGGGTTCCGCCGGGGATAAAACCGGACATGAGTATCCTTACCGACAAGTCCAAGTGGGGAATCCTTGAAAAATACGTAAAGGCGTTCGTTACGAAGTACGCCGACGATCCGCGTGTAATATGCTGGGATATCTACAACGAACCGGGGATGGGGAGATCGGGACGGCTCTACGGGGGATTTTGCGTGGATCTCGTGAAGGCGTCCGCCAAATGGGCAAGGGATTGCAATCCGTCGCAACCGATTACCTTTG
>CAZMBN010000002.1:14248-38409 GCA_964564825.1 uncultured Opitutales bacterium
CCCCCTACTGTCCCGAAGAAGTGGAATACATAAAGCGGATATTGGGGAAGAAATAGGACGTCTTAAAATACGCTCCTCTCAACGGGAAAGCCGGAACGGTAGCGGTACGGGACAAGTTCTTAGGGTATCGAATCCCGTCTACGAGGGCGGGTTGTATCCGTACCTCCCCCGCATTTCCGTTATGTCTTTTACGGATATTACCGGAAGATCGTGCGCGCGCGAATATTTCATGATTTCGGGGGTCTTCGACATGCTGCCGTCTTTATTCGTCAACTCGCATAATATTCCGTAGGGCGATAATCCCGCGAGTTTCATAATATCCACGGTGGCTTCCGTATGGCCGTTCCTGCCTAAGACGCCCGCCGCATCCGCCTTAAGGGGAAAGACGTGTCCGGGGATTGCAAGGTCGCGTGCGGCGGAGGCACCGGCCCTGCAAGCCGTCTTTATGGTACGGAGTCTGTCTTTTGCCGATACGCCGGTTGAAACTCCATCTTTCGCGTCTATGGATACGGTGAAGTTTGTTCCGAATTTCGACGAATTGTTGTTTGTCATCATGGGCAATCCCAACGATTCCACTTTTTCCGGAGGGAGGCACAAGCATATTATTCCGCTGCAATCCCGTATTGTCTGCGCCACTTGGGATTCCGACAAAAAATCCGTGGAGAACACGAGATCCCCCTCGTCCTCCCGGTCGGGGTTGTCCACCACCAATATTCCCCTTCCGTTCCTTAAAGACTCCACCGCATTTAAAATGCGGTCTACCGCACCGGAAGAAACCGCGCCGTCCATAATATCGATCCTTTGTTGCACATTTGCCGAATTTCCCGGAGCGAGCGCATATATCCCCCCCTTTGCTCCCGCGCAAAGGGAAAAACAAAAACAACTCTTTATATCGGACTTTACCGTTGGCCTTGGAAACTCGCCAAGTCGGTCGAAGAAATCTTCGAGTCGTGGGCTTTACCACCAGTAAGGATTTGCACCTTCCCCGAGTCTTTCGAATTATGATTAAATAAAACTCCGTTCTGTCAACCACAAAGCAAGTTTGCGGAATAATTTGCCGTCCGGCGTTGCGGGGCGTCGGAGTTTTTAGTTTACAAGACGGGAAATATCTACGATATTTCCCCCATGGAAACCTTAGCCGCCGTATATAGGAAATGTGGAGAACCGTCGCAAGTGGTGGAGGCGGAAACTATCGAGATAGGCGAGCCCGCCCGGGGGCAAGCCGTGGTGAAACTTCTCCGCGCGTCCATAAATCCTTCCGACTTGGGCATGATACGCGGATCCTACGGACGCCTTAGACCTTTGCCCGCCGTCGCCGGCAGGGAAGGAGTGGGGGAGGTTGTGGCGCTCGGTCCCGGCACCAAATATCCGAAGGTAGGCAGTGTGGTGGGATTGCCCCCGGAGCCCGGGGCGTGGTCGCAATACCAAATTTGCGACGCCTCGAAATTGTTTGTCGTCCCTCCGTCCCTCCCGGTTGACGTTTGCGCCATGGCGTTTATAAACCCCCCGACGGCGCTTTGCGTGCTCGATAATTTCGAAAAGCTTTCGGAAGGCGACTGGTTTATCCAAAACGGCGCGGGAAGCGCGCTCGGATACTTTGTTGTGCAGATGTGCAAAGCGCGCGGAATAAAAACCGTCAATATGATGAGAAACGCGTCGCTCCGCCGCGCGGAACTCGAGGCCATCGGCGCCGACATCGTAGTAGACGAATCGGAGTTCGACGCCAGGAAAATAAGGGAATTGACGGGGGGAAGGCTGAAACTTGGACTAAACCAGATAGGGGGCGCCAGCGTCTCGAACATGATAAAGGCTATGGGCGATTCCGCAACCGTGGTCACCGTGGGCGGAATGGTGTCCGATCCCGTACGTTTTCCCACGCGTTTTCTTATATTCGGGGATTTGCGCCTGCGCGGATTTTGGTGGGACAAGTTCCAACGCACGCACGGCCCCGACGCCGTGAAGAAAATACTCGATAGGGTTTTTGAAATGGTGTCCTCCGGCGTCCTCAAGGCGCCGGTCGATTCCGTGTACGGGATGAAAAACGTAAAAGAGGCGCTTGCGCGCGCGTGCGAAAATTCGCGTTCGGGCAAGGTAATGTTGGAGTTTTAACCGCTTATGAGGGAAACGTCGAAAAAAGATTTGGCTTCGCTGACCTTGTTGGGAGGGGGGAGGGGGAGAAAAGGGAAAAAATCCCGTCCCTGCGCGAAATTGGAGTTCTTTCCCAACAGGCATAGACGGGCGTATGTCGTGGAGTTGGAAACTTCCGAATTTACATGTCTATGCCCCGCCACGGGACAGCCGGACTTCGCGGCGGTAAAAATATCCTATGTCCCGAGGGAGAAGATATTGGAAAGCAAGTCGCTAAAATGCTACTTATGGTCTTTCAGAAATAAAGGTTGTTTCCACGAACATTTGACCAACATAATACTCGACGACCTTGTATCGGGACTCGACCCGGTTTGGTGCGAAGTTGTGGGAAAATTCAACGTCCGGGGGGGGATAGGCATAAAAGTCACCGCCCGATTCGGATCCAATCCGTGCGAAGACAAGTGACGACATTTCCGCGCGTTTTTTCCGCGTTGTCCGCCGCCGTGCTTTCCGTCGTGCTGGTTTCATGCGCAACGGACGGTTCGTTCTATCCGTCGGCGCCGGGATTTGAAAACCTCCTTTCCAGCGTCGTAAAGATCGACGTTTGGGAGAAGTCGCAAAAGAACGGCGGCAGCAATACGGTGAGGTCGGTTGGAAGCGGGGTAATCATGGATTCCAACGGTATGGTTCTTACGAATGCGCATGTGGCGAATATGTATGCGGAAAAGATCGTCGTTACCCTTTCGAACCTCGAACGCGTTCGCGCCGAATTTGTAGGATGGGACCATTGGACGGATCTCGCCGTAATAAAGTTGGACACCGAAGATCTGAAACGGAGGAATATAACGTTTTCGCACGCCGAATTCGGAAATTCGCGCGGGCTTAAAAGCGGCGAAGTAGTGTACGCCGTGGGAACCCCGCACGGATTCG
Organism: uncultured Opitutales bacterium; assembly: GCA_964564825.1. Classification (GTDB taxonomy): domain Bacteria; phylum Verrucomicrobiota; class Verrucomicrobiia; order Opitutales; family Intestinicryptomonadaceae; genus Merdousia. The sequence continues at coordinate 17,267 of CAZMBN010000002.1, forward strand.
CCCGCACGGTTACGCGCGGAATAATTTCGAATACGGACAGGTATTTCGAAGGCACCATGCTGAACAGCGGTTACGAGACGGGGGTGTTCAACACGTGGATACAGACCGATGCCGCCATAAATCCAGGCAACAGCGGCGGACCCCTGGCGCTGTCCGACGGAAGGGTTGTGGGCATAAACACCCGGGCGAGCGTATCGGCGAACAATCTCGGTTTTGCGGTTCCCGCGGACGTCGCCAAAGGCGTTATGGATTCCCTTGTACAATTCCATTCCGTGCGGAGAAGTTATATAGGCGTTACGTTGTCCCCCCTGCAGGATATGGAGCAGTTTTACGATATCGGTATGAATAGGGGAGTGATTGTCAAGAATGTCGACACCGGCTCGCCGGCGGCGCGCGCGGGAATAGTACCGGGGGACGTGCTTTTAAGGATAAACGGCGACGATGTCGACGGGCGCTTCCCCGAGCAACTGCCGCGCATCATGAACAAAATCGCCCAAATGCCCCCGGGAAGCGGATTGCGTCTCGATATTTTGCATTCGAAATCCGAAATATCGAAGGCGTTGAAGTCCGAAGTACTCGAGAGCAGAATAGGCAGGGAGTACACTCTTGAAAAGTGGGGGGTGGGAATACAGGAAATAACCAAGGTCTTCGCCCGGGAATCGAAAATAGACAGCGATTCCAACCTCATGGTTATAGGGATCAGACCAGGTTATCCTTTCGATATAGCGGACATAGCCCCGGGGGATATTATAGTTGCAATAGACAGAAAAAGCGTTTCCAATACTGCGGAGTTGATGAGGGCATACGGCAGATATTGCAAAAATCCGCGGCAATTCCTTGTGAAGGTATTGCGGGGGCGCGCGATATCGTACCACATACTCAAGTAAACGGCGGATTTTGCCGGTTAAAATATATTTGATAAAGCGGGGAAAATCCTTTTTATGCGACACATGAATGCCGCCCGTTTGTCTAGGTTTGTATTTTTTGTTTTTGCCGCCGTGTATGCGGCTGTTCCAGCTTTTTCCCGAATAGGCGAAAGTATACCGAAACTCGAAGGACGTCTGCTTTCGAAAAGCGGGGGGGCGTACAAATACCCGTCGAGGGAAGACAATCTGCGCGAGGCCCAGGAACTTCCCTATAAAATCCTGTTTTTTCTCATGCCGCGCGGCATGGAGCATTGTTTTTATTTTAAGCGTCCCGACGAAAAATTGTCGACCGACAGCGACGTTATAGCGCAGCAGGAATTGTTCGGATGGGAATTGCACGCGGCTTTCTCAAACGGGAAATCCGTGCTCGAATCGTACCGCAGGCACGGGGATCCCATGACGGCGGACGAACTTGAGAACCTTATGGATATTATGGCGCCCGAAGGGGGCAAAAACCGTTGGATACGCAGCGATTTCGTCCCCGTAACGCGTCGTTGGGATTTGCATTTCGACGACGGCAACGTGCGCAGCCTTTTACAGGGACCGGACGGCAAAGCGGTTTCGAACGATCCCGGCAAGGGGAAACTAAAAGATATCCTTCCCGAAAATCCGGTGCGTTTCATATATGTCGATGTTCCTGAGGATGTTCAAAGGGCGGTGAAATACAATCTGTCGCTGACGTATCAACTTATGTATGTCGAGCAGCAAAAGCGCAACGAATGGTACAAGACCTATCTCGATAATCACGCCGCGTTCAACGCCGCCAAAACGGCGCGGACGAAGCCGGGGGAAAAAAAGTCGCCCGTCGTCCACGCATTTAACGGCCGTACGCGCAGGGAAATGGAATCGCTGGTATGCGATATAGAATCCAGCCTGAAGGAGGGAAACAAGCTTTCTTTGTACAAATACGCCATAGACGACGTTCAGCTCGGCGGTTCCCCCGTTGTCAGGTACGACAGGCAGGTATTGCTGACGATGAGAATACCCCTTCAACCGGATACGGCTTTCGGATATACGTACGAGCTTTCCGACGGCTCGATTAGGGCGAAATTATACAACAACGGAGTTCTTTTCATAGACGCGAAATTCGACAAATCCATGAGGGCCTTCATGGAAAAACTGTACCAAGAGCAGGAAAGCGTCCGCAAAAAACAGGCGAAATCGAGCGTGAACCGCTTTTAGCCTTTTTTCGTATACGCCCTTTTGGCGGGACGCGGCGGTTTGCTTGCCGCCGGCTTCTTCGAATGCAGCCTGCGCAGCGTGTTGTGGTAGCGGATTACGGCTTGGGCCACGCCCTGCGCCAGTTGCTGGCGGTACGACGGATTAAGCAATTTTGCGCAGTCTCCGTTGTTTGATATAAATCCGCACTCCACAAGCGCCGCCGGCATTTTTACGTCGCGCAACACGGCGAACCGCGCGCGCTTCACCCCCCTGTCTTCGGCGCCGGTCGCCCTGACAAGGGAATCTTGAATATAATACGCAAGTAACTGGCTCCAATCGTCGTAAATATTGCCGTTGTAGTCTTTGGCGTCGCTTTTTGAAATTTTACCCGCGGACGTGGACGGCATCCAGCGCGGAGTCAGCGCAAAGGTTTCCAATCCCGATACGTGCGCCGAGGCGGCGTTGCAATGCACGCTCAAAAACATGTCCGCCTTTTCCTCGTTGGCGGCCTTTGAACGGTCTTCGAGCTCCACAAAATGGTCCGAAGTCCTGGTATAAGACACTTTGTAACCGTCTTTTTTCAACTCTTTCCCAAGTCTTGATGCTATATCCAACGTTACGCTTTTTTCGGAGACTCTGTACTTTTTATTTTGCGCCCCCTTGTCCTTGCCTCCGTGTCCCGCATCCACCACGATATGAAATAGGCGCGGAGGGGTTTCGCTTTTTTGCGGGTACAACACGGGCGATATCGTCTTTTTGAAATCCCTCCGGGCGATGTGCAACGCACCTTTGTGCAACGCCGCCGGGTGTCCGAGATAAATAGTCCTCCCGTTCAAAATCGTCCTTCGACTATTGACTTCAAAGGCCATACCGGCGGTCTTGTTGTAAACCTTTTGGATTTTTCCCTTTACAACCGTTCTGTAACGCATGCCGCAAGTTCTGGCAAGCTCCGTTATGGACATGTAGTCTATCCCCTTGATGTCCAGTGCGAACAACGAACCGCCCGCGCAACAAAAAATTCCAAGCAGTGCCGTAAGAGCGCGTTTGGATAGGGCGTGCATCGGCGTTTAATCTTCCGGACTCTTGGAATCGCCGGCCGCCGTATCGCCGGTGTTGGCCGAAAATTTTAGTTTGCGTTGGTTTTGGGGTAGCGGCGACATCGACAGGGATATGTTGCGTCCCATAAGCTTTGGATCCGAGTCGGAATGCCCCACATGCGACAGTTCCCGGACCGCCCTGTTGACCGCGTCGAAAGCCTTGTCCTTATACTCCATTTCGCGTCCGCGCATCATTAGGGTAATTTTGAGTTTGTTGCCGTTATACAGGAATTTCTCCGCACTTCTCAATTTGGTGTAAAAATCGTTTTGCTCTATCATCGGCCGCAGCTTTATTTCCTTTACCTTCACCGCGGCAGGCTTGCGCGATCTTTGTTTTTTCGCCTCCTCGTACATGTATTTGCCGTAATCCAAAATGCGGCATACGGGGGGATCGGCGGTGGGCGAAACTTCCAGAAGATCCAGACCGCTCTTTTTTGCTATGGACAACGCTTCGTAGGGCGACATTATGCCGAGCTGTTTGCCGTCGGGACCTATAACCCTTATTTTGGGAGCCCTGATTCGCTCGTTCCTTCTCGGCCCGAAGTTCTTTCCGCCCTTATTGAAATAGTTTGAACGTTGGCGGGGCGCCCCGCCGTTGAAGGGTTTAGGTGCTGGCATTAATCTATATTGGTTTTAGGATTGCTAAACGCCATATAAAAGGGCTAAGCCTAGAAAGTTCAACCATTTTTTTAGCGGACCGCGACGACTTACAACCGCAGCAGCCGCACCCGGTTCTATACACGATACTTTACCATACATTGGTTTAGCGCGTTGCGCAAAACCCAGCTTCCACGTAAAAATAGAACTCTAAAAACAAAGCCGAAAATGGGACTTGAACCCATGACCCACGCTTTACGAAAGCGTTGCTCTACCAACTGAGCTATTTCGGCGTTTTTAGGGCGTGCATTCTTATGTCTTTTTACTTTTAGTCAAACCCATTTTTTTATCCGTAATACGTATGTTTTCCTACAATAATGGCTTGAAAATAGTATAAAAAATGTAGGCTCATCTTCCGTTGATTATATGAAACTGCCCTTGGACTTCGTGGAACCTACTTCTTGCGTACCCGACGCCGTTGCGGATTGGCTGTACGCCGGTTTGTTTCCGCAAAAGATAGGAGAAAGCGCCGTGGTTCTTCTTCCGTCTGTCTTTGCGGTCCGGGCCGTAAAATCTTTGGTTTTAAAAACGGCGCGGAAACACGGGTATTCGGGAATGGCGGGCGTGGTCTTTGTTACTCCGGAAATATTTACGAAGCCGCTTCCCCGGGGGACTCGACTTGCAAGTGACTACCGCAGCTTTTGCGCATGGAAAAGCGCGTTGAACAATTACGCGGACGATTCCGGAAACCCCTTTCCGGCGTTGCCGAAGAACGGGAATTTTTCGGGGATTATCTCGGAATTGAACTCGTTGGTGTCGGATCTTTCGGAATCCGGTACGAATGTTGCATCTGCCGCCAAGCATCTTGAAAAAAAATCGGATTCCGAGAGGTGGAAACGTCTGTCGGCGTTGGAATCGTTGTATACGCGCGCCCTCGGGGACTATGTCCCGAAAGAAAAAGCCTTGGATTGCGTCGATTGCAATAGTGCGTTCCATAGGGCTTACGGGGAAAAAGCAAAAATTTTCCTCGCCGGACTGCCGGATCCGACGCCGAAACTCGTGGGAATCTTGGATTCGCTTGAGGATACCCCCATTAAAATAGGAGTTGTCGCCCCCGAATCGTGGAGGGATTACTTCGATTCATGGGGACGCCCCACGAATGCTTGGATTGGCAAAAACATGGATTTGGATTCGGATTTTATCCAGATATCGCCCGTTCCGGACATACGCACCCAGGCCGAGTTGGTTGCCGATCTAATTTCATCTTATGGAAGCAATCCGTCAGAAACGGCGGCCGTTTGCTGCGGCGAAGGGGATTCTGCCCCGTTGCTGTCGGCATACTTGAATTTTTCGGGAGTAGACGCGTACTCGCTTTCGGGAACGCGCCTTGCGGACATGCCCCTTACAAGACTCCTATCCCAAATATCCCGGTTTTGGGAGGAAGGGTCCTTTGATAATTTTGACAATATTGCCGCTATTATAAGAAACCCTCTCGTCCTGGCTATGCTTATGCGCATAACCGGATCGTCCCCCGACGACATACTTAGCGAATGCGACTCTTTTTTTGATTCCCACCTTCCCGATACTTTCGAATCGGCTTTAACAAACGCCGAAGACCTGCCGCTTAGAATATTTACCTCTTTAGAACCCCTCGTGCACCCGAGTACCAGGGCGGACGCATATTTCAAAAATCTTATTTCCGTGTTGTTTCCGAATCCGTCCGAAATCGACTCCGGCTCGGCGGAGTTCGAGGAGTTGGAGTTTTTCAAAGAACAAATTTCGGATATACTTTCGGACGAGGATCTAAATATGGAAGTCCCCGATGCGGTTTCGGTGGTTTTGCAGCTTGCGCAACGCCGCAACATTCCGCCGGACGGGTCTTCGAAACCCGCGTCCATGCCGTTGTCGGATTGGGTCGATATTTTTTGGAGCAACCGGGAGCATCTTGTATTGTGCGACTTTAACGACGGCATAGTTCCGCAAAACGCCCCATATCCTTCTTCCGTTATTCCCGACGCGCTTAGGGGATCGTTGGGTATGCGGGACTCGGACTCGAGGCGCGCGCGCGACGCCTATATGCTCGCGGTTTTGGCGGAGAGCCGCAGGGATTCGGGACGTATCTCCATAATAGTCCCCCGTAGGCGGGGCGATGCAACCCCCGCCGCGCCTTCTTGTTTGCTTTTCCAATGCCGGGACGGTATTTTGGCGCAGCGGGTGGAAGCCTTGTTTTCGCGCGGCGCCGATTCCGGGAAGAGTTTCCCCTTTAAGCCTTCATGGACATTAAAAGTGCCTATAAAGGAACTTAAAAACACCATTCCGGCGTCGGCGTTGAAAACGTATATTAGAAACCCTTTCGAATTCTATCTGGCGAATGTAATGGATTTGAGGACATTTAACGAAAATGCCGTTGAACTCCCCCCGGATAAGTTGGGAAACATCGTGCATTCGACGCTCAAAGAGTTTGGGAACGGGGAATTGAAGGATTCAACGGACCCCAGAAAAGTTAAGGATTCCCTTATAAAAATCATGGATTCAAAAATTGCGAAGTACGGTCGGGATTTTTCCCCCGTGCTTTCATTGCAGTTTCGTTCGTTGCGCGAAAGGCTCGGTTATGCCGCAAAAAAACTTGTAAAGTTGAAGGAAGACGGATGGAAGACCGTATTTACGGAAGAAAAATTGGAGCCTCTCGACATTGGGGGGCTCAAAATATCGATACGTGTCGATAGGGTCGACGAAAGGCCCGGCGAAAACGAACTGCTGATTATAGATTACAAAACAAAAGACTCTCTTGAAAGGCCAAGAGATCCTCGCAAAGACCATATGAGAAAGGTAAACGAAGAGGTTGAATGGACCGATCTGCAACTTCCGCTTTATGTAATTGCACTATCCAAACGTTATCCCGAACACCTCATAAAGTGCGCGTATTTCGTGATTGGTTCGTCGGAAGACGGGACGGGTCTCGCCTTATGGGGCGGCGAAGAAGGCGGCGGCTGTATAAGCGGTGAAGATCTCGAATCAGCATTGAAGAAGACCGGGGAGTTGTGCTCAAAAATCCGGGAGCGCGAGTTTTACCCATCCGCCATGTCCGAGTGGCGGGGTTCATATAAGACCATGTTTTCATTTGGGGGGGGATTTTTAAGAGACCATATGGAGTTTTCGGATGTCTAAAAATGCGCCGTCGATATTTCGTAACGAGCGCGTCATGGCATCGGCGGGCTCAGGCAAGACCTACGCGTTGACGAACAGGTTTATAGCGCTGTCTTTGAATTGCGATCCGTCTTCAATTTGCACTCTTACTTTCACGCGTGCGGCTACGGCGGAATTTATCGAGAAAATTTTGTCAAAGCTTGCGAAAGCCTCCATAGACGAGACCGAAGAAAAAATTTTGTCGGAACAATTGGCGGAAATCGGTGCCCCGGAAATTTTAGGGAAGAAGGACTTTCTGGCGCTTTTAAGAAAAATCGTTTCGAAATTGCCCCGCCTTTGTCTTTCAACGATAGATTCCTTTGAAAAGCGGTTGCTTTCCGCTTTCGCAACGGAAATCGGAATATCGGGACCGATAAAAATACTCGATTCCTTCGAGGAGGGAAAGTTCCGGGTCGTCGTCCTTAAACGTATGTTGCGCGATATGTTAGGAGATGGTTTAGACAATTTCTTCAATACTGTTTTACGCGCAAATCGCGGGAATTCGAAAAGCGGCGTGTTTAATATTTTGTCCGAATACGTGAATTCGGGATACGCCTTTTACCGGGAAAATTCGGATTTGTTCAAACAGAAATTTTCCGCGGAAATCTTAAATCCCGTAGTTCCCTTAAAAGAATGGGACGACGAAAAATATTCAACACTTCTCAAAAAATTTGAATCTTCTCTTCCCGCCGATGCTGTAAAAGAGAAATCGAGACACCCTCTTGCGACGTTGCGGACGTTTTTTAGGAAATCTCGCGATTGCAGTTTAGCGAGCGATTCGGAAAAGTTGGGCATCGTGAGGGATATGTTGTCGAAAGGGATTTTCCCGCTTCGCGAAGACGGGGAATATCCGGAGTGCAAAGAGCTTAAAGCCTCTCCCCACCAGCTTAATTTGGTGTTTGAAATGCTCTCGTTGCTTATGAACCCGGCTTTTCGGGTGGAGATTAAAAAAATTTCGGCCGTCGGCAAAATATTGCGCGCGGTCGATGACCTATATTCTGAACGCGTGCGGTCGAAGGGCGCCTTGAGTTTTTTCGATATGTCCGTATTATTGTCGGAGGCATCGTTGAACGCCTCGTCGAAATTCGCGAAGGAGCTGGTTGAATATAGGCTTGATGCAAAATACAAACATTGGCTTTTAGACGAATTTCAGGATACATCGCGCGCGCAATGGAACGTTTTGAAAGATTTGATAAACCCAAGCCTGCAAGACGATGAATCGCGTACTTTTTATTATGTTGGAGACGTAAAACAATCCCTTTACACATGGAGGGGAGGGGATTCGAAGTTGTTTGACGAAGTTTTTGAGGAGTTCCACGGACGCATGCACAATGCTCCCCCGCTCGTCGAGTCGTGGCGTTCATCAAGACCGGTAATCGACACAGTAAATAAAGTCTTTTCCGACCGCGAGCTGTTGAAGAAATTGAAATTCGATGAGAACGCCGCCGAACGTTGGTTCAATGTTTGGGAAGAGCACAAGACGAATAGGGGCGATATCGGCTGTTCCATGTTATTGCGGCGCCGGGATGAAGAGAGCATCGCCGAAGCGGTATTTAAAATAATAAACGAGGTTCGCCCGTGGGAGAGAGATCTGAGTTGCGCCGTTATCGTTCAAAGAAACGACACCTTGGCGGAGGTGGTGGAAGGACTGCGCACGATAATCGAGACCCGGAAAATCGGTATAAGCGTCGGAGGAGAGGTCGATTCCGAAATAGCCACGGACAACATGCTTGTTCCCGCGGTGCTCGAACTTATAAGAGCCGCGGCGCACCCGTTGGACAATGCGGCCGAGGCGTATGTGGCTATGACGCCTCTGGCGGATTGGATAAAATCGGACGGTTGGCGCCTGCGCGTACTTTCGGAAATAGGCTCCGGAGGTTTTGCAAAATTTATAGGCGGGCTCGTATCGGGGCTTGAAAAACTTGGATTTTGTTCGGACGGCTTCACTCGGGAAAGGGCTGTTCCCCTCCTATCTGCCGCCGGGCAATTCGACTCCATGGGATACGGCGACACGGATTCGTTTGTCGAATTCGTAAAAAACTACAAGCTAAGGGAGAGTTCTAAAAGAAGCGACATTCAAGTTATCACGTTCCATAAGGCCAAAGGATTGGACTACAACATAGTAATCCTTCCCGAAACCGAAAACAAGCGTCCGCATTCCGGGAAATTGGAAATGCTTAAACTAACCGGTTGCGGTGGAAAGGAAATCGTCCTGGGTAAACCGCCACGGATACTTGCCGGATTTTCCCCCGTACTTTCCAAGTCGCTTAAATCGATGGAAAGCAACGGCGCGTATGACAAAATATGCATGTTCTACGTCGGGCTAACCCGCGCAAAACATGCGCTGTACTTTATCCTTCCCTCTGGGAAGAAGACTGGGAAAACTGGGGAAACTAAATACAGTTTTGAAAACCATTTATGGGAATCATTGAAACCTGTCTCGAAAGAATGCGATTTTGCCGAACGTAAGACCTACATTGCATTCGGAGAGAAGGATTGGTTCAAAGAATTTACCGGAAAGGGTGTGGAGGAACGCGGGCTTGCCAAACTGGAAAAGATAACGGAAACGAAAGCAATGGGTGTCGAACCGTTGACTGAAACAGCGCAAGCCCCGTCTTCGCTGTCGCGAAGACACGTATCCGACCCGTTTGAACGTGATTTCGACGAATACGGTGAATATTTCGACTTTAAGGAATTCGGACGCGGCGTTCACAGTGTTTTTGAACGCGTAAAATTCACCACTACGGGCAACGACATCGATGCTCTTGTCCGCGCCTGCGTAACCAATCGGCGTATCATTCCGGATATTTCGGCTTTGGTGAAAAATTGTCTAAAAAACGACATTGTCCGCGATTTGTTTAAACCCTACCCCGGAAGGACGGCACTCACGGAATATCCCTTCGACGTAATAGAAGGCAATCTTCGGTGGAGCGGAATTTTCGACAGGCTTCTGATAGATTCGCATCCCGACGGTAAAATAGCTTCCGTTTGCGTAGTGGATTTCAAAACCAATCTTGCCAGATTGGACAACAAGGAACTTTTATCCGGTTATTCCGGGCAAATCTTCGCGTACAAATCCGCGGTTTCAAAAATTTACGGTATCCCGGAGTCGTCGATATTTGCAAAAATCGTGAATGTAGGCGGAGCATGCGTTGTGGACTGCCCGTGAACCGCCGCATTTCCCTGCGCGTGTTTCGATATACCGTGCGCCGATGTTTTTATCCCCGATGTCGGAGGATTTATTTTCCCCTGTCCAAGTATTTACGTACGGACGCTATTACGTTATCGACATAGTGAACCGGGACGTAGGGTTTATTTCCGTCGACCATGGATCCATTTGTATCCACCGAAACAGAATTATCCGACACCGTAAACGACGCCACCGCCGTCTGTCCGAGTTCGTAGAGTTTCGCCTTTATGGGGTTGCCGTTGCTCTCAACAACCCAACTGCGGTCTTCCAACGCGCGGAGGATTTTATTGTGCAACGAGGATTTCGACGCTTCAAACTCCGAAAAATTCATGACGTGTTCGTTTCGTTGAAATCCTCGTTGCATAATAAAATATAACGCACATCCCGATAGGGCAACCAGCGTCAGGAACGAGGTAAAAATCGATAGGTATTTTTTCATATAAATTGCTTGTTCAAAACGAGCCGGAGCATGCCCGCAAATATTGTTTGTGCCAGAAATTTTTTTTATTCGGGATCTTCGCTTTCTATTATTCGACTTACAGTATCTTTAAGGAAAAAGAACCGGCGTGTTTGTATAATTTGCACGAGGTTCCATAGGCTTTGCTGAGGTTCTTGGAATTTAATACCTTTGCTATTTCTCCCGAGGCCAGAATTCCTCCGTTCTTCATTATAATCGCGTGGCTAAACGCCCGGGGTATTTCCTCAACGTAATGCGTAGCCATAACTATGGCGGGGATACTTCTATCCGAGCACAGGGAATCGAGAAATTTTATAAATTCGCGTCTGGCTACGGGGTCGAGCCCCGAGCACGGCTCGTCCAAAAATACTACGGACGGTTTGAGCATTAGAGCGCGGGCCAATAAAACCTTTTGTCTTTCCCCCTGTGATATGTGCGCCCACTCCGAGTCTATAAGTCTTTCTATCCCAAGCTGCAACATTTTACCGTAGGCTTCCATTACAAGAGGTCTCGTTATTCTCCCCCGGTAATTTATTTGGGCGAATTTCCCGCCGATAATTACTTCGACCACCTTCTCGGTGGGGTCGATGCGTCTTCGTAAATCTTCTCCGACAAGGGCGATTTTTCGCCGGGTGTCCTGCCAATTGCACGCCGAGTATTCTCCGCCGTCAACCGCCATATTTCCGGAACTTGGCGTATTATACGCGCAGATCGTAAGTATCAAAGAGCTTTTCCCGGAACCGTTGGCGCCCAACAAAGCCCAACGTTCGCCGTCGTATACGGTCCAATTTATGTTTTTCAAAACGGGTTTGTCGGCTATGAACCCCACATTCCGCAAATCCAAAATCTTTTGCGCACTTTTCGACGTTCCTCCCATAGTTGAGAACAGCGTTGAAAATTGTGGACGCCTTTGCAGGATACGGCAAGTTAATATTAGATTCCCAACATAGGAAATTGATTTGGCATGCCTTAATCAATGTCGTCTTTTTTAAGGAAGGGGGTTGAATATTGCCGACGGCGGGCGGATGGAATTTTACGGATTGCATTCGACTGCAAAAAAAGACAAGATGGCTCCGAAAAATCCCGCAATACACTCCGTGCAATCCGGCGAAACGGAAACTTCCGGGGCAACTGCGGTAGAAAAACTTGCCCGATACGGACTTTTACGGGGCGTCAAGAACCGGAACGGCCGCTTTTGCATAGTATAATGCAGGATAAGGACTACAATCATATCTTCGAATCGGAAAGACGGGATTTCTTTCCCCCTGTTGTGGCGCTGGTTTTGACCGTTGCGGTACATTTTCTGTTGTATTGGATTTTCCCCAAACAATTCGCGCACCATAGTCGCAATAGCGAACTCGACGAACTTAAACTCGAGATAATTCCACCGAAAATTCGTGGGGAGGTTCCCAAATTTGTTGAGGCAAACCCCTACGCAAACCAAGACTCCCCACGTCCAAACGCACCCGAATCGTTCCAAAACCAGAGGGCTTCCGACGAGCTTCCCGATCCCGGTTCCAAATCCAAGATGCCTTACGTGAGCGGCGAAATAAAAGACGGCAAAAAGATAGTCCAGGGTACGAGTTCCCCGGAGGATATTCTCAACCCGCAGGCCGTCCACGGCGTTTTGGATCGCCCCCTCGTCCAGCATGCGCATCCCGCGGAATCTTCCGTAGGTCCGGTATCGGAGGGAGGAGATCCGGAAGCGAACGGTCGGTCTTCCGACGCCGGAAGTGGCGTTGACGAAAACACCCGTAAAAATGACGCGGAATTTATTGCGAATTCGACTTTGGACGGCGACGACCGCTCCGATACCGAAAAAGTCGGCGTACCGTCGCCGGGCGATGCGGCAAAGGACGGTTTTTTAGACGCCCGGTTTGGACGGAAATCGCCGCGGGGGCGTCCGTCCGCCGATAGAGGCAAGCAGGTTGAAAATCTTGAATTGCAGCAACATGGGGACAATGCCGTGAAATCGGAAACTTCGGATTCCAAAGATACGAAAAGGGAAAAACCTGAGAGTCCGCAAGACGAACTTCCTTCGCCAAGGCGGCGTCCCACCTTGAGCATGAAAATACCCGCAGGTCCCCTTGCCGACAACAAACAGAGGGCAAGTTCGCAGGGGGTTTTGGCGGTGGATTCGCGCTTTAGCGAATTCGGAGCATACCAGCAAAGGATGATAGAGGCGATATCCCGCCAGTGGAATCTTTTGGGTTCAAAGTACGATCTCGGCGCCACCGTGGGATCGCAGATTGTCATAGAATTTTCGCTGAATATGGCGGGAGAACTTGTAAAGTGCGAAGTTCTATTTTCTAACTCCACCAATACGGGAGCCGGACTATGCGAACAGGCAATTCTTACAACCGCCCCGTACGGAGCGTGGACCGCCGAAATGATAGGCTCACTTGGATCCCAAGACCAACCGGTCAGAATAACCTTTCACTACAGATGAAAACATCGGATTTTATAGGGGAAATTCCCTTTTCTTCGGGTTGCGAAGTAATCCGCTTCGAAGAACGTAGCGGACTTATAGCCATAAACAAGAAAGCCGGAAGGGCTACGCATCCGAATTTGCGTTCCTCCCCGTGGTCCAAACCTCCGATGCTCAAGGCGCAATACAATTTTGAACGCGAATGTTACAGTTGGATTTCCGAATCCGGCGAGAATCTTTGCCTGTATCTTGTGAACCGTCTGGATTCTCCTACGTCCGGGATAGTCATCGCGGCCGACAACGAAAAATCCGCAACGGACGCCCGCAACGCCTTCAAAAAGAGATTAGTTTCAAAATTGTATTGCGCGATAGTTGTGGGCAGATCTTTGCCGCGGCACGCATTGTGGAGCGATAAAATTTTCGTCGAAAGGAGGGAAAATTTTGTGAGGGCGGTGTCCGTGTCCGGCCGCGATTCCCGCACTGCGGTTTGCGATTGCGAATTGATTTCCTACGATTCCAATAATGCCGGTCTTGCCCTATTGCATCTGAAACCTTTAACCGGACTAACCCACCAGCTTAGAATACAGTGCGCAAAGCACGGTTGCCCCATTTTGGGGGACGCAACATACGGAAATTTCCTTGCGAACAAAAAATTAAAAACTTTGTCGAAAATAAACAGGCTTTTTTTGCATTGCGCCAAAACGTCGTTTGAAGTGGATTGCGGAGGCGAAAACATACAGTTCGAGGCGGAATCTCCCGTGCCGGACAGTTTTTCAAAAATAATGTCGTTCAATAAGGATATTGCGAAGGGTTTTTGTTTGTTATGAAAAATTTCATTCTAATGTTCGCAAAGGCGTGCTACAGCCCGGAAGCGTATGTCGAGTTTGCTCGCGGATGGAGATGGAGAATTTTACCCTACTTCATCCTGCTCTCGGCCGTATCCGCATTGGGGGCATACTTCATGTCCTACGGATATGTGAACGAATTTTACGACGATATGCTCAATCCCTCGATGCCCGTGCTTGACCGTGCAAAACTTAAAGGGAACAGCATAGTTACTCCCAATGCGGAGGAATTGAAGCTTGTTTCACGCGGCGGCAAGGTTTACGGAGTTGTATCCCAGGAGCTTATAGATGCAACGCGCACTTCCGACCTACTTCTCGCTTTCGAGAAGGACAGACTTTCGTTGTATATGCCGGACGGAAAGGAGCTTTCAATGCCGTTGGATAGCAGGGACATTGGACTTTCAGAGATAAGTTTGTCGAAGCTATTTCCGGGCAAATTTGCCCTATCCGTTCTTTTGCCTCCGGTTTTTTTTGCAATTTCATTATTCGTAAATTTCTCGTATCTCGCCATGTTGACGCTTGCAGCAGTATTGATAAATTTCGGTAAATCCGGGTGTATTGGCTTTGGTTCCTGTTTCCGCGTGGCTTTGATTTCCCTGACGCCGTCGGTGTTTACAGAGTTCGTTCTCATGACCGTGTTTGGAGTTTCGATGCCTGGCTTTCTTTATGCGCTCATATCTGGAGCGATGACGGTGTGGTCATTAACCCTTATGCGGCGCGATTTGGCTGCGGGGGAGGACGCTCGTCGATAGAAAAACGCTTGCCATATTTTTTGGCCGTGAAATCATCCCTGACCCTTTGAAGATGAAAAACGCAAAGACAAATGCGACGGACGAATCGCATAGCTGGGTGGAGCATGTTTCCCCGGAGTCGCGGTACGATGAAAATTTTGAATTAAACGGAGACTATAGATCGTCGCTTCCCGATGTTCAGAATGCGGCTAAGGAGGAAATATGCGGTGCCAATGTCCCGATTATGCAGGTTGGCATGCATGATTTTAAATTGCCGCTAAAATTTCTTGCGCACGATTGTTCCGTTCGAGAACTCGAGTCTTCCGTTACAGCAACGGTTTCCCTGGCGTCGGATTGCAAGGGAATAAATATGTCGAGGATAATGAGGGTGTTTTACGAGTTCGTCGATAGAATATTTACTCCCGATACCCTAAAGGAGGTTTTGTACAGGATGAAAGCCCAACTTAAAACGTCGAGGGCCAGGTTGAGGGTGGACTTCAACTATCCCATCCTGCAGACAAGCCTTCGCAGCGGATTGAAGGCATGGCAATACTATAATTGCGCTTACGAAGGTTTTGTGGACGATCTCGACATATTTAGGAAAATCATACATTTCGATTTTGTCTATTCTTCGGCGTGTCCGTGTTCCGCCGAACTCAGCGAACATGCCCGTTGGAATCGAAATATTTATTGTGTTCCCCATTCCCAGCGAAGCAAGGCCAGAATAAGTGCGGAGATATCCGAGACATCGCATGTCTCAATAGAGGACATGCATTCCGCGGCTTTGAGGGCGCTAAGAACCGAAACCCAAACAATGGTCCGCAGGGAGGATGAACAGGCTTTTGCAGAACTTAACGGGGCGTATGTTAAGTTTATAGAAGACGCCTTGCGCCTGTTGTACCGCGAATTCGACGCCGACCAACGTATAAAAGACTTCGAAATCGCCTGTTCCCATCTTGAAAGTCTGCACTCCCACAACGCGGTCGGAGTGATATGCAAGGGAAGACCGGGCGGTTTTACGGCAAGTTTTTCCGATTTTAAAGATCTGGTATGCTGAAGATCCCAGTGCGGAACGCGATTCTATCCGCATTTGTTTTTACTTCGTGCGCAGCCTTTGCAACGATCGATTGGACGGATCCGTCCGTTTGGAAACGCTTGCGAAACGCGAATTACGCCTACAATTCCCACGGAGGACCAGCGTTTGAATTTAAATACGACGTGCTCAATTTTAAAGGCGAATTCAAATTGCTTGGAATAAGAGTGCCGCGAATTCTCGCATTTTCGAATTTGCGCGTAAAGGTTTACGCGGAAAATATAGGCGAACGGGAGTTAAGACAAATAGATTGCGGCATCCCATTCATGGTGGAGGTTAAGAATTTCACATTGACCGTTGTGGGATCAAAACACGTTTTGGTTTTGAGTTCGAAAAAGGCGTTTTTGAACGTTCCGCGCACAGTCGTGTTGGAGGGGGATGTGGAAATATCGATATCCGGAAACCGAAAGACAATATCGAACGCCGTACTTACGCTGGAGGGGCGTACCCTTAAGTTGCGCACGCGTAAGGGCTCGGGCATAGATTTGAATTTTTAACGCTACGAAATTTATTAAAAATTCCCCGTATCCTTTCCCTTTGCCGAATGTGTATTACGAATTGGTTGTAAAACGGGAATCCTTACGAAATACGGTTTAGCGTTCCACAACTTGTTGACAAGTTTGTTTGGAAAGGAATATAAGATCGAGTTTTAACACAAGCCGTCGCTTCCGCCTTATGGATGATGGAAAATTTACACAAACAAGGGAATTTTTATACAACCTGCGGAATGCGGGGTCGAAATACTCGCTCGCCAGAATAAAAAAACTGTGCCGTTCACTTTCGAATCCGCAGAATGCGTATCCCGTAATACACGTGGCGGGTACAAACGGAAAGGGGTCGGTGTGCGCCATGGTTGAATCCATATTGCGGTCCCGAGGGCTAAAAACGGGAATGTACACATCGCCGCATTTGGTGCGACTCGGGGAGAGAATACAGATAAACCGAATTCCCGTGGAAGAGAATGAAATCGTCTCGGAAACGATTCGTTTAAAAAATATATCCGACACCATTTTCGATCCATCGGATTTTTCCGATTACCCTTCCTTCTTCGAATTTATGACCGCCATGGCTTTCGAAATGTTCGCAAACCGGCACGTTGACTGCGCTGTTGTGGAGGTTGGTTTGGGCGGGAGGTTTGACTCCACAAATATAGTGCATCCGCGCGTTTGTGCAATTACCTCAATAGCTTTTGACCATACGGAATTACTGGGCGACACCATAGAGAAAATTTCCCGGGAGAAGGCGGGTATAATAAAAAGCGGAGTGCCCGTCGTATGCGGGTTTTTACCCGAGAAAGCCATGTCGGTTATGGAAGGAGAGGCCGACGGAAAAGGATGCCCTTTATACAAGGTCCGTGATTTTTTCCCGGACGCCGATTCCCTCCCGAAAACTTCCCTGGCGGGGAATTTTCAAAGACGAAATGCGGCTGTAGCCGCGGTCGTTGCAAAGGTTCTCGAAAATTCCAAACCGGCGTTATTCCCAAACCTATCGAAATTTATCGATAGGGCGTTGGGTTCGGTGTCGTGGGCAGCCCGCTGGCAAAAAATTCCGTTGGCAAACGGGATAACCCTCATTCTCGACGCTTCTCACAACGAAGAGGGTGCGGAATCCCTTGAGGAAAACTTGGCGTCGCTCGAACTTGAACTGGGTGGGAAAAAACCCGTAGTGTGCGTGGGATCCCTTGCTCGCGATAGGGCCAAGTCTATATTAAAAGTGGTTTCGCGCCACGCGGCGGAAATAATACTTATGGTTCCAAACCAGCCGAGAGCCCTAGGCTACGGGGAGCTCAAGGATTGCATGGGAAGGATTTCTGTCCCGGTTCGTGGATCCGCCGTCGGCGATATGTTCTTGCCCGGCGGTTGTCGTGAGTGCGTGGAAAGCGGAACTACGATAGTTTCTACGGGATCGATATATTTGGCGGGAGAAATTCTTGCGGCGATTAAAGCGAAAACTTTGGACGGTTTGCAGGACAAACCGTGATTATTTTTTGGAGCCTGCTTTTTATACCCGCCCAGACCGAATATCGGGATCCAAAGGAAAGGCTGGCTCCTTCCGCCGTTCTGCCATGCGGTGCAATGAATGTATGAAACACTGGGGCGGTTCACCCTAAAAATGCACGTTTTCAAAGTGGTTTAAACTTGTATTTTTCCCCGAATTGTCGTGCCTAATTTCCACTACATCGAATCGCCACGACAAATATTTTAGCGTGGTCCTTTTCATAAAATCGCGAGCACAGCTCTTCACGGCGTTGCGTTTTGATTTTGACACGGCGTGGTAATACCCGTCTACAAGGGTATTCTCGGAGCGCGTCTTGACCTCGACAAAGACGAGGCATTGTCCGTCGAGGGCCACAATGTCTATTTCGTTCTTGCCCGATCTGAAATTCCGCGCCACGATTTTCATCGTTTTGGACAGAAACTTTGCGGCATCCCTCTCCCCCATTCTCCCTATTTTTGCATTGGAGGGTTCCTTCCGGAATATTTTTGATACGAATCCGAACACGTGCGCGGCATCATATTTTTATAAGTTCGTATTTCATGGATCCGAGACCGATTTTTTCGGCATGTTCCAATGCGGATACCCAATTGGTGTCTGGGGAAACGTCCTTGAAATAATCGGAGTGTGGGTGCCTGCGTCTGCAGTCGGAGAGTATGCTTCCGGGGTTTGCAGGTTGGGCGTTGACGGCGTCGGCGCACGCCTTGTCTATGGCGACGGGATCGAAGGACGCGAACATTCCGACATCCGGGACTATGGCGACGTCGTTTTCGGCGTGGCAATCGCAAAACGGGGCGACATCTACGACCATGTTTATATGGAATGAAGGCCTGTCGAACAGCACGGCTTTTGCATATTCGGCCATTTTTCTGTTGAGGACGTCGTTGGCTTCGTCGAAAGGCGGTTGTACCGCGTCTTTTGGACACGCCCCTATACACCTTCCGCATCCAACGCACTTGTTTCGATCTATGCTTGCCTTTCCATTCGATATGTGCGGGGCGTTGTGGGCGCATATCTTTACGCAATTCCCGCATCCGATGCACATGCGCGTATCGACACGCGGTTTCCCCGCGCTGTGCATTTCCATTTTTCCGGCCCGTGAACCGCATCCCATGCCTATGTTTTTAATGGCGCCGCCGAAGCCCGTCAGTTCGTGCCCCTTAAAGTGGTTTAGGGAAACAAGTATGTCGGCGTCCATTATGGCGGCGCCTATTTTCGCCTCTTTTACGTATTTTCCGCCGGGTACGAGTACAATCCGTTCCTCAAGCCCCTTAACGCCGTCAGCGATTATCGTGTGGACGCCGGTGGAGAAAGGGTTGTATCCGTTCCTATAGGCGCTGTCGAGATGGTCGAGAGCGTTTTTCCTCCCGCCTATATAAAGGGTGTTGCAGTCGGTTACAAAGGGTTTCCCCCCGAGTTTTTTTATGTAGTCGCATACGGTCCTGGCGTAGTTTGGACGCAAATACGCCAGATTTCCGGGTTCGCCGAAATGCATTTTTACGGCTACGAATTTGCCGCCGAAATCTATACTTTCAATCCCCGCGCGCTTTATCAGCTTTTCCAATTTGCCCAATAGGTTTGTTTGGAAATTTACGCGCATATTCGTGAAATATACTTTTGAATCCATGTCGGTTTGACCTTTCTGTACGCAAAAAATTCCCAGCCATGCTAATCGACAATAGTCGTGAATCAAGAAATGTTTTATTCCGCAACAGCATAGGAAGCGCGTATTTCAATATAGTTCTTTTTTTACGTTAACGGCGTTGGTCAGTATTGTTTTCGGCGTTTTACACTACCCGTTTTTTGTTGTGTCGGTCTTTTTATCCGAATAAAAAAACTCCATGAAAATTTTGTATTACGATTGCTTTGCGGGAATTAGCGGAGATATGAATTTGGCGGCTATGCTGGATTTGGGGGCGGATAGTTCCAAGTTCAAAGCGGAACTCGACAAATTGAATCTACCGGGTTGGAGCGTTAAAGTTGAAAAATCCACAAAGAACGGAATATCGGGAACGCGTGTTGACGTGTTGTGCGAGGACCGCGGTAACGGGCGAGCCGACGGAGCATCTTGCGGACTTGAACATACCCGTATACATCCGGAAAAACGGCATGGCAATCTTGAAGGATCTCCGCACCGTTGCCGGCATAGGACTTTTGCCGATATACGCTCCATGATATTAAAATCGGGACTTTCTCCGCGCTCAAAAGACGTATCATTGGCCATATTTTCTTCCCTTGCCGCGGCGGAGGCGAAAGTGCACGATAAGACTGTAGATGAAATCCGTTTCCATGAAGTTGGATCCGTAGATTCCATCATAGACATCGTCGGGTGTGCAATATGCCTGGAGTTGCTTGAAATCGACGAAGTTCGTTCGTCCTCGGTTGAACTGGGATCCGGAACAGTCGAATGCTCCCATGGAGTTATTCCCGTGCCGGCACCCGCAACCGTAGAGTTGGCGAAAATATTCCCCTCAAAATTAAACGGAACCGACCATGAGTGCACAACTCCCACCGGGGCGGCCATAATAGCAACCCTTGCAAAGGAATTCAATGCTCCGATATCCGGACGTTTGCTCGCATGCGGAACAGGAATCGGACATCGCGATTGCAAAAAACTTCCGAACGTGTTGCGGGTTATGCTCTACGATACGGATTGTCCGCGGAATTGTTGCAAGAGTTCCAAAATGTGCGTGGTGAGCGCCAATATCGACGATATGACGGGTGAGGAACAGGCCTATTTATGCGAATCGCTTTTTAATGTCGGCGCGCTCGACGTCTGGACGGAATCGATCGTGATGAAGAAGGGAAGGTCTGCCTTTAAAATTTCGGCGCTTTGCAAAATTTTGGATAGGGAAGTTGTGGCTCAAAACTTTTTTAAAAATTCAACGACCCTCGGATTGAAAATATACGAGATTGACAGAATTGAACTCGATCGCAAAGTGACGACCATGGAAACTCCGAGAGGTAAAATATCGTTTAAGACGTCAAGTTTTGGCGGTACCCTACGGGTAAAGGCGGAGGCCGACGATATAGCCGAAATAGCGTTGAAATCGTCTTCAAACTTTGGGGAAATCTCTAAATTCGCATTGGATGAATTCAAAAGAAGAAATACTAAAGCGGTGGATTGAGAGCCGGGAAAATTTGGCTGTGGCGTTGTCGGGCGGCGTAGATAGTTCGACATTGGTCGCCTTCGCTTCTTCATTTATGCCGTCGGACAGGCTTTTGGCCTTCACTTTAAGGACACCGTATGTTTCCGGTGAGGAGACGGAGCGCGCGCGCACCGTTGCTTCGCGTTTTGGAGTGGATTTTGTGGAAATAACTTTGGATATTCCGCATGCGATTTTTGACAATCCTCCCCGGAGGTGTTATTTGTGCAAAAAGGCTTTGTTTTCGGAAATTATAAGGGAGGCGGCGCAGCGCGGTTTCAAATGTATTGC
>CAZMBN010000002.1:38509-99200 GCA_964564825.1 uncultured Opitutales bacterium
CTTTGTTTTCGGAAATTATAAGGGAGGCGGCGCAGCGCGGTTTCAAATGTATTGCTGACGGGGGAAATGCCGACGACATATCGGATTATAGACCAGGAGTCCGGGCCCTGCGGGAGCTTGGAATCTACAGTCCTCTTGCGGAATGCGGATTTACAAAAGCCGACGTACGTTCCGTTGCAAGGGCGTTTTCCCTGGAAAACGCCGAATTTCCGGCAAACGCCTGTCTTCTGACCCGCATAAAACACGGAGTGCACGTAGATAGGACTCTGCTTTCGAATATCGACGACGCGGAACGCTATTTGCGCGAATTGGGATATTCCCTTGTACGGCTTCGCACGGACGGCAGAACCGCCCGCATAGAGTTGGAACCGTCCAGTGTGCGTTCCTTTGCCGTCCGAAGCGACATTTCCACGATAATAAAAAAAATTAAGGATTTCGGTTTTGAACGCGTTTTGCTTGATTTGGAGGGATATTCAAAAGGATCAATGAATGAAAAAGCTTGACGAAATACTGCTAAAAGTTGAGCGCGGCGAGCTCTCCGCATCGGAGGCCCGCAACGAGTTGTCCGATATTTCTTTTGCAGATATAACCCATACAAAAATAGATTTGGACAGACGGGTTAGGACCGGCTACGGAGAGGTTATATATGGAGAGGGTAAGACCGTTGAACAGATTTTGGAAATTGCCGAAACCCTGCTGAAAAATGAAAACGACGTATTGGCTACAAGACTATCGACGAAAGCCATGCAGTCGATTAAATCCGCCTATCCGGAAGCGGAGATAAACACCCTCGCCAGAACGGCGTCGGTGCGCGTATCCCATGGAAAGCCCCGTTCCCTAAGGGGCGGAATAGCCCTTCTGAGCGCGGGAACCTCGGATATGCCGGTTGCCGAAGAGTCCCGTGTATGCGCCGAGTTTTTTGGCAGCAAAGTCGAATGTTTTTACGATTGCGGCGTGGCGGGGCTTCACAGATTGGTTTCAAAAATCGACGAAATACGGAAGGCGAGGGTAGTGATAGCCGTGGCCGGCATGGAAGGAGCCCTCGCCAGCGTGGTTGCCGGTCTGGTTAGGGTTCCGGTAATAGCCGTTCCTACCTCGGAGGGTTACGGGGCGAATTTCCGCGGATTGTCCGCACTGTTGGCGATGCTCAACAGTTGCGCCAACGGTGTGAGTGTTGTAAACATCGACAACGGCTTTGGAGCGGCATATTCGGCGCATCTCATAAACATGTCGGCTCATGGATGAGGTTCCGTCAACGGCAATGCTTGTGGCGGTCGCCGCCGTCGTAGGATTGGTTCACACGGCCGCGGTCCCGGGGCATTATTTGCCTTTTGTAGCCGTAGGAAAATCCAGGGGATGGTCGTTGCCGAAGACGCTTATGGCGGTTTTTGTATGCGGAATTGCGCACGTGTTGTCGTCGTTTATCCTCGGACTTGCGGGAATTATGGTAGGGCTCGGCGTAGGTTTCGTGGAGCGTTTTCAATACGATAGTGGGAGTGTTGCAAAGTGTTTATTTTTTATTTTTGCTTCCGCTTACCTTGCTTGCGGATTGTACAAGGCTTTAACCCATCGCCCATCGCACCGGATAAACCGCTGGATTACGAGCGATGGTAGTTTGATTGGAGGAAAAGACCGCTCCATTTTGCGCGAACCGACGTTTTTGGCGTTGTTTGCCATCTTTATTTTGGGTCCGTGCGAAATGTTGGCTCCATTGTTGGTATATCCATCCTCCCATCTCGATTGGATTTCAACAATGGCGATTGCCGCGGTATTTTCCGGAGCGACTATAACGGCGATGTTGGCGCTTGTTTGTCTGATGTGGATTGGCGCGGGTTTTATTAACTTAAGAAAACCGGAGATATCCCTATGGGGCGATGCCGCAACGGGCGTCGTACTTTTGTTTTGCGCTTTATTTATGTTTTTTGTCGATTGAGTGGGGAACCGTATCCTTTCCCTCTCTAAATGAAAATAATTGCGACTATGGGGAGAGTCGGCAAACGGCGGGAATTCACGGCGTTATTCCTTCATTGCGTGTTGGTTCAATTTTTTATGAAAAATACTTTAATATCCCCAAGTATATGCAACAATGCCCTCGTGTGGTTTGCTGTTGCATTGTTTATTTCGCTGTGTTCACCGACGGCGGAAGGAGTCCAGACCGGTAGCGTATCCGATGGTGAGTTGGACAGAATTTGCGCGGTTAGGATAGACGGCGCCATATCCACTCCGCAAGTGTCGATAATTAGGCGTGCGGTAAGGGAGGCCAACGGGACGAATGCAAAATTTCTCGTTGTCGACCTAAATACTCCGGGAGGGGATTTGGAAAGCACTCTTGAAATAATGAGGGCTTTGAAAAATTTCAAGGGACAGACTGTTTGTTACGTAAATTCCGACGCGGTAAGTGCGGGATCGTTCATAGCAATCTCCTGCGACAAAATATTCTTTTCGCCGGAAGGTGTTATGGGGGCCGCCGAAGCGGTTTCGGCAACGGGCGGCGATATAGACGAATCCATGCGCAGGAAAATTACCTCTTACATGGCGGCCAAAGTGAGGGCCGCAAACAGCGGCGATACCCGTAGGGCGAATGTTCAGCGGGCAATGAACGATCCCGATTTCGAGTTGAGATTGGGAACGAAGATATTGAAAAAAAAAGGCGAATTGTTGAGTCTTACGGCAAGGGAGGCTTGCGAATTGTTTGACGGACGCCCGTTGTTGTCGGACGGAATTTGCGCAAATCTCGACGAACTTGTTAAAAAACTTGGGGAAGGCCACAAGAAACTTTACAATATTCGAATTACGTGGGCGGACAAGTTGTCTAATTATTTTGCCGTGATCTCTCCCCTGCTTATAGGCGGAGGTTTACTTTTGCTGTTTATGGAGATAAAGAGCGGGGCTTTTGGAGTCTTGGGGGCGCTGGGAGTCGGACTTTTGTTGTCGGCGTTTTTCGGGGCGCGATTGTCGGGGCTGGCGGGGTACGAACCCATACTGTTGTTTATTTTCGGATTATCCTTAATATCCCTTGAGCTCCTTTTTTTCCCTGGATTAATGTTGCCTTCAATGGTCGGTGCGCTGGCGGTTCTTGCTTCGCTTGTCTGGGCTTTATCTGACATCTGGCCTGAAAAGGGATGGAATTACAACTTGGAAGGCGTCTACGCGGGAATGACGCAGGTTGGGGTGGGTGTTTTAATCTCGATTGCGGGCGTGGCGCTGCTTGGTTCATTTTTGCGAAAGGGTTCGTTTTGGGACCGACTCGTTCTCGACCAAACCGCGGTGTCGAAAGATTCTCACGGATCAGCGGTACACGCGGAAAATTCCGAACCGTGTGGAAAAGACGACATCTTGGGAGCCGTGGGAGAGTGCGTCTCCGACCTCGTTCCGTCCGGAGTAGTGAGGGTCGACGGGAAATTGGTGGAGGCGCAGTCGCTTTTTGGAACCATAGCGAAGGGCGGGAGGGTTAAAATTGTATCAAAAAAAGATTTTAATTTTTTGGTGAAAAAGTTAGATTGACCCTGCGAATAACGATTATGGCGGTCGTAATATTGTTCCTCAGCCTGGGAGCTTTGCTCTTTTTTATCGAAACCTTTGCACCGGGAGGGGTATGCGGTTTTGCGGGGGCGGTTTTATGTATATGCGCCGTATGGATTTCCGGCGTCGAATACGGAATTTTAGGAGCGGTTGTTTCGTCCGCAGTATCGATTTTTCTCGCTTTTTCGGCTTTTGCCGTATGGTTGTGGGTTGTGCCCAAAATGTCCGTTGGGAAGAAGATGTATTTAAATACTTCCCAAGACGGACGCGTTCCATGCGTTGACAACGCTTCAATGATCGGCCGTACGGGTGTTGCGCTAACTATAATGGTACCTACCGGCAAAGTCGAAATAGGCGGTGCGAGTTATGACGCCCGGTGCGAATCTTTGCATATTGAAAAAGGGGACAGCATAAAAGTTGTAGGGGCGGATTCGTTTGTGCTCAAAGTTGAAAAATTTAACGAAAAAAAGGAAATATATGGCGGTAATGACAATAGCATTCATCATCTTGGCGATAGCCGCGGTAGTTGCGCTGATCGTCGTGGTGTCCTTCATAAATACGTGGTTGAAAGCTCTTCTTGCGGGTGCGCCAGTAAGCATGTTGACTTTGCTCGCTATGCGGTTGAGAGGCGTCCCTTACGAAATGATAGTGAACAGCCGTATTATGGCGGTTAAGGCCGGATTGCACCTGACCATAAACGAACTCGAAGAGCACTATCTGGCTGAGGGACATTTGATCCCCACTATACAGGCGTTGATTGCCGCGGAAAAAGCCGGTATGGCTCTATCGTGGAAACAAGCTTGTGCGATAGACCTCGCAACAAAGGGGACGGCAAAGACCGTGGGCGAGGCCGTGCGCACATCCATAAATCCGAAGGTTATAGATTGTCCCAATCCGAATGTCGGACGGAAGTCCATAGACGGCGTGGCGAAGGACGGTATACAAGTAAAAGTCCGTGCGCGGGTGACAGTTAGGACAAACCTCGAACGTTTTGTCGGGGGAGCTCAAGAAGAAACAATTATAGCCCGTGTCGGGGAGGGTATTGTAACAACAATAGGTTCGGCGGACACGTACAAATTTGTTTTGGAGCACCCCGATCGCATATCGAAAGTGGTGTTGGAACGCGGATTGGACTCTGGGACGGCTTACGAAATATTGTCGATAGATATAGCAGATGTCGATGTCGGGGAAAATGTGGGAGCCAAACTTCAGGAGGCTCAGGCTATGGCGAATAAAAACATGGCGCAGGCACAGGCGGAGATACGCCGCGCCGCCGCTGTTGCATTGGAACAGGAGATGAAGGCCAAAGTTGAAGATATGAAGGCCAAAGTCGTGGAAGCCGAATCTCAAGTTCCCCTGGCGCTGGCGGAATCTCTCCGAAATGGCAAAATGGGATTTATGGATTATTACAGACTTCAGAATATTCAGGCCGACACTTCCATGAGGGAGAGCATATCCGGAGACAAACCGAAAAAATAGCTTAAAATGCAACTGTGTATGTCCTCACAATTTACATTGAGGATCTTTTAATGGGTAGCGGAGTTATAATGTTGATTGTGTTTGCCGCGTTCTACGCAGTCGTTTGCGTCGTTAAGAACGTGACGGTCGAATTGGATAAAAAAACTAGCGACGACTTAATGAAGAATGCCCGCGGCGCATCGCGCCACGAGTTGTCCGACGATGATTTTGAGGCCGCCCGCCGTATGGTCGAAGAGATGAAACGACGCGCAAATCCGCTGAAATCCGGCTTGGATAAAATCGATGCGGAGTATGCCGCCGCCGATTCCGATATAGGATCCGAAGTCGTAGGGAGGAAATCCGGAATCCCCGTAAATCAAATTTTCAACGTCGACGAATCCGGGGAGTCTCCAAGTGGCGAGAATGCGGACGTTTTTAAGTCCGCGGTTCGCGGTAAAGACACTGATATTTACCGCAAAACGGAGAAGTTGAACGGTCGCGAAACCGTATCCGTTCAACAACAGAATCTATCCGCATACGGTTGTCCGGAAAATGCCGACTGCTATGAAATAGCGGATCGGGTTGGAAAAACCTGCGCAATTTTTGACGATGCGGATTCTCTTAAGCGCGCGGTAATTGTCTCGGAATTGTTGTCGCCGCCGTTGTCGTTAAGGAAACCTACGTGGTAGCCTCCGGTTAATTCATTTTATGATTATCAGCAAGAGGGAACTCGACGATATAACGGGTGCGAAAAATGCCGTTGCGCACAAATACCTCGGAATGCACAAATGCAGGGGAGGGATAGTTGTTAGGGCGTATTTAAACGACGCGAAATTTTGCCAGCTGGTGGACCTTCGGGACGGGACGAAGAATGGGCTTACGATGAAAAAACTCGACGAGTCCGGGTTTTTCGAAATTTTTTTGAAAGGTTTGAGGAAAACTTTCCCCTACAAATTTCGCATACGGCGCTATAACGGGGAAATAATACAATTTCACGATCCGTATTCCTTTGATCCGACCATAGGGGAGACCGATTTGTATCTTATTGCCAAGGGCGACGACCGCAAAATATACGAGAAACTTGGTTCTCATTTGCGGATTGTAGACGGGATTTCGGGATCGTCTTTTTCCGTATGGGCTCCAACTGCTCGCCGTGTCAGCGTTGTCGGCGACTTCAATAACTGGGACGGCAGATACCATCAAATGAGGCCGTTGGGGTCGTCGGGAATTTGGGAGATCTTTATTCCGGAGGTCTCCCAAGGGTGCAAATATAAATATGAAATACTTGCCGCAAATAACGATACTCCGTTTTTAAAGGTGGATCCCTACGCCGTGCGGTTTGAACCGCCTCCCTACAATAGTTCCGTCGTGTGGGATTTGTCGGGTTACGAATGGGGGGACGAAGAATGGATCGCAACGAGGGGGAAAACTGATTGGTCAAAGACGCCCGTATCCGTATATGAGGTTCATTTGGGGTCGTGGAAACGCGTTCCGGAAGATGGATACAGGCCTCTAAATTACGCCGAAATCGGCGCGCAGTTGGCCGGTTATTGCAAAGAAATGAACTTTACCCATGTGGAATTTATGCCGCTTGCCGAGTATCCGTTCGAGGGTTCGTGGGGTTACCAAGTCACGGGTTTTTACGCCCCCACCCAGCGTTACGGTACTCCACAACAATTTATGGAGATGGTCGATATTCTCCATAAGAACGGCATAGGCGTAATTATGGATTGGGTACCGGCCCATTTCCCCCGCGATTCTTTTGCATTGGCGGGTTACGATGGTTCCTGTCTCTACGAACATGAAGATCCCCGTCTTAAAGAAAATTTGGACTGGGGAACCCTATGTTTTAATTACGGACGTATGGAAGTATCCAATTTCCTTATGGGCAGCGCGCTTGCATGGTTCGACAGATTCCATGTTGACGGTTTGCGCGTTGACGCGGTGGCTTCCATGTTGTACCTCGATTTTTCGAGAACCGTTTCCGTTTCTAACAGGTACGGAGGAAACGAAAACTTGGAAGCCATAGAGTTCTTAAGACATACGAACAATGTGGTCCACGGCGAATTCCGTGGAGCGCTCATGATAGCCGAGGAAAGCACCACTTTCGAGGGCGTAACCCGCCCGGTGTCGGACGGTGGATTGGGGTTTGATTTCAAGTGGAATCTGGGGTGGATGCACGACACCCTTGATTACTTTAAAGAGGATCCAATCAACAGGAAATACCATCACGATAAAATGACATTCCCCTCCATGTACCAGTTTACGGAAAAATTCATGTTGGTGTATTCGCACGACGAAGTCGTTCATGGCAAAAGTCCCATGGTGGGAAAAATGGGCGGCGCGTATTGGGGGGATAAGATTGCAAACCTGCGCGCCCTGTATGCATATATGTGGTTTTGGCCGGGGAAAAAGACCCTCTTCATGGGCGCCGAAATAGCGCAGGGGCACGAGTGGCGGTACAATGAATCATTGGAGTGGTCGTTGCTGCAATACGGAGAGCACCGGGGAGTGCAGGCGGCCGTGCGGGATGTGGCGGGATTGTACCTAAAGGATAAAGGATTGGCGGAAAACGATTTTAATCCCGCGGGTTTTGAATGGATTAACGCCGACGACGCCAATGTTAGCGTATTCTCTTTCTTGCGTTTTTGCAAAAACGGGAAAATCGCCTACGCCGTTGTAAGTAACTTTACCCCCGTCGGGCGTTCCGGATACGGAATATGGCTTCCGTGGAGGGGAAAATGGAAGGAAGTATTTAATTCCGACGCCTCGTGCTACGGCGGCGGAGGAGCGGGAAACAACGGCTTTATTGTTGCCGACAACTTGGATATCAACGGAAGAAAAATCGGAGCTATGGTTGAGCTCCCTCCAATGTCCACGATTATTTTTAGGTCTGAAAACCTACTTGCGGAAAATTAGCCATCTAAGGCGCCCGCGCGGTTCCGCGTTCGCATTTTATATCAAACCAGTCGCGGCACGCTTGATGAGCCACCTTCCGTTCTCTACAGATTTTACATAAGGCTTTGCAAATGCGGCGGACGGTAACCCTTCGATATGGATACGAAAACCGTTGAAAAACAACCGTCGGGACGGGCGTCGAATCCCATAAAAAAAAGTCTACCCGAAAACAGGAAGACTTTTTAAAAAGCGAAAGACAACCGGTTATACTCCGCTTAAACGTATTTCGTCAAGGAGCTCGTTGTTTGTCTCCATTATTTTTTTCTTGGAAAATTCATTGATTTCCAAACCTTGGACAATCTCCCAATCGTTTCCGTTTGAGCGTACGGGCAGGGATGTTATGACACCTTTCGGAGTGCCGTAGCTGCCATCCGAACAAACGCCTACGCTGAACCAATCTCCTTCGGACGTGGGTGTTATAAGGCTTTTAACGGTGTCCAATGCCGCGTTGGCCGCGCTTGCCGCACTTGAAAGTCCCCTGGCCTCTATTATGGAGGCTCCTCTTTTTTGCACTATCGGGATAAAATCGTTCTTCAGCCACGCTTCGTCTTTCACCACCTCCATAACAGGTTTGCCGGATATTTTGGCGTTGTAAAAGTCGGGATACTGGGTGGACGAGTGATTTCCCCAAATTGTCATATTTGAAACTTCGTTTACGTGTACGCCGGCTTTGTTTGCAAGCTGGTATTTCGCCCGGTTTTCATCGAGGCGCGTCATTGCAAACCAACGGTTTGAGGGTATGCCGGAAGCGTTCTTCATGGCTATGTAGCAGTTGGTGTTGCACGGGTTGCCTATGACAAGCACCCGGACGTCGTCGGATGCGTTTTTTGCTATAGCTTGACCTTGTCCAACAAATATTTTGCCGTTTATTCCCAAAAGATCGGAGCGCTCCATTCCCTGTTTGCGGGGCACGCTTCCCACTAGTAGAGCCCAGTTTACTCCGGCAAAACCCTCGTCGGGGTCCGAAGTCGTCACAATCCTGTTTAGTAGGGGAAATGCGCAGTCGTCAAGCTCCATTTTTACTCCGTTAAGAGCTTTCATTCCCGGTTCTATTTCGATTAGTTGCAGTTCAACCGGTTGATCGTGGCCGAATACCCCTCCGCTTGCTATGCGAAATAGGAGGGCGTATCCGATGTGGCCGGCCGCTCCGGTTACCGCTATTTTTATAGGTTTTTTCATACTTTTTTTCCGCGTCTTTTGGAGTTATCGTTAATATTGCGGTGTCTTTAATCCTTCCAATTGAAGGGAAATTCGAAGGAAAGAATCAAACTTTGTTCCGATTTTTGCGCGCTGTCGGAATTGACGGCGTTGTAGTCGTAAGAGTAACGCAGGGCGATATCCATAACTTCGGTTACATTTGCAATAAGCGCAAGTTTTATGTACGCCGAGTATTCGTCGGGATCCTCTACGTTGAATCCCAAATATCCGTTTTGCTCGAACGTAAATATCTTCGATATTTTCCACGAGATGTCCTCTTGTAGAACCGCCATGCAAACCCACTTGGTGTCGTAATTCGCCGCGTTTATGTAGCGGACGGCAGGACCCGGACCTATGTTTATCGTGAGATTGTAGCGTTTAATATCGAAACGGCGGCCGAAAGTTACGGCCTCGTCGACTTGATCCCTTATCTCCTGCACCACATCGCGCTTATAGGAGAGAAGATTTTGAACATACCAAGTACTGCCGTTTTCGAAATCGTGTCTGAACGCCGAATCGAAACCGTATTTGTCTAGGGTTGTGCTTTTTACATTGTCGACACTGGTTTCGGTTGTGTAGTTGTAGTACGCCGTTGCGGAGAAATGGTCGAGTTCCCATTTCTTTTCGACGTCAAGCGCCGCATAGAAAGAATTGACGGAAGAGGTCGTCTCGCGATACTCGATTCCCCCGCGGAGTTTGAATTGCCAGCCTTCCGGCAACGTATCCTTTATGAAATTGCGATAGTCGGTAATCCATTGTGGTTCGGATTCCTCCGGAGCCTGTTCAACGGAACTTTCCGTTGCCGGTTCGGATTCTTTCGCCTTGGATTCTTCGGCGGTCTGTTTTTCACCCGCCTGCTGCGCAGGTGTTGCATCGTTCAAAAGTTCGAGGATCGACGCGCGCGGTATTGTGAGATCGCCGTAAGGCGATTCCAGCACTATTTGCTGGTCGTTCGATGTTTTGATTTTACCCGTAATTTTGTCCCCGTTCGCCAAACTCAGAATTTCGGCTATGGCAAAAGTTGGCGCAGACGCGAGGCATATTGTTAATGCGAAAATCCTTAATGTATTTAATTTGTTCATAATAAAAATATTATATATTTTAGTGTTTACATTGAAACGACCGGACTCCCAACATAGGGATTCATGCTGGCACATGCTTGTTTTCTTGCAAGCTTTTTTGCATCGACCGTAAAAAAGGGTTGAAGAAGCTTTGTCCGAATACATGCTGTGTGGCTTTTAAGTTTGCATGGAATTATATCGTTTATGGCAGTTCCCGTATCGCAAGTTGTAAAAGTGGCAAAATACGCCGTTGGAAACGCCCTTAAAGGAGTTAAGCGTTATCCGCTCGTTCTCATGCTGGAACCTTTGTTTCAATGCAACCTCGCGTGTTCCGGTTGCGGGAAAATACAGTATCCGAAAAACATATTGGATATGCGCATGCCCAAGGAAAAAGCATGGTCGGCCGTCGAAGAGTGTGGCGCTCCGGTTGTGAGTATCGCCGGAGGTGAGCCGTTGTTGCACCCAGAGATGTCTGAGATGATAAAAGGTTTTATTGCGCGCAAAAAGTACGTCTACATGTGTACAAACGCCCAAATACTCTTGACAAAGATAGATAACTACGAGCCGAGTAGGTACTTGTCGTTAGGGATACACTTGGACGGTACACGCCGTATGCACGACAAATCCGTAAATAGGGAAGGCGCGTACGACACCGCCGTTAGGGGGATAAAAGAAGCCGTAAGACGGGGTTTTAGGGTTACCACGAATACGACGGTGTTTAACGATGCCGACCCTGGCGAAGTCCGCCGTTTTTTCGACGAAGCCATGTCTTTGGGAGTGGAAGGCATGATGATATCACCGGGATTCCCGTACGGCAAAGCTCCGAATCGGGACATATTTCTGGAGAGGAAAAGGACCGTGGAGTTGTTTAAAAAAATACTGGGCAATCCAAAGAAGACGTGGGTATTCAACCATTCGTCGGGATTTCTCGCTTTTTTAATGGGAGAGGAAGATTACGACTGTACTCCATGGGGGAACCCCACGTATTCGATAATGGGGTGGCAAAAGCCGTGTTATTTGATAAACGACGGTTACTGCGAAACATTTGCGGAACTGATGTCGGAGATAACAAAATACGGTTTGGGTAAAAACGGAAACCGGTCCGAATGCAAAGATTGTATGCTTCACAGCGGTTACGAACCCAGTGTGGTGAGGGACATATTTGGCACTCCCTGCGGGATTTTTAGGGAGATGAAACATGCGTTCAACTTCCGCAGGAAAACGAAGGTCTAAGTGCAGCTGTCTGGCGATACCGGTAAATTCGATCTTCCCTCCCTCTGCGAAAAAATATTTTGCAGGGACGGCTACGCGTCGGTTCTGCCGAATTTTGAACACAGACCCGAGCAGGAAAAAATGGCGCTATATTGCGCCCAGTCCATGGTTGCAAATTCTCCGCTTTTGTTTGAAGCGGGAACCGGCGTGGGTAAAAGTATGGCGTATTTGGTTCCCGGCATAATAGCGGCTGTGCGGTTTAATAGACAGCTTGTCGTATCTACGCACACCATTGCTTTGCAACGCCAGATATTGGAGAGGGATTTGCCGAGAATTAGGCTGATGTTTTCCTCCTGCGAATCGTTGTCGGGTTGTTCCTCTTTTAAGGAATCCATACTTTTAGGGCGCGCCAATTACCTGTGTCCGGGCCGACTTAAACGCGCCCTCGCGGAGCGCAAAACGCTTTTTAATACGCCGGAAGCCGACGAATTGGATAGGATAGCCGCATGGGCGGTGGCGACTTCCACGGGACTTGTGGACGAACTCAATCCCCCCCCCGATTCGGATGTATGGAGTTGGGTGTGCGCGGATTCCTCTTCATGCTCCCCCAAAAACTGCTCGGACGGGCTCTGTTTCTACCAAAACGCCCGTAAAAACGTGGCGGGTGCCGATATTGTAATACTCAACCACAGCCTTCTGTTTTCCCTTTTAAACGCCGGATTTGGAGTGGACGAAAACGGCAGGGGAGTGCTCTTCCCCGACGACATGCTCGTTGTAGACGAAGCCCATCTTGTCCCCGACTGCGCATCCGAAGCCTTCGGAATATCGCTTTCCAACGCGGGGATAGCCCGCCAGATACGGCGTATATACGACCCCTCGAAGAACCGAGGATTGATAACCAGGGACGGAATGGCCGAGCAAGTCGACCGTTCCCTCGTGGCGGATGTTCTCTCCGTTTCCGAAGATTTTTTTTCGCGCATTAGGGAAAACTACCTTGCCGAACGCGATACGGTAAGGCTTTCTTCCGAGTCTTGGACGGATTCCGATCTTCCCGCAAAACTTGAAGCTTTGGCGTCTTTGTTGGATTCTTTCGCCCAAAATGCAAAGTCCGAGGAGTTGTCCTCCGAAATACGCGACTATAAGCGCACGGTTTTGGGAGTGAAAAATTCCCTCGAGGAATGTCTGTTTTTGAGCGATAAAAACAGTGTTTATTGGCTTGAGCGCAACGGGCGTACGGTTAGGGTAAATTCCGCGCCCGTTGACGTTTCCGATATTCTGCGCAGGTTTCTGTTCTCTCGCGCGTCGCCCGTCGTGATGACAAGCGCAACGCTCGCAACCCCGTCGGGAATGGGGGATTTCGCCGAACGCGTTGGGGCGGAATGCGCGCAGTGTTGCGTGTTCGCCTCCCCGTTTAATTACGAAAAAAACATGCGTGTCTTTGTGGAAATAGACTCCCCGGAACCCGATAAATTGACGAAAAAACTCGATGCACGCGGACTTTCTTCGGTAATCGAGAAGCTGTGTTCCTTAACGAGGGGGGGGACGTTGGTTCTGTTCACGAGCCGTTCGGACATGAACGCGACGGCGGAGCACCTTTTTAAATCGAAACTATTGAACGGCAGACGAGTGATAGTGCAGGGGCGTCTTTCACGCGGCGAGACGGTAGGGACCTTTTCGAACGCAGGCAATGCCGTTCTTCTTGGAACCGACACTTTTTGGACGGGTATAGACGTACCCGGCGACGCTTTGTCCCAAGTTATAATAACGCGCCTTCCGTTTGAGAATATATCCCATCCTCTCGTGGAGGCGAGAATGGAACGCGTGCAATCGGCGGGGGACAATCCTTTTGCAAAAATATCGCTCCCGGCGGCTTTGATAAAGTTCAGACAGGGTATGGGGCGGCTTATAAGAAGTTCTACCGACCGCGGGGTCTTGTACATTTTGGATTCCAGGATAGTCTCGAAATCCTACGGACGCAATTTTCGGGATGCTATACCAGTTTCAAGAATCGTGCGTTTCACCTCGAAAAATATCGAAGAAGTTGTGGTGCCGGAGGTGAACAAACTATATTCTTGAAGCATTTTCCATCCACCCTAAATTCTACGAAAATTTTACATATGGCGAAGCAAAGAAAAAGCGCAATAGAACCAACAAGGGCGCAGGATTATCCCGAGTGGTACCAGCAAGTGGTAAAGGCCGCGGATCTGGCGGAAAACAGCCCCGTTCGGGGTTGTATGGTGATAAAACCATGGGGGTATTCCCTTTGGGAAAATATGCAAAAAAGCCTCGATAAAATGTTTAAGGATACGGGACATACAAACGCCTACTTCCCGCTTTTTATTCCAGTCGGTTATTTGGAGAAAGAGGCGGAGCACGTGGAGGGATTTGCCAAAGAGTGTGCGGTTGTCACCCATTCGAAGCTGGAACTCGGAGAAGGGGGAAAGCTCGTGCCGTCGTCTCCGCTCGAGGAACCGTTGATAGTGCGTCCGACGTCGGAGACCATAATCGGGGAGATGTATTCCCGCTGGGTGCAGTCGTACAGGGACTTGCCCCTGCTGATAAACCAGTGGGCAAACGTCGTTAGATGGGAGATGCGCACAAGGTTGTTTTTGCGCACGTCGGAATTTTTATGGCAAGAGGGGCACACCGCACACGCTACGCGCGAAGAGGCTGAAATTGAAACGCTTAAAATGCTCTCCGTTTACGAGGATTTTGCCCAAAATTGGATGGCTATGCCCGTTGTCTGCGGAAAAAAGACCGACGGTGAAAAATTCCCGGGAGCGGTCGACACCTATTGCATAGAAGCCATGATGCAGGACAGAAAGGCGCTTCAGGCGGGAACTTCGCATTTCTTGGGCCAGAATTTTTCCAGAGCGAGCAACATAAGATATTTGTCGGAGTCGGGAACGCAAGAATACGCTTGGACTACTAGCTGGGGTGTTTCAACCAGACTTGTGGGAGGCATGGTTATGACCCACTCCGACGATGATGGCTTGGTTCTCCCCCCGAAACTGGCGCCGTTGCACGTTGTTATTTTGCCCGTCCTTCATAACGAAGCGGAAAAGGAAAACGTTTTGAAATATTGCGAAGCGCTCAAACGCGATATTTTCCAAAAGAAATATTGCGGTTCCGAAATAAGGGTTGAAGTGGATTCGAAGGATTTGCGCGGAGGTGAAAAGGTGTGGAGTTGGATAAAAAAAGGCGTTCCCGTCAGGGTGGAAATCGGTCCGCGCGATATTTCCGCCGGCTCGCTCTATATTGCCCGTCGCGATACGGGCGAAAAGTTCGCATACACGCGG
This sequence comes from uncultured Opitutales bacterium, assembly GCA_964564825.1. Taxonomy (GTDB): domain Bacteria; phylum Verrucomicrobiota; class Verrucomicrobiia; order Opitutales; family Intestinicryptomonadaceae; genus Merdousia. The sequence goes on from CAZMBN010000002.1 coordinate 53,217, forward strand.
ACAAAATTCCTGGACGACTTACCGCTTGTGTTGCAATCCATACAAGACGGACTTTTTGCCCGTGCGAAAGAGTATAAGAATGAAAATACCGTTGAAATATCCTCCAAGGACGACTTTTACGCTTTCTTTACCCCTAAAAACGAAAAGAAGCCCGAGATTCACGGCGGGTTCGCCGTTGCCGACTATAACGGAAACGACGGGATAGAAGATATGCTCAGGCGCGAATTAAAGGTGACTGTCAGATGTATCCCCCTCTCCGGAGCGGAACCCAAAGGTAATTGCATATTTACCGGCGAACGGGCGAAATTTAGAGCGGTCTTTGCAAAATCCTATTGAACTATCGCGATTGGGGAGAAATATCCGCCCGATTTTCCGCACGGGGGTCTTTTGCGAACTCGGGGGTTGTTGGTGGATTTTTCTGCGATGTGGCGGGCTAGGGCAGGAAGAGTAAAGTATCCCGCGTTCCCCCGTGCGGTTCTATTTTGGCTGCAGCGTTGTCGGCGACAACGAAAGGGCGAGAAGCACCGCAATTCCCATTGCAATCGTAAGAAAAACCGCCCACTTTCTGTTTTGAGCGCCCACCTTTAATATCCAAGTCCTTCCCGATATGAGGTGGATAATTACCATCACAAGCATGAAAATCCCCGCGTACAGATGCAAATTTTCCCACTCGTGTTTTGAAAATCCCAATACGCTTTGGGGTCCCAAACCCTTTACGAAGGAAAACTTCATCATCAAACCCGTCCCAGCAAGGAAACAGAAACAAAACCACAACAGGGCGCAAACAATCCTTTTCAACCTCGCCATGTTCTCAAATTACAAGGCAACGGGTCGATATCAACCACAAATTGGCGAAAGATGCAGCCGGCGGAGCTAGCTTGCCTTGTAATTGTACAGCGGTTTGAGATGGTCGGCTATACGGGCGGTCGGCGTAATTAATTCTTTGATTTCGTCCCCGTCTTTATACGCCATCGGAGATTCGTCGAGCGTTGCGGCCGAAATACAGCAACTGTGTATTCCCTCCATGGATTTTTTAAAATCGTCCATGGTCAGAGTTTCCTTTGCTTTCATACGGGAAAACAGTCTTCCCGCACCGTGCGGTGCGGAATTATTCCAATCTTCGTTTCCCATTCCCACGGCTATAAAACTTCCGTACGCCATATTAATCGGAATTAAAACTTTCTCGTCCTTTTTGGCGGAAATTGCCCCCTTTCTTATAATCCGGTCTTCGCCGATATAATTGTGCACGGTTTCAAAAGTTTCCACCGCCGTCCAGCCCATATTATCCAAAATTTCCCGGGCGATAATTTTCCTGTTGTAGTGGCTGTAATCCCTGCAGACGTTGGCGCATTCCAAATACGCTTCCGCATCTTTCCCTTTTAGGGGGGAGAGTTGCCTTAATATGCGGTCTTCCCCGTAGCAATTTTTTTCGATTGCCAACTTTTGAAAATACACCGCCATTTTGTTGCCGAAATCGCGGCTGCCGCTGTGTATGATCAAATAAGTGCCGCTTTCCCCCTTTTCCACCGATATGAAGTGGTTGCCCGAACCGAGCGAGCCTATTTTAAGCAAGTCGTCGTTGTAGTCGCGCTTCAAACAGTCGATGTCGTACTTTTTCACCGCCTGGACAAGGTCTTCGGGAACCAGCTTACTTACCGTTTTCCGTTTTCCCGATCCCGTCGGCACGTATTCCCTTACTACCCCGTCCAATTTGTCGAATTCTTTTGGAGAGCCGCATTCTTCGAGTTTAACGACATACATTCCGCAAGATTGGTCGACGCCGATAATATTGGGAATTATTTCCCCGTTCTTGGGTAGTTCGGAACTAAACCCGATGGTGCATCCCATCCCTTCATGGCAGTCCGGCATAATACGAATTTTACAACCTTCGAAAATCGGGTGGTTGCAAATATTTAGGGTTTGCGTTATCACTCCGTCAAAAATCTCGTTTGCGTAAATTTTTGCGGATGCGTATGTGCCGCTGATTTCTCTCATATACGTTTCCTACACTTTCAATTTTTAGCCGACTTGGCCGATATTTCTATGCGGTTTATTTTTTTAATGTTCTATTTTTCTCACCGCCCTTGCGGGATTGCCCACCGCGACCGTTTCGGGCGGAACGTTTTTTGCAACAACCGAACCCGCCCCGATTACCGCGCCGTCGCCGATTTCAACGCCAGGTAGGATTGTGCAGTCCGAACCTATCCAGACGTTCTTGCCGATTTTAACGGAGCTTGGTTTTATATTTTGTCTTTTACTTGGGTTGAGATCGTGGTTGAGCGTCGCAATGGTCGTGTTGTGCCCCACAAGGGAACCGTCGCCGATTTCAATGCCTCCCTGGTCTTGAAATCTACAACAGGCGTTTATAAATACGTTTTTCCCTATTTTTATATTTACGCCGCAATCCGTGTAAAACGGCGGAAAAAGTACAAACGTTTCGTCCACGTCGTTTTCTATCAGTTCCGAAAAAAGCTCCCTTATCTTTTCCGGAGGGTTGTATCGATTGTTTATTTCCGACGTTATATTTAAAGCCCTTTGGCTGAATTTATGAAAAGCCTTAAACAGTTTGTTTGTCTGCTCAACATAAGTTCCGCACGCCATTAATCGCCTAAATTCTTGGATAGTTATTTCTTTGTCCTCCGGTTGCATAACTGTCTATTCCACGTGTTGTTTGCTCTGCATGGTTTAAAAAATTTTTCGCCGTTGCGGAGTACGCCGGGGACGGTTTTCGGAAAAATCCGCGTTGTTTGTAAGACAACAAACCCGCTTGGGCGGACATACCAACACAACTCAACCGGGATCCATGAAACCCGGAATTTCCCGCTCAAAAATCTTGGCGGAGAGGAAGGGATTCGAACCCTCGGTAGGGATATTAGTCCCTACACCGGTTTAGCAAACCAGCGCGATCGGCCACTCCGCCACCTCTCCTGACTTGGATTCGCAAGTCAAACATATGGCATGTTTGGGGCAAGAAAAAAATTGATTCGAGATATCGTCCCCCCCTCTTGGCGGGGCATTTCCTTTCCGAAATATTTTGCGGTATTCCCGTTTGGTTTTAAATTGACATGTCGATTGCGCGCAACGAGTATGCGCTTTTTCCTACGTGTTGAAAGCGGCAAAAGTCAAATATTTCCTGTTGGCCGGGTTGGTCTTCGTATGGATTTGGGGGGTCGTTGTGGAACCATATCTCATGCTTGAGACGACCCGTGTAACAATTAAGGCTCGCAATTGGAGCGATAAGTTTAGTCCGCTTAAAATCGTACTTGCGGGAGATTTCCATGCCGGTGCCGGACCGTTTGAAGTTTGGCGCATAAATAATGCGGTTGACGCCATCAACAGGGAAGATCCCGACATAGTGGTTTTTCTTGGGGATTTTGTCAACGGGAGGTTTTTCCAGACCCGGATGGATGTCGGAATCCTCTCAAACATGCTCTCGCGCGTAAGGGCGAAATACGGAAAATATTCCATTCTCGGCAACCACGACGTGTTTTTCGGTGTCGCTAAAATCAAGCGTATGCTGTCTACCGCGGGTGTCCGCCTGCTCGTAAATTCAAACGATAAAATAGTTACTCCATACGGAGACGTTTACATTGCGGGAATCGCTGACCCCGTTACCTCAAGTTATGCATACGGTCCGACTCTATCTGGGATACCGGACGGAAGTCCGATAATATTTTTGTCCCATTCTCCGGGAGTCGTAAGGGAAATACCGGACAGAGTGTCGGTAACGTTTTCCGGCCATACGCACGGGGGGCAAATATGCCTGCCTTTTTACGGCGCCGTGTATACAAACTGCGCACTCCCGCGCAAATACGTTTCGGGATTGGCGGAGTTGTACGGAAGGGTGTTTTATACCAATAGGGGACTCGGCACAAGCCGCGTTCCTATCAGATTTCTCTGCCCCCCGGAAATTACGGTAGTGCGGCTTGAAAGCGGTTTTCCGACAACGACAAAAGTCGAATGATGCCCCGGGCTAAGATGGGCAGGTTGCCGCAATCGGACGGAGAAAATTCGAAACCAGACGTACGGATTTTGAATTGCGTTAGGAATGGCAATTCTTTTGTTTGCGTGGAAGTTGGAGATCCCCGGCGAGAGCCCATAGGTATAGGGAGGCGATGGTGCAGTATGGACTGAATTTTTTGCGGAACTTTTCGAAGTCCCTTCTGTTTATATTCTCCAGTCCGTACAGCGTGCATAAGCCTTTTCTTATACCGAAGTCTCCGTAGCTCAAAATATCAGCGCGTCCGAAAGAAAAGATCAAAAGCATTTCGGCGGTCCACTTTCCCACGCCGTCGAGTTTCATAAGCTCGAAAACCGCATCGGAGTCGGACATGGCGCGGATCCTTCCTTCGTCGATTTCCCCCGATTTGAATTTGGCAGCCGCCGATTTTATCCATTTTATTTTTCTCGGTGGAACGGAGCATTTCCTAAGTCTTGAAGCCCTGGTGGAAAGCACATCTGGGATATTCAACGATATTCCGTTGTCGAGAAGTTTATCCTTTATCGATACATACGCCTTGGTGGATATCTGTTGGGCTATTATGGATTCGCATAACGCTTCAAATAGGTTCGTATTGCATTTGCGAGACAAGTTCCCGTATCTGCTGATGAGTTTGCGCATTCCCGTATCGGCTCCAAGGTGTTTTACGGCGTTGCGGGTTGCGGATATTTTTCTCATAGGTAGGAAAATGTTTTTAATTGAAACGCGATCCAACCGGGCAACTTCAATGCGCGTTTTGTATCCCGCCTGCGGTTATTCGTACAATACTTCCGTGGAAAGGATTTTTTGCTCCTCGACGGGTCTATCCATATACCCTGTTTTGCAGTCCTCTATCTTTTTAACGGTATCGTATCCTTCAACAACTTCTCCGAATATTGTGTGGCGCATATTGAGCCAGTCCGTCGGAATTGTCGTTATGAAAAATTGACTGCCGTTCGTTCCCGGTCCGGCGTTTGCCATGGCCAAGAGTCCCGGTTTGTCGAAACGCAGTTTTGGAGAACATTCGTCCTCGAAGGGTTCCCCCCACGCGGATTCCCCTCCGCGTCCGGTGCCGGTGGGATCTCCGCCCTGTATCATAAAGTCCCTGATTACGCGATGGAATATTGTTCCGTTGTAATATCCTTTCTTGGCCAATTCCACGAAATTTTTACAGGCCTTCGGCGCGGCTTCGGGATAGAGCTTTACTTTAATATCCCCCCGGTTTGTCCTTATCGTTACGAACGTATCTTTTTGCATATTTTGCCTTTTAGGATGTTGGCGCGAAGCTTTGCAGGGTAGAAACTCTCCGGACTACTCGGCGTCCCGAATCCGGCAATCTCCGAATTTTGGACAGGATTCGCACTCCGTTATTATATCTTGGGCGGATTTCCCCGGCGGTATAAACGGGAGCACATGCTCGTCGTGCGCCACAACCACTTCCAATAGATACGGACGGGGACTTTTTAACATGGTTTTTATCGAGGAAACCAGGTCCTCCTTCTTATACACGCGCGCACTTTCCCACGCGTAACCCTCGGCTATCTTGCGGTAGTTGGGGTATACGGCTTCGATATTGTCCGGTCCGGCGAGATTGTTGGGATCAAGAGATAGCACCGTATTCCCGCGCGTGCCGCCGTAAAGCATATCTTCCCATTGCATGACCATGCCCAAAAATTGGTTGTTCAACAGCATGACTTTTACGGGAATTTTTTCGGCAACGGCTGTTGCCATTTCCTGTATATTCATCTGGAAAGAACCGTCGCCGTCTATATCGACGACTATCTTCGACGGGTTGGCCACCTTTACTCCGAGGGCGGCGGGTAACCCGAACCCCATTGTTCCCGCACCAAGCGAACTTATAAACCTTCGTGGTTTGTCGAATATGAAATTTTGCGGAGTCCACATTTGGTGTTGCCCGACGCCCGTGGATATTATAATATCCTCCCCTTTTGAAAGTTCGTACAGGGCTTTTATGGCGTCCGGAGGGGTTATGTTGCGCCTTGAACGATGCCCGAAAGGGTACGGTTTTTTCGATTTATAACAGGTTATTTTCCCAATCCAATCGGACAAGTCCGGTTTTTTGATCTTGGCGGAATGCGATAACTCCATCAGGCGTTTTAACGCGTATTTTACTTCGGAGTGTATCCCCAAATGAATTCTCACGTTTTTATTTTGCTCCGCGGCGTCGATATCTATATGGGCAATTTTTGCATTTGGGGCGAATTTTTCAACCGCTCCGGTTACGCGGTCGGAAAAACGTGTACCCAACGCCACTAGGAGATCCGAGTTCAATACGGCGGTATTTCCTGCGAAAGTTCCGTGCATTCCGAACCAATACAGGTTTTTTTTCTGAAGGGGATCGACGCTCCCTATCCCCATGAGACTTGTGACCACGGGGATGCCGAACATGTCTGAGAATTCGCGCAAGTACCGGCTGGCGTTTGCCGATATTACCCCCCCTCCGGCGTATATTACCGGTTTCCTGGATTTTGCAACCATGTCCAACAGTCGCATCAATTCCGCGTCCGAAGCTTTCGGTATGGAGGCGAGACCGGGCAGGTCGGGACGTTCGTTAAAATTCGGGACTATCATTTTTTGTTGAACGTCTTTGGGAATGTCTATTACGACGGGTCCGGGACGTCCCGATTTGGCGATTAAAAAAGCCTCCTTTATTATCCGCGGGAGGGTTTCCGCATCGAGAACCAAGTAACTATGTTTTACAACCGGCAACGTCATCCCAAAAACGTCGGTTTCCTGGAACGCCGTTCTTCCTATGAGCGACTGGAACACCTGCCCCGTTATCGCCACGATGGGCACGCTGTCCATAAAGGCGTCGGAGACGGCGGTTAACAAATTCATTGCGCCCGGTCCGCTTGTTGCCATGCACACGCCGACCTTGCCCGTGGAGCGTGCGTACCCTTGTGCCATAAAGCCGCAACCTTGCTCGTGCCGCGGAAGTATGACCCTTATTTTTTTTGAACGAGTAAACGCGTTGTGGAGATCTATGGAGGACCCTCCGGGATACGCAAACACGGTATCCACGCCCTCGTTTTCCAGACACTTTACGATTACGTCGGCTCCCTTTATAAGTTTCCGCGGCTCCCCGGTTCTCGTACGCGCAACACGACCCCGTTTTTCAGGCGAAGTATTATTCATGGTTCATTTTCCCCATTCAAAAGTGCGGAATCCTACAAGGAGTCCCGTTTTTCTTCAACTCTTTTTTCCCAATTTATAACGGACAAAAACTTGGAAAAAGAAGCCGTAAAAAAGCGAATTTTTTATTGTTGAATATTTCGTTCAAACACGCCATATATCTGCCCGAACTTGGTTCGAATGGATTTTGACCGTACAACCACCCCACTTTTTACTGCAGACTAATATGATTTACGAACTACGCACTCTAAAAAATATATTTGCGGCTGTTGTATTGATGTCCGCCCTGTCGATCGGCGCAACGCGGGCCCAGGAAACGGCTTCGATGGCCGTTTCCGAGTTGCGCAAGGAAGCGATGGTCCTGGTCGAACAGCAGAAGTATTTGGAGGCGCGCCCGTACATACGCGAGCTTATAAAGCGCTTTAAGGACTCGGACGACGCGTCGTTGAAGGCCACCCTCGAGCAGTTTTACTACTTTGAAGCCTACGGCAACCTTCAGGAATATGCGAACAATCCCAGCGGCAAGTTGTTGCAGGAGGCCGTAAAAGGTTTCGACAATGTCATCAACGAATTTCCCGGAAGCGAATTCGCAATCTCATCCATAAAAACCAAGGCCACGTGCTACGAGCAGTTGAACGACTTCGAGACGGCAATAAAAACCCGGGAAATCCTGTTGGCGCCCCCCTATGCGGACAAAATTTCCGCCAGAGAACGCCTCGATATCGTCAAGCGTATATCCATAACCCTCTATAACCAGCGAAAGTGGTCTTTGGGCGAAAAATGGTTCGCCAAACTTTTCGAAATGTCCAAAACCATTGAAGACAAAGTTCTTGCCGCGGTCGCCATCATACAGACGGCGTGCGATAAGAAGAACTACGACGAGGCGAAGAAATATTTCCCCTATTTGTCGCATAACACCCCGGCAAGGTGCGATTTTGGTTTGAACTACGCCCTACTAACGGCGGGAGACGCCCTGGTAAAGGATGAAAAGTATTCCGACGCGTCGCTTTTTTACAGCATGGTGATGGACAAAGATACCATCGTTTCCAACTTTAAGAATTTTGTCGAAAAAGCCAATAAGCTGGCAGAGCGCGCAAAAACGCACGGAAGCACCGAAGCGGAGGATCTCAAACAACAGGCGGGTATGCTTCAAGCCCAACTCAAACAATTCGAGTCCCTGCCGTCCTACAACGCCGATTTGATGGCCCGCAGCGCCCGCAATTACCTTCTTACGGACCGTATTTACGAAAGTTTTTGGTCGTACTGGCAGATGATAAAGGATTTCCCCAAACATCAGGCGATAGAAGACTTTTATTACGCCGCGATGGTTGGGGCTTTCCAGATAGGGAAATTCGACGTCATGTACGAGCTTGGGCAGGAATATCTCAAGGAGTTCCCCCACGGCAGCTACGAAAAAGACGTAAAATTTAACGATGCGCAATATTACTTAAGGAAAAAGGACTACGATTCCTTCTTTGCATTGTCCAAAGCATTCGTTTCGGAGTATTACGACGAACCGCCGTACTCGCCCAATTTTATCTTTCTCATGGGCAAGACGTGGCTTGAGCAATCGAAATTTTCCGAGATAATCGATACCTTCGGCGAATACTTGAAGAAGTATCCCGATTCTTCGATTTCCGAACCCTGTATCTACTGGACGGGCATGGCCTTTATGGCAAAAGGTGATTTCCCAAATGCCCAGAAGATATTCATGAAGCAGATAAACGACTTCCCCGTTGGGGACTATTCCGAGGACGGTATGTACCGTTGCGGAATAGCGGCGTTCGGCGCCAGCGATTTCCCCGTTGCGCGCGACACCCTTGAAGAATTCGCGCAAAAATATCCGAACAGCACCCTTTTGGGCGAAGTGGAATTCTTCCTCGGGGATATTTACGCGAATGTAAACGAGGTTGACATCGCCATGAAACATTACGGCAATGTCGAGCAAAAGACAAAAAACGAGGCGTTCATAAACAACGCTTATATGCAGGGGGCCCGCTTGTTGCATAATGTCGATAGGTACGGGGATGAAATTGCCCTTATGGACCGCTATCTCGAAAAGTATCCGAAGGGAATATGTTCCGAGGCGTCCTACAATAAAGCCAAAGCCCTCGAACTCCTCAGCAGACCCGCCGACGCGCTGAAATTGTACGCGTCGGCCGTGGAAAAATACGGCTCCAACCCAAAGGACGACGGCGTCGACGAGATGATATTGGATTACGACCGCATGTACAAAGACAACTTCGGAAAAATCAACGCCACGGTCGATTTTCTAAAAAAACTGCTTTCCGATAAGAATCTTTTGAACGACATGGTCTTCGTTCCCGCAAAGCGCTACCGTTATTTTCAAGACAACCCGCTTCTCGACAAAAGACTTTACGAAAAATTCAAGCGCGACAAAAAATTCGACAAACAGCTGATTTCCAATACGGCTCCGATCAAGTCGCTGCTTGAAAATTACGAGGCCCAGATATTGGAGTACCCGAAGGGGGGTACGGAAAAAGTATTCGGGGATATCCTAGAAAGGTCGCGCGCTTCAAAAAACGACACTCTTTCCTACAGAATCATGATGGGACTCGACAACATAGGCAAACCCGTCAAGGTTGACAGGATGTTCAACGACGACGACCTCAAAAAAGCGTCGGTGCGCACTCTTGTGTGGATAGGCAAAATAAACGAAAAGTACGGACCCGAACACGCCCGCAAGGCATTTGCCGAAGCCATGGGCAGGGACGAATACCAGTACGCCATAGATATTCTGTTTGCGCACGCCGCGCTTGAGGAGCGGCAGAAGGCGTGGGATTCGGTCCTGGGTCTCTACACCCGTATTACCGACGAATATCCCTCGGACGTGCGCTCGGCAAACGCCATGATTCTGAAGGGCGACGCCCTTGCAAAATTGGGGAAGCGCGACCAAGCAGTGGAGTGTTACGAACTCGTGTTGCGTTCGCCGATATGGCGCGGTGAAGCCCATGCCGAGGCCCTTTATAAGCTCGGCAAAATATCGCAATCTTCCGGCAAGGCGGACGACGCCTTGATGTATTACGACAGATGCTATTTGGGATTTTCAAATTGCTACAAGTGGACGGGCAAGGCTCTCGCCGCCGCCGTTCCGATAATGACTTCGCAAGGCAAGAAAAACGATGCGAAACAACTGTGTACGGAATTTCTTTCGAATCCCGGCAATAAAAAGTCCCCCGAATACGGGGAAATAAAAATTTTAAACGACACCCTCTAATCTTCTCACATAGTATGGAAAAATATACGATTTTACTGTGCGCGTTGGCGATATCCGCCGTCTCCTGTCTGCGGGCCCAAACGGTTGCGCCGGCGGTTGAATCGCCGTCCAATGCGAAGGCCAAGGTGGCGGGAAACGAAGATAGGTCGTACGTGGACGACTACAAAGACAAAAAAACGAATCTCGTTCTCATAGACTCGAAAACGAAAAGGGAAACGCCCGTAAGCTTAAAAGAGATAAATTCCGATTCTTTTGTTTTCCTCGATTCTTCGAATGCGGAAATTCCGATACCCAGGGACAAATTCACCTTTATAGTGGGAGTCCGCGACAAGGATTTAAACAGGGGAAAATCGGCAGTCCTTAGGGGAAATTACGATGACGCCGTGGCGTATATGCGCCCGGCCGTATACCCCCTGCTACCGCTCACGGTGCTTTCGGAGAATTCTTTCGCAGGTTCCGATTATGTTGATATGTACATAAACGCGCTGATAAATTCCGGACGCTGCAAGGAACTCGCCTCGTTGCTCGGCAGTATGCCGATTTCCGACGTATCGCCGTCGATGTTGCCCCTTGTTGTCAAGGGGCTGGAAACGATTGCCGCCGGCGGAAACATCCCGGACGCCGTAGATATGCTCGGTAAAATCGATTTGCGCAAACCCGAAAATGCGGCCGTCGTTCCCGATATGCTTGCCGTTTTGGACATAGCAAGAAAAAGCGGGGAGATTAAAAACTGTTCCGCTTTTTACACAAAACTTTCCTCCGTGGAATCCCCGGCGAAAGTCGAAGCTTCCCTCTGGGCGGTTTATTGCGATTTATTAGTGGGAAATAAAATGTCCGCCGATATACTACTCGGGAATATGAAGGTGGATAGAAAGAGCAAAGTTTTTTCCCTAATGCAGATGGATAAGGGGATGTCGAAATTGATGGATAAGAAACCCTCGTATTCCGAAGGGCTCGATCTTTTTGCCGAGGGAATAGTTTTTGGATCCGTAACCAGCACTTGGATGCCGGAATTGCTGTATAGAACGGGAATGGCCTACAAAGCTTTGGGAAACAAAGTGGCTTCGAATGAAATATTCTCACAAATAGCGATTATGTATCCGGACGACGTCTACGCCGAAAAGGGCAAAAAGGAAATTGTAAAGATAGACAAGGTTGAGAAAAAGGAGAAGGATGTTGTTGTAAACGAAGACGACGAAGATGAGGATGAAGATGAAGAGGATGAAGAGGACTAAGACAACGGACAAAGCTTTGGTTGTATCTAAGAATTTCAATACCCTTAACAATATACGAATATGAAAATCCACCATTTTAATCCGAAAAAGGAAAAACGCGGGGTTCTGTACCAGGTGTTCGTTGTAGTGGCGATAGTCCAGATATCCCTGTTATTGGTCTTCGGAAGCTATGTTGTAACGCGCACCATCCTGGAGGACGAGGCCAAGTTTACACCGCCGGAAACCGTGCAACCCGTCGACCACGCGCGCCAGGAACACAGGGTCAACATGGAACGACAGCAGAAAAAGACTTCGAAGTTTAACAGGCGCATAAGCATTCAAAACCCCCAAAACGTGAACACGCCCGAGGTGAAAATCAATCTGCCCGCCGCCATTACGAGCGGCGGAGGAATCTCTACAATCTCCGAAAAAACATTGAAGACGGACATAAAGATAGCCGTGCCGTCGATAGAGCTGATGGGGTTGAAATCGCGGGCGGAAAAGATACTTATTTGCGTCGACGCAAGTTCCTATCTCATGAACGAAGAGCGCGGCGGTCTCGACACCTACAAGGTCATCCGCGAGGACATTAAAAATCTTATAAACGGTTTGCCTTCCACTGCGCTGTTTAACCTGATGGTGTTCGATACCACCCATGCAACAGTCATAAATTTCTTTCAATCGAACTTGGTGGCGGCAACGTCTTTTAATAAGAAATTGGCGTGCACTTGGATAGAACCGTTTAACGCGGACTTAAAAAGCATAGGTGCGGGACGCAACAACTACACATTGAAGTACGATTTTATTCCCCAGCCCCCAAATTCCCAATTTTACAAGCAAGATATTTCCAACGTTTACAGGATCTACCAGGCGGCGTTGGAACAGGGAGCCGAAGCCATATGGATTCTCACAACCAACTGGGTCGATCCCGACAGGTTGAAATATCCGTGGACGGATGCCGAGACTGAACGTTTCCATAAAGCCCAGGAGCGTTATGAGAACGAAAAGGAGAAGTTGCTTAAAGCGGCGGGATGGGACGACGATAAACAGCAGGAATACGAGCGTGCCGAAAAGGAGGCGTACTCCAAAGGAATAAAACAGGCAAGGGATTGGATAGCCAAAGAGAACGCCAAGAGGGCCGCCAAGGGGGTTCCCCTTTATACGGGTACCCCCGTGCAGGCGATGAACGAGAATAATCTCAAGCCGAAGGTTTCCCCGAGCCCCCCCATTGTTAAAGCCAAGGCGCCCGAGGCGAAGTTTAAGTCCTACGGTAGGTCGGGAATTTTCAAGTATTACCAAAAACTGTTTAAAGAAGTTTATTTCGACAAACAAATGAAACCCCCAACGGTGAACATGATAGTGTTCCGCGGTAAAAAAGAGGAATGGACCTCGGATGAAAACAAGGTTGTCCGCGCTTTTACATCGGCGAACAACGGAGGGAAAAGCAGGGTGCTTCGCGGATTACAACCCGTATCGGAATACAATTAATCCCTTTTGTCGAACTTATTACGGGCGTTGCGCGGGTCGCAGCGCCTTTTTTTTATAAGGACGGAGCCTCCCCTGCCGACACCGAAGATTGACGGTTTGCAAAATGCGGCGGAATTACGAATTAACCGTCAATATAGTCCGTCGATACTTTTGGTGCGAAATCGGGGAAATAACGGACTTTGCAGGGTCATAGATTATGTTTTTTTCATTGATCGTCGGAATTGCATTATTATTCTGAGCCCGAAAGAAGAGGCTAAATATATGAACGGTGCGGATATGGGAAAGGTAATATTATCCATGGTGCTTGGGGTGTTGGTGTCGTCGTTGAATACTAACGCCGCGGTCGACGCGGTAAGGGTTGTGACGAGTTACGAGGACGGACGTCCCGTGGAGGAGAAAATATTGGAGTTGCAGAAGCAGTCCGACGGGGCGATGCGCCTACGAATACCGATAAGGGATATGGTCAAGGGAACCGACGTAATAGAGATACATCCCGATTTTGCGAAGGCGAAGAAGGGGGAGGAAGGCTACGCTATTTTCACCCCGAACCAAGCGTGCAGTTACACCCAGGACAACGGGAGGATAGAGCAGAGGCGCATGGCGCTGGGAGTAACCGGGATGAAAACGGAGCGCGACACGTTTGCGGCGATACACAAGGGTCTAAGATACGAGTATTCCACCGTATTGAAGGCGAAAGACGGCAATTACGAGATGTACTACCGTTTTTTTATAAAGGAGATGTATTTTGATCCCTACGAGGACATAATAATAGATTTTTACCCCCTGTATGGAAAAGACGCCAATTATGTGGGTATGGCGAAAGCATATAGAAAGTACCAATTGGACAGTGGTAAAGTAAAACCTCTAAAAAAAAGAATAGAAGGAAACCCGGCTTTAAAATATGCGGTCGAAACCATATTTGTGAGGATAAACCTCGGTGCTAAGATCCATGTAATGGATATAGAAGACCAGACGCCCGACAACGAACCAGAGTTGAAGATATACTATACCTTCGACGACTTCATGGGTATAATGCGGAAGATGAAAGAATCGGGAATAGACGAGGCCAGCATGTGCTTTGTGGGTTGGAATAGCGGGGGTTTCGACGGTCGTTTTCCCGATATATTCCCGGTTGAGGAGAGGTTTGGCGGGGAGAAGAAGATGCGCGAAGCTATAGAGTTGGGCAAAAGTTTCGGATACCGCATGAGCAACCACGTGTGCAATACGGATTTTTACCGCATAGCCAAGAGGTTCGACGAAGACCATATAGCCAAGACCCCCGACGGCAAATTGCGCCTATACGGTCATATGGCCGGAGGGCGTGCCTACAACCCCTGCTTTCAGCGCGTATGCGACCGTATAGTGGACGACGACTACAAAGGTTTGAAGCATCTCGGTATGAACGGGATACAACATGTCGACGTAACGAGCGCCATATCCCCGTATCCCTGCCACGATCCCCGGCATCCCATAAACCGCAAGCAGTGCGCCGAATACCAGATAAAGATAGGCAAGAAGGCGCGCAAATATTTTGGAGGGTTCAGTTCGGAGAGCGGCTACGACCACGTTGCTCCCATACTCGATCACGCCTTGTACACCACGTCCTTTTATCTGATGAGGGACAATATCGAAAAAGGGATATGGAAGATGCCCGCAGATTACCACATGTGGGACGATAAAATAATTCCCTTTTGGCAGATAATATACCACGGGATAATATTGAGCCAACCCGACTGGAGGACGATAGATTATATGACTTATCCGAAAGGGCACGAGAGGCGTTTAAAGGTTGTTGAATTCGGGGGACGCCCCACGTTTTATTGGATGAACTATAAGAGAATCGGCGTTGCCCCGATAAAGGAGGCGTACGACGAATATCAACACCTGAAATACCTGCAATACGAGTTTATGGACGACCATCGCGAGATTTCCCCCAACGTGTTTCTGACGGTGTATTCCGACGGCAGCGAAATCGTTACAAACTATTCGCAGGACGGTTATTCGTACAATGGTGAGACCATTCCCGCACGGGATTACAAGTTGTTTAAACCCAAAAAGAAATCCTTTTCCGTGGGAACACTTTAAGACCTTGGGGAAAATTCGAATACCAAGCGGGCGCAAAATATTTACGCGCCCTTCTTTTGTAGCGCAAATAAACGGAAATTTAGAAGGGAAAATCTTTGACGGCCTCCGGCGTCGTCGCGGAAGGTGCCACGCCGCCTTTCCAGACGCGCATGGATTCGTTGAACTCCCTGGATCTTGTTTGTTTTGCGAGCCCCCTAACCACTATCGCCTTATGCGGGCGGACAGGACAGATGTTTTCGCAAGCCCCGCAACCTATGCACACTTCCACGTGTACGTGCGGGATGTATAGGCTGTTTTCAATTTTTCCGTACGGAAGCATTTCGATGGCTTGAACGGGGCAATGCTCGGCGCAGGCGGCGCAATCGGTGCCGTCGGTCCTTACAACGCAAATCTCCTTTCGGAACACTGCGGTTCCTATCTTTACGGTGCGTTTACTTTTTCCTTCCGTGAATCTTATGGCACCAGTGGGGCAGACTTTTCCGCAATCGTTGCATGAATGCAGGCAAAATCCCGCGGAAAAATCCATATACGGCTGCATCAATCCCGCCAGTCCCCATTCGCCGAGCGACGGCTTCAATATTTGCGCCTTGCAGGCGGCCGCACATATTTGGCAACCCGTGCAATGTTCCAAATAATTATCAAGACTTCCCGCTCCCGGAGGGAGGGCCAGTCTTTTATCCTCCCGCTCGCCGTGTATTCCGTAGGGTACGGGCTTCCCGCACTTGGCGTCGATATCATCAGTTAGTTCGTCCGCCTTACCCGTTTTTTCTTTTTTCTTTGCTGCCGCGTATAGGAACACCGCGAGGGCCGAAAACGCCGCTGGGAAGGTTCTGCGCGCCATAATCTTCCCGTTGGAGGGTTTGCTTCGCGGTTTGGACCGTAACGTATTTCTCGATTTCGCGCCGATGCCGAGGAGTCTTGCCGCATTTTTTCCGATGCCGTATTTTACGGCGCCACGCGGACATTTTGCGGCGCAGTCGAAACAGAGGACGCACCTTGAAAAATCGAGCGTCTTTGCCGCGGAATTTATGCATTCGGTCCTGCAGTTGCGTTCGCATATTCCGCAGGAGACGCATTTTTCGTTGTCGAGGTCCATCTTAAACGGGGAAATTTTCGACAGCAGTCCCAACAGTCCGCCCACGGGACACGCCGTATTGCAGTAAAATCTTCCTCTAAACGCCGAAAGCGCGGATACGGCAAACAACGCAAGCAACGCGAACGCGAAGGCCGCAAGGGGAACCGAAGGGTCGCCGTTTACGGGGGAAGCCAAATAGATTCCGTGGGTGTATGCCGTTTCGCTTACGGCGTTGAATCCTTCCGATACGGCGGGATGCACCAAAAATCCCATTATTTTCCCGTACAGGGAATAGGGATCGATAAATCCGAAAAGTGCGGTATATCCGAAGATTACGGTGGCCGCCGCGACCACCGTAAAAACCAATCTCGTTAAATCGGCGGAAGATCTATACCGCAATTTGGAGAAATTCCTCGAGCAAAATTTCCCTACGCGCGTGTTTCTTGTGGTTTTTAAACGCGTGGGAACCGACGCCGCGCACCTTAAAATATCCATTAATACGCCGAACGGACACGCAAAAGAGCAATAGACCCTTCCGAAAAGCGCCGCGCAAATGCAGAATGCTATAAATGCCGTCCCCACCGCCGCGCCCCCGCCCGCCAACATCCTTATGAGCGACGGCGCAAATTGCGTTGATGTTGGATTAACGGCATAGTAGGATCCGGGCAATCGGTGGTATATGTCCAAAAACTGGACGCCGATAAATGCGAACACGCACAAAGCCGCCGATATCCGCAATATGCGCAAACATTTAAAAAGACCTCCCATACCTGCGATTTAGTTCCCTTGAAACGGGATATACGGTTAGGAAACAACCACCCTTTTTACCGCTAGTTTGGACAAATCGCAAGTTCCCGCTCCCGATTTTTCTGCGGGTTCCATATACTTGATGTCGCCGACATCGTATTGCCCGCCCATCCCGTACCGCCTTGCCGTATCCGAAAAAATATGAATCGCCGCCGCGTCGGCAGCCACGATATCGGTGGATATAACCTGGTATTTTACCACGGGCGCGAATTCCGGGGATTTCCCGCGCGGACCGTGTTCGAGCATAACCCTGTACGCGTCGACTACGGTGAGGGATGTCTTTTGAAAGGTGGCGTAGTCGGCTATGCATTGCGGCATGTTGTGGGCGTGCCACCATATTCTGTTCCAAACGCATCCCATATAGTTTTTCAATGCGCACGTGATCTTAGCGCCGCTATGGTGTTTTAGTACGGGTATGTTTATAAACACGTCCGGGTTTGCCGCAAGTTTGTGCACCTGGGCTTTTTTCAACACCACCCCGCGGGGAATATCGCATTCCTCAAACATCGATTCCGTGTTTCCCGCCACCATCCTGCCGCCGTTCGACTCCACGGCGTCGGCGATACCGCTGATTTTGTATCTGTTGCGCCAGTCGTTCCCGCAAGTGTGGTCGAAGCACAATACTTCTTTCGCCCCGGCGTTGAAACAGTGCTTTACTATTTTCCCCACAAGTTCCGGGTCGGTATTGGCGCCGAATTCCGGACTTCTGTCCCAGCCTATGTTCGGCTTTAGGACGACTCTTTGACCTTCTTTTACAAAGCGTTCCATTCCCCCCATTTCGGCTATGCCGCGTTCGAACATTTCCGCCGCCGTTCCACCCTTCAACGCCACCATATCGGGGACCTTTCCCTCGGAGCCGTCCCGTCCGCGAAGGGCGGAGGGAAAAGCGAAAGCGGCGCCGCCCAAAGCCGCCTTGAGCACAAATTCGCGTCTTTTCATGCCTCGATTTTCGCAGAGTATATGGCGGTCGTAAAGTTTTTTTTGCCGGGAGAGAAGGGCGGAGGCTGCGTCCCCGCCGAAATTTCCGGATTTTTAACTGCGGGGAATTCTAATGCCGCGGACGGCGCGGAGCGCGGCAACCGCACCTATTTTTTCAACATACGCCAGGCGTTGTACGCCGAGCCGATTATTCCGGCGCGGTTTTCAAGCTTGGCGGTAACCACGTCGCAATCCACGTTTATATATTTCATGAATTTGCCGCTTTTCGAAGCGACGCCTCCGCCCAAGACCACAAGATCAGGCCAGCAGAGATCGTGGAGGTACCGCAAATATTTGTTGAATCGTTCCGCCCAGTGTCTCCACTGCATCCCGTGCGATTTCCTTGCGGCGTCGGAAAATAATTTTTCCGCCGCGTAATTTTTGCGCGACGACTTGTCCTTCATCCGAAGATGTCCGAATTCCAAGTTCGGAACAAGCACCCCGTTGGAAAACATGGATACCCCTATGCCGGTGCCTACGGTGATTACCATTACCACCCCTTTGTTGCCCCTGCCGGCTCCAAAACGCATTTCGGCTATTCCTGCGGCGTCGGCGTCGTTGACAACCCACGCTTCGCAGCCGCAGGTCTGTCCTATTTGTTCGGCGAGATTTACCCCTATAAAATTTTTACCGCCCATATTCGCGGCGGTTTCTATTATTTGGGAGCGCACAACCCCCGGGAATCCGCATCCCATAACGCCGCTCCATTTAAAATGTTCCACAATGTCGTTGACTGCCCCGAGGATATTCTTGGTCGTGTGAGGGGTGGGGGTGGGTATCCTCAATCTGTCGGTGACGAATTTTCCCCCGCGTACGTCCACAACGGCACCCTTTACGCCAGATCCCCCTATATCGACGCCCAGAATATAATTTTTTTGCATGCTAGTTTCACAATTCCGTTATTTTACGAACGTTTGCAATATTTTTCCCCTTTGAGATCCGCGTTTTATTCTGTTGCAATGGTTGAGTTTTTACTGTTTAAAGGCACTGGATGAAAATGGGTCGGTATATATTTTTCGCGTTTGCGGCGCTGGTTCTTCTTTTGTCGTGCAACGCCAGGGCCGATCTCGTTTGGACCCGCGACCAGGGTTGGCAGGTCCAGGGCGGGGTGCTTGCGAACGTTTTGGGCGACGTCCAAAACGTATCGAACGCCCTCGAGGCGATGAACGAGGGCAAAAAAGCGCAGGATGCGGGCGATTACCGGGTGGCTATCGGCTATTACAAAATAGTGACGACGGGTTATCCCGATTCGATATTCGCCCCGGAGGCGTATTTTCAAATGGCGAAGGCGTACGTTGCGCGGGGGCAACATTTCGACGCGTATCTGGCGTTGCAGGAGGTGGTGAAACGCTATTCGGATTATCCGAGATTCAACCAGATTGTTGGCGAGGAATTCAACGTGGCGTCGATAATCCAGGGCGGTGCAACCCCGTACATATGGGGTTGGTTTCCCTGGTTCACGAACTACCAGGATGCGGTGAAAATATACGAGAGCGTGGTTTCCAACGCCCCGTACAGCGATTACGCGCCCATAGCCCTGATGAACATCGCCCTTATCGCCGAGGAGGACGGCAAGTTCGATATGGCTTTCGACGCGTTGGACCGCCTAATAAATACGTATCCCAACAGCATGTTTACCCCCGATGCCTATCTTCAAATGGCGAAGGTGTACCGCAACCTTGTGGAGGGTCCGGAATACGACCAGACCCCGACGCGCAACGCCGTAAGTTTTTTCCGGGACTACCTGATTCTATTCCCGAACGAAGCACAAATAGCCAAGGCTGAAGATGGACTTGAAACTATGGAGGATACATACGCGCGCAGCCGCCTTGTCATGGGGGACTTCTACTATTATTACCGCAACAACAACGTTGCCGCGTCCATATTTTACAACGAAACCATAACCATAGCCCCGAATAGCCCCGCTGCAGGCGAGGCGAAAATCCAACTCGAAAAAATAGCGCGTGGGGAGCCGGCCCCCATGACTCCGTACGATTGGATATGGGGACGGTATACGCCGCCCAGCGTCGACGAGTATGAAAACGGGGGCAAAGCCGAAGACTTAAACGATAGGGATTTTGAAGTAACGTCCGTGGGGAAATTTCTTGAAAGTTCGGGGGCGGCGGACCGGTCTTCCCAGGGGGGGAAGCCCGTATCCTGCGGCGAATTTGCCCCTTTGTACGGGTCGGGTTTGGACAAATACCTTATGAACGACGGTTTCTACGAATGTAGTCAGGACGAAATAGAAAACGCATTGTGACATGAAAAATCTTTTGTACGCGTTTTTTGCGCCGCTGTTGTGCTTTTGCACGGCTTCGTGCTCCAATTACCGCCTGGCGGGTACTCCGGTGGAATTGCCCTTTAAGTCGGTATACGTGGCCCCCGCAAAAAACGCCTCCTACGCCCCGCAGTCGTCGGAGTTGTTGACAAATGCCGTAATACGCGCCATAAACCAGGTTCCCGGGTTGCGCACGACCACGCAGTCCGACGCCCAGGCAGTCCTCGATATCCGGATAGTGGAATACGAACGCGTGCCGGTAGCCACGTCCTCCGCCGATACGGCGTTGGCGGCTTCCTACGATATGAGAGTGTGCGCCGAGTGCACTCTCGTCCGGGCGAACGGCGATGTTGTATTTAAGAATAGAAAAATACGCGCGGAGACCATGGTGTACACAAGCGGTTTTACGGAAAACGGTGCCGCCCCGCGCAACGATCTTATAGGGAACGAATACCAGAATATGCCCGTGTTGATGAGGGAACTTGGAGGCAAAATAAAGGATGCCGTGATAGGAATATGGTAAATTCCGTGGAAATAGCGCCCTCCATTTTGGGGGGAGACCATTCGCGTCTCGCCGACAGTGTCGGCAAAATCGCTTCCGCGGGTCTGAAGTGGGTGCACGTGGACGTCATGGACGGACATTTTGTCCCGAATCTATCGTTTGGACCGGGTGTGGTTAAGGCTCTCAAGGAGGAATATCCCGGTATGTTTTACGACGTCCATCTCATGTTGGACAATCCGCACCTTTACATAGACGCGTTTGCCCGTGCGGGTGCGGACTTGATTTCCGTGCACACCGAGCCGGATTACCCCGTATCCGCAACCCTCGACGAAATACATTTGCTCGGGAAAAAGTCGGGCGTTGTGATAAACCCGAAGACGCCCGTAGGTGATATCGCCCCCTACCTCCCCAAAGCGGATTTGGCACTGCTCATGAGCGTCCAGCCGGGATTCGGCGGACAAAGCTTCGACACGTCCGTTCTCGAAAAAATTTCGTCCCTTAGGCGCATGCGTTCGGAAATGGGGTTGTCTTTCCGCATAGAGATAGACGGCGGAATTACGGCGTCGAACGTGGGCGAATGTATCGGTCGCGGAGTCGATACCGTCGTTGCGGGAACGGAGTTCTTCAAAAACGGCGCGTCTTTGTTGGAGGCCGTGTTGGACGCCACCTTGTCCCCGCCGTCGTCCGGGATTTCGTAGGGTTTAACGGGCGTGAATTTAATGTTTGACGTTTTCCCATTATCCATCGTAAAAATTCCAGCGGCTAAAGAAAGGGCGTCATATGAACTGTGTTAAATGCGGAGCCGGGGTGCCGGACGATTCCATGTTTTGCCCAAAGTGCGGCGCCGGCGTCAATGTCCAACACGTACCCGTTTCCAACCATCTGGTGTCCGCGATATTGACCACGTTGTTTTGTTGTCTTCCGTTTGGAATAGTGTCGCTGATATACGCATCGCGCGTGGATTTGCTCCTTTCATTCAATAAAATCGACGACGCCAAGACCGCCTCGCGGAAGGCGTTGCAATGGGTGGTCGTAGGAATCGTTTCCGCGTTCGCTTTTTGGGCGTTGTATGCGGCAGTAGTAGCCGCTTTGGGTTTGTCTCCCGTACTTTTGAATCCGGCCGTCTAAAGGTCTTTTTATATTTTCGCAGGGGAGCTCCCGTATCCGTGGGAGACTACATCAACCCCCACGATGCGAGATCTCTCTCCAATTTACGGGGGTCGAAAACCTGGCCCGGACGCCATTTCCCGCGATATTCCATCGTGGGCACGACCCAATCGTCCCCTCCGTTTATCTCCACGATTTTCTTTACGACGTCTTCGGGTTGCTTTTCGATGTCGAATGCTTCGAAGGGGATTTTGCGCCCGCGCAAAAAATCCATGGTTTTTTTGCAATGGGGACATACGTCCCAAAAATACACTTTCAACATAGTATGTCTTTCCAAAGTACGGCGGACTTGCCTCTATTTGTATTTTAAAATGCGCGCGGAGTTCAACACCACGCATATCGACGATAAATTGTGCAGAAGTGCCCCTGCCACCGGGTTTATCGCGCCGAAAAACGCAAGAGCCAACGCGCCCATATTAAATATCAGGCTGAAGGCGATATTGACTCTTATTGTTTTTAACGCGTGCCGTGAAAGCCTTACTCCGTAGGACACCGCCCCGATGTCTTCTCCTGCTACGGATATTTGCGCCGCTTCAATGGCTATCCCGTTCTTCAATGTCGCCATTGCTATGGAGGAATAGGCGCCGGCAAGGGCGGGGGCGTCGTTTACGCCGTCTCCGACCATGCAGACCTTTTCCCCACGTCTTTGAAATTCGGATATTATTTCCAATTTGTCCCGGGGAAGCACTGGGGCGAACACTTTTTCTATCCCGCAGGAGACCGCTATTTTTTTTGCGGCATGCAAGTTGTCACCGCTTATTACGGCGCAGTCTATTCCCTCCGCCTTCAACGACGATACCGCGTCTTTCGAACCGGGTCTCAAAGTATCCGACAGCCCGAAAAACGCCGCCGTCTTCCCGTTAATTTCCATTTCCACCGCCGTATATCCGCCGTCCGAGAGTTGCGCAAGTTCCGGGCGCGGGTTGTTTCCGTCCGGTCTTTGAAGCGATACTTTGTTTCCGTCCAACGTCGCCTCGATTCCAAGACCCGTCAGGGAATTTGTAAAATCCGGGTCGGGCACTTCCGTGCGGGATTCCGCATAGGAGTAAATCGCCTTCGCTACGGGGTGCTCCGAATGTTTTTCGGCGCAACCGGCAAGTTTTAAAATTTCATCCTCGGTGAAATCCCCGACAGGCAGGAATTTCTCCACCCCTATTTCGGCGCGGGTGAGGGTTCCCGTCTTGTCGAAAAACACGCGGTTGCATTTCGACAGCTTTTCGAGGGCTTCGCCGCTTTTAAAAAGTATTGCACGCTTTGCGGCGTTTCCAAGCGCCGCCGCTACGGCAGTGGGGGTTGCAAGCACGAACGCGCACGGACAAAATACGACCAGTACGGTGACTCCCCTTACGGCGGCTTCAACGTAGTCCACCCCGAACAGTAGTTTGGATACGGCGAACACCAAAAGCGAGCACACTACGGCGGAGGGAATGATAACGGACGCCCATTTGTCCGCGGTTCTGGATATGGGCGCATTCTTACCCGCGGCCTCGTCCACAATCGCGGCCATCTTCGCCATTTCGGATTCGTCGCTTCTTTTCAGCGCCCGCACTTCGAGATACCCGGAAATATTGGAAGTTCCCGCATATACTACGGAGCCCGCGGATTTTTCAACGGGAGTACTTTCGCCGGTTATCGCGGATTCGTCCGCAACGCTTTCCCCCGTAAGCACTTCGGAGTCGCACGGAAAAATCGACGACGCATGCACGCACAATACGTCCCCTACTTTTATGTCATCGACCGGTATTTCGCGCTCGCCGCCGCCGCATTTCAAATACGCGACGGCTGGTATCATGTCAGCCAAGTTTTCTATATCCCGTCTTGATTTTTTTGCGGTGCGGCTTTCTATCCAGGATCCGAGCCTCATTAAAAACGCTATTTCGGCGGCCGCGAAAATGTAGCTGTGGGCGTGTCCGGAATGCGCGCTCCATCCGCAGAATTCCGCCGCTTCGAGGGCGAAGGCTCCCGTAATGGCCGTGCTTACGAGCACCGGCGTTGTTATACGCCCGTCCGTGAAAAGGGATTCCGCCGCACTTCTAAAAAGAGGCACGGCGCAGACAAGCACCGCCACCCACGACGGATCGGTCAAGGGGTAATACGGGGGGGTTGACTCCGATATCGTAAGAAAAAAACTCAGCGCAATGGAAATTGCGGCCGCCGTCAAGGCGAACCCTTCGCAAAAAATTCCGTTTTCTCCGGAGCCGTCCGGTCCGTCCCGGCGGCAACAAAATTCCGCCCCCCGCTTTTTTTCGTTTTCCTTGCAACAGCAATGCGCGGTCCGCATTTCCCATTCGGATTTTCCGCGGCAACAATGGGGTTTGGAGTGTTCGGGCAGGTTCGAATCCGAATGGATCGAACTACGGCGCCGGCATCGGCACGGCGCTTCCAAACCGCCCCCCTGAGGGTTTTCCTCCCCGGTTCGCCGGCGCTTTTCGTCGTTTTCAACGTCCATTCTACCTAACTTTCCTCAAGTATTCCACAAGTTCATCCGCAAGTTTCGTATCCCTGCGGGTGAGGGCGTTGCTTATACAGCCTTTGAGATGGTCGCCCAAAATATGGATCCATACCCCTTTGAGTGCGCCCGATATGGAATTGAGTAGACGGAGTATTTCCATGCACTCGGCGCCTTCATCTATCATCCGCTCCGCCGCCCTAACTTGTCCGGCTATGCGTTCAAGCCTGCGGTTTATTTTTCTTTTTTCGATTTCGTTTCTGCGTACCGCCATACCGTTTCTTTTGTTATATAGGGTATAGGGTTATACCCTATATTTTTTTTTTGCAAGTTTTTTTACACCGCGGTTCGGTTGTGGAATTTTTAGGAGGTGAAACAAAATTCCGCCGCGGATGTTTGTTTTGCGCATCCCTTGAAAATCGGACCGGTTCCCACGAAGGCCACGTCGGGCGTCCGTTCCCGTCCGAACCGCGGAGTTTGGAGAATCCGCATAAAAAGTATTCGGTTAAAAAATGCTTGTAATGAACGTGTATCCGTTTAAACCTTCGCAAGGACAATGACCATGTTTGCGGCTATATGATAAGGAAATTAACTTTTGCGGTTGTTTTTATGTCGATCGCGTCTTTCGCTCCGGCCCAAAGCGTTGCGATAGCGGATCTTCAGCAGGATACCGATATCTTAAAAAGGGAGGTGGGCCAGCTTCGGCTTGAGGTGGAGCAACTTCGCCGCGACAACGACGCCCTTGCAAACCGGCTAAAGGCAATACAGGGATCGAGCGCCGGCAACGATGTTGTCAGGAGCCAGATAAACTCCGTGCGCGCGGAGGTGTCGGAGCAAAACGACGTTTTGAAAAAGGAAATCATAGCCGTGGTGAGGAAGGACATCGAAGCTATGGCTGCCCAGACGAACGACGCTATGGCGAAACTCGCCAAGGCCATCGGAGGCGTGCCGCAGGCGGCCATGCCTACGTCTTTTAGCGACAACTATCCGAAAACGGGAATAACCTACACGGTGAAATCGGGAGACTCCATCAGCAAGATAGCGCGTCTCAACAATTCGAAAATAAGATGGATTCAAGACGCCAATAGAATCGGGGATCCTTCGCGGGATTTGCATGTCGGCGACGAAATTTTTATTCCGCAGCAGTAAGATGGCAAAGCAAAGAAAGTCGTTGGGTAGGGGGTTGGGTTCCATAATCAGCGCCGGAGTGGGAAAAAACGCGCTTTCTCCGGTCAAGTCCGCCGCATTGCCGGGCGCAAGCGCGGCGTTCGACGCGTGGACTTCCCCGAACGGTGCTTTTTGCGAAATAGATATAGCCAAAGTGGTTCCCGGAACTTACCAGGCCCGGAGCGAATTCGACGGGGAGGAAATAAAAAATCTTGCCGATTCCATCGCCTCGGAAGGACTTTTACAACCGATATTGGTGCGCGTCTCCCCGAAAGGAACTTACGAACTCCTTGCGGGCGAGCGCAGATTGAGGGCGTGTAAGAGTTTGGGTATGAGTAAAATTACGGCGTGCGTCCAGTCCGTAAGCGATTCCTCCGCGGCGGCGAGGGGATTGATTGAAAATCTCCAAAGGACGAATCTCAATCCGGTTGAAGAAGCCAAGGGATTGTCCAATCTGATGGCGAATTTCAAGCTTACGCAGGACGATCTATCCCGTCGTATAGGCAAACCGCGTTCAAACATAGCCAACACCCTCAGGATTTTAAACCTTCCCGCGGAAATCCAGGGTTACATCTCGAAGGGTCTGCTCAGTATGGGACATGCGAAGGCCGTAATGGGGCTCGACGACCCGTCGAAACAGAAAATTGTCGCGCGCAGAATCATAGAGGAGTCCTTGAACGTGCGCGGCGCCGAGAATCTTGTAAAGCGTTTGAAACGCACATCCGCGCGTTTGCCGCGCGGAGAGGATTCCGAAACGCCGCGCAACGCCGTTTTGCGCGATATCGAACGCAAGTTGTCGGAGCGTCTAAACGCGGGCGTCGAAATAAGGCACGGTTCCAATGGCGGAAGGATAAGCATCAGGTATGCTAATAACGACGATTTTGGGCGGGTGCTCGGAATTATGGGCGTAAAAATTTAGGCGTGTTTTTTGGATACACAGGGAAGTTCCTTTTTGTTACACTACTGTTTGGCGCGGTTTCCCCCGCGCTTTGCTCGTTAAAAAACAACGACTTTACAAAAGCCAACACGAGCTTTTCGAGAAAGTACGAAACTTTGTCGAATCCGTTCAACGGTTTGCGCGCGCGCGGCGCCGATAAAAAATTTCCCACAAATCCCTATTCCTACGAGGATAAAACGGGGGGACTTAGGGATAAGGAAGCCCCCATGACAAAGACAGACAAGCTTGGGAACATGGACCAAAGACGCGACCGCCGTTCCGGAAAACCCTACGACTCCATACCGGATTATTCCCGGCGCGACGAACGTTGGAGGAACGACGGTCTAAAAATGCGGGACGACAACTTGTCGAGAAATATGAACAAGGAGTACAGGGGCAGGTTTGCGGATAAAACCCTTAAGCCCCGCTTCAGCACGGAGGAAATTAGAAACAACTACGAAGAAATGCTGGAACGGTCCATCGGCGACATAAACAAATACCAATACGGAGCGTCCCGGCAGTCGTCGCCGGAGGCGCAGGGACCCTTACCGGTGGTAAGGGCCGGCGGGGAACACGATGCCGAAGATACGGGGATTTTCGATTTCTTGAAATCGCATACGCACATAGACCGCCCTACAGTCGGCTTTAAGGGGGCTTTGAAACCCTCCAAAACGCCGTTGCCGGAGAGAGAAAACACCCCGGAAGTTGAGCCGATTCGCGGACGGGAGCCCGCCCCAGATACGGCACCCGGTGCAGTTCTGCCGCCCATTCCCGTTTCCCAGCCAAACGGCAACATTTCCGCATCCGTCTCGACGACCGTCGGAGGACGCGCAAACCGTCCTCTCAAAAATGTTGTGGTGGACAAGAAAACCGGCGAACGCCGCGTATTGAAGAGCATTACCGAGGTGGATTCGGATTTGGATATTTTAAACAACGTACCCAAGGATTGGCGGGCGGGCAAACCCCAAATAAAGATAGAAGTAAACGAATAACACCCGTCCCGGTCATGGTCCGGCGGACGAACCTACCGCCCCGACATCTCAAGCATTCTTTCTATCGGCGCACGCGCGGCGTCCATCTGTCCGGAGTCGAGTTCAATACGGGGTTCGAGATTTTCAAGGCAGGCGAGCAATTTTTCGGGAGTGTTCATCAGCATGTTTTTGCAATGTTGCGAGAGTTTTCCCGACGCCGTTGCGGCTATGAAGGTTTTGTCCGGAATTTCCCGTTGGAGGCGGTGGATCATCTCGACGACGGTTGCTATTATTACGCTGTTTCCGGGAAAATCCCTGCAAAAGGAAATCATCTTTTCCGTGCTGCAGACGCATTCGGCTATGTCGCGCACTTCGCGGGGACACTCCGGGTGGCAAACGAGGGGAACGCCGGGGAACGCCTTTTTTAATTCCCAAAGTTCGTCCGCTTTGTATTGGGTGTGCGCCCAACAGTAGCCGTTCCACAATATCATGTTTCTTCCCGTTTGTTCGTTTATCCACGAACCCAGGTGTTTGTCGGGACAAAATATTATGCGCCTGCCGTTTGGAATTTGCTTCACGATGTCGAGAGCGTTTCCGCTTGTGCAAATAATATCGCTTTGGGCTTTTACCGCCGCGCTGCAGTTTATGTACGACACCACAAGGGCGTCGGGGTAATCCCTCTTGAATACGGCAAGTTCGCTCGGGTGGCAAAGTTCCTCGAGGGTGCAGCCCGCATTTCGGTCCGGAAGCACAACTGTTTTCCCCGGATTGAGTATTTTTGCGGTTTCCGCCATGAAATCGACCCCGGCAAAGGCTATGATTTCGGCGGAGGCGTTTTTAGCTTCGCGCGACAATCCAAGCGAATCTCCGACGTAGTCGGCCACCAGCTGGATGTCTTCGCATACGTAGTTATGCGCAAGTATTACCGCATTGCGTCTGCGTTTGAGTTCCAATATGCGTTTCTGGAGTTCGTTCAGTGGGCGGGGCGCGCAATTTTTGTACGGCGGAAATACGATGGCTTGCATGTCTATTGTACTTTTGGGGTGCGATTTTTTTGTCCGCGGCGGCTCTGTCAAGGAATCTTGCGTTTTTTGCTTGAAAAAACGCGTCGGGACGCGACGATGTATGACTATGAAGGCAAGATTCTTTTGTGTTCTCTTTGTTGTTTCCGTTTTGCCGTTTGCCGGTGTATCCCATGCCGAAACGAAAAGCGTTGACGGCTATACGTTGCGGTTGAAAGCGGGCAAAGAGGGCTCCGTTTACAGCGTGGGCGATACCGCGGATTTTGTCTTTACCTGCTCGAAGGACGGAAAACCGGACAACCTTGAAATCGAGGGCGATATTACAAAAGGCGGCTTGCAACCCCCCCTTGAGAAGTTCGAGGGCAAAACGGTCGACGGGTCTTTTTCCACCGTTAGGAAACTTTCCGAACCTGGTTTGTTGCGCTGCAGAATTTCGGCAAAATTGCCGTCCGGGAAAAAAGTTGAATTGCTTGCGGGGGCCGCCTTTGACCCGAAGAAAATCGCGCCCAGCATGGATGTTCCGAAGG
Organism: uncultured Opitutales bacterium; assembly: GCA_964564825.1. Classification (GTDB taxonomy): domain Bacteria; phylum Verrucomicrobiota; class Verrucomicrobiia; order Opitutales; family Intestinicryptomonadaceae; genus Merdousia. The sequence goes on from CAZMBN010000002.1 coordinate 82,254, forward strand.
ATTTTTCCAAATATTGGTCGGACCAGCGGAAGATTCTCGACGCCGTACCCGTTAACGCGGAAATGAAGCCGGTAAAATTCGGCAGTCCAGGCGTGGAACTTTTCGACGTTAAAGCGGATTCTTTCAACGGACTAATGCGCGGCTATTACGCCCGTCCCAAGGGCGCAAAACCCGGGTCCTGCCCCGCGATAATTTTACCGCACGGTGCGGGAGTGCGTAGTTCGGACTCCCGCAGTGCCGCCAGATGGGCGGAGAACGGGTTCATTGCCCTCGATTTCAATGCGCACGGGATAGAAAACGGAAAACCAAAAGAATTCTATTCCGATTTGGCGAAGACTTCGCTCAAAGGTTACCCGCAGTTCGGCAAAAAATCGCGCGACACTAGTTTCTTTCGAGCGCTCTATATGCGCGATATGCGCGCGATGGATTTTCTGACGTCGCAACCGGAATGGGACGGCAAAATATTGGTGGCGTACGGCGGAAGCCAGGGGGGCGGCCAGGCCATAGCGAGCGCCGCTTTAAATCCGAAAGTTACATTTTGCGTCGCCCTTGTTCCCGCGATATGCGACCATAGCGCACTTTCCATTGGCCGAATGCCCGGTTGGCCGCTTCTCGCCTATCCTGGGAATTTGCCCGACTACGATTCCATTGTGGAGGCCTCGCGCTATATCGACGCGATGAATTTTGCCTCCTTCGTAAAATGCGACGCCTACTTCATTATAGACCTTGCCGACGACGTAGTGGCGCCGACTTCCAGTTTTGCGGCGTTCAACAATATTAAGGGAAAGAAGTACGTCGGTATTGCGGAGGAAGCCCGCCACACGCCCCCGAAGGAGTTGCGACTCAAGGCGGAAGACGCCATAATGGACCATGTGAAACGGATGCGCGCAGAAAAAGCCGTCGAAGATTAGCCTAGAACCCGTTTCGTCCGCGTCGGCCGTATGCGGAATGTTTCGGATACGATGCCGCCCGGTTTGCGCGTAATTTACGATTGGATCGTGTAAACAAGAAAAACAAAGGAATCATAGAATGAAAAAAGTAGTATGTTCAGTATGCGGTTATGTAATGGACGGCGACAACGTACCGGACTTTTGCCCCCAGTGCAAAGCGCCGAAATCCAAGTTCGTATATAAGGACGATTCGTCCAAACTTTCGTGGGCCGACGAACACAGGATAGGAGTTGCAAAGGGACTTGACGCCGAGGTTGTGGAAGGGCTTCGAGCCAATTTTACGGGCGAATGCACCGAGGTTGGAATGTACTTGGCGATGAGCCGCCAGGCCGACAGGGAAGGCTATCCCGAAGTTGCCGAGGCATATAAGCGCATAGCTTTTGAGGAGGCCGAACATGCGGCAAAATTTGCGGAGTTGTTGGGCGAGTGCGTCGACGCCGACACGAAGAAAAATCTAGCCGTCAGGGTTGAAGCCGAACACGGAGCCACCGCCGGTAAACTCGCTTTGGCTAAGCGCGCAAAAGAACTTGGATACGACGCCGTCCACGACACCGTGCACGAGATGTGCAAAGACGAAGCCCGCCATGGTTCGGCGTTCCAAGGTCTTTTAAACAGGTATTTTAAATAGAATACTTTAACCGCGTAATGCCGGATCCGTACGGAAGAATAATCCGTACGGTTTCGGCGTGGAGAAACCCCCCGGACAACTTCGGGGTTTTTATATCTCTTCAAAAATTGCGCGGTCGGGTGGTCTTTCGCGGTATATGCCTGTTGAAAAATACACGGCGGGGTCCGGCGGGATTTTACTTGCGCTCGGGTCTGTTGCCGCGATAATAGAGGGTGCGTGTTCCGATTTGTTATGTTGCGCAAATTAAGGGTTTTTTTCGCCGCATTGTTTTTTGCGGCGGTAACTTTTCTCTTCGTAGATTTTAGCGGAACCGCGCATGGGTTGTTTTCATGGGCGGCACGGTTGCAGTTTTTGCCCGCGCTTTTCGCGCTGAATTTTACGGTTGCGGCGTTGCTTATAGCCGCCACGGTTGTTTTTGGACGCGTATATTGTTCCGTAATATGTCCGTTGGGAGTGTTTCAGGATATGGTTTCGCGGATTTCCGGAATGCGAAATCGAAACCGTTTTTCGTACGCCCCCGGAAGAACGCGGCTTCGCATCCTATTCCTGGCATTGTTTTTCATCTTCTTCCTTTCTGGTGCTCTTTCCGTTGGGGCGCTAATTGCACCGTACAGCGCCTACGGGAGGATAGCCTCCAATATTTTTGCCCCCGTTTGGGCTTTGGGAAACAACGCCCTCGCCGTGGTGTCGGAGTATTTCGACAATTACGCATTCCGTTCCGTCCCCGTGCGGTTTTACGGCGTTGGAATGTTTCTTGTGGCGCTGGCAAGCTTGTTCATTGTGTCGGTTATGGCGTGGAGAAACGGCAGGTCCTATTGCAACACGGTGTGCCCCGTGGGAACTTTGCTCGGATTCTTGTCCAAATATTCGCTGTTGAAGCCGGTAATAGACCCCTTGAAATGCAATTCGTGCACATTGTGCTCCAAAAATTGCAAGAGTTGCTGCATAGACTCGAAAAAACATAAAATAGACTACGACCGCTGCGTTGCGTGTTTCGATTGCGTTCGGACCTGCCGCAAAGGGGCGATATCGTACGCGTTCGCGTGGAGCCGTCCGCGCGCTCGCGGCGGCCGCGGATCCGAAACTGCAAACACGTTCCCGGAAAAATTTTCCAAACCTTTTTCGGCAAAAAAATCAAACGGGCGCAGAACTTTTTTCGCATTGTTTCTTGCCGCGTTCGGCGGCGCGGCGGTGCGGGCGCAAGACATAAAATTGGACGGAGGCTTAAGTCCGATAAAACCGAGGAAGAAGCCGAAGCGGCAATTTAAGATAGTTCCGCCGGGGGCGGGAAACGTTGCGAATATGCGCGATAGGTGTACGGCGTGCCAACTTTGCGTATCGGCGTGTCCGTCCGGGGTTCTGTCTCCGTCGTTTTCGGCCGAAAGCTTTATGAGGCCGGAAATCGATTACGGACGCGGATATTGCGAGGTGGAATGCACCGAGTGTTCGAAAGCGTGTCCGTCGGGCGCCATATTGCCGATAGATTCGGCGGAGAAGGCTTCAATCCAAATAGGCAGGGCGAAATACGACGCCCTGAAATGCGTGGTGAATACCGACAACGTACAATGCGACAATTGTTTTCGCCAGTGTCCGACGGGGGCGATAGATATGGTGTTAAAAAATCCCGACGACATAGATTCCCTAAAAGTGCCCGTGGTGGACGAGGCCGTATGCATAGGATGCGGCGCCTGCGAAAACCTGTGTCCGGCGCGCCCCGTATCCGCCATATACGTGGAAGGCAACACGGTCCACGGCTCGATATAGTGCAATAGGAGGCTTTTTCATATGGACAAACCCCAAAAACTTGGACGCAGGGATTTTTTTAAAAAAGTTTCCCTGTGCGCGGCGTCGGCTCCCATGGTCGCCTGTTCGCGCAAAGCCCCGAAATCCGAATCCGCCGGTATGACCATGCGCATAAACCCGAAGACCGGGGAAAAAGTTTCCCTATTGGGATTCGGTTGCATGCGTTGGCCCACCGTCGACGGCAGAAGCGCCCGCGAAGGCGGAGCCGCCCAAATAGACCAGAGGGCGGTAAACGAACTTGTGGACTACGCTATTGCGCACGGAGTAAACTATTTCGATACGTCGCCCGTATATTGCCAGGGCAAATCCGAGGAGGTTACGGGTATAGCGCTTTCAAGACATCCGAGGGAAAAATATTTCGTCGCAACAAAATTGTCCAATTTCGACCGCGTCACGTGGAGCAGGGAAAGATCGTTAAAGATGTACAACAACTCGTTTAAGGCGCTGCGGGTGGATTACATCGACTACATGCTTCTTCATTACGTTGGTCTTAATTACGCCGGCGGAGGCGGTATGGACGTATTGAATTCGCGCTATATAGACAACGGGGTTTTGGACTTCCTGCTTTCCGAAAGGGAGTCGGGGCGCATTCGCAACCTCGGCTTCTCCTACCACGGGGACGTGCGCGTATTCGACTATTTGCTGTCGCGGCACGACTTCTATAAGTGGGATTTCGTCCAAATACAACTGAACTATCTCGACTGGAAACACGCCAAACAGGTAAACGAACGCAATACAAACGCGGAATATTTGTACGACGAGCTCGATAAAAGGAAAATACCGGCGGTTGTTATGGAGCCTTTATTAGGCGGCAGACTTTCGAACATCCCCCATACGCTCGTTCCCGAGTTTAAAAGGCGTTCTCCCGACAGTTCCGTCGCTTCGTGGGCTTTTCGCTTTGCGGGAAGTTTTCCAAGGGTGTTGACCGTTCTGAGCGGAATGGTTAAAATAGAGCATCTGTCGGACAACATAAAAACGTATTCCCCGTTGAAGGGGCTTTCGCCCGAAGAATTCGCCTTTCTCGAAAAGACGGCGGAGACTATGCTGAGTTTCTCAACCATACCCTGCAACGATTGCAAATATTGCATGCCATGTCCGTACGGTCTCGACATTCCGTCCATTATTTTGCACTACAACAAGTGCGTGAACGAACGCGCCGTCCCGGAAAGCAGGCGGGATGAAAAATATCCGCGTTGCCGCCGCGCGTATTTAATTGGCTACGATCGTTCCGTGCCCAAATTAAGGCAGGCAAGCCGGTGTACGGGATGCGACCAATGCTCCCCCCACTGTCCGCAGAATATAGATATCCCGCGCGAATTGAGACGTATAGACTCGTACGTGAAAAACTTGAAGCGCGGCGCCGTTTTAATGGGCGACGTCAAGGCGAAATTCGAAGGGGGAAAATATTCGTGCGTGGTGGGAAACGGCGAACTTTACGCTTTCAATCGTCCCGGTATAGCGGATTTGCTCGATACCTATTCCGTAAGGAAAAAACTTTTAAAAGGGGCGCTTGTCGCCGACAGGGTGGTCGGGCGCGCTGCCGCTTCGATACTTGTTAAAGGCGGAATATCCGAGGTTTACGCCAAAATTATAAGCAACTCGGCGTTGAAAATGTTGAAGTCCGCGAAAATCGGGGTATCGTACGATACCGTTGTTCCTTATATAAAAAACAACAACGGAACGGGAGTATGCCCGATGGAGGACGCCTGCAAAAACGCGGAGACTCCGGAGGAATGCCTAAAAATACTGCTCGAAAAATTTAGCAAATCGGGGCGCAGCCGTTAGCGGTTCCGAAGCTTCGCGCGGTCGTTTTCCGCCGAAAACGGCGGTGCGGGGTTTTACGGGAAGTTTCCGCGCGGGAGGCGGGCGGATGGAAAGTTCCTAAAATATTTGCGCTGCCGTTTCGCCACGGCGAAAGTGTTTTTTGCTATTTCGTCCGCCAAAAATTTTTTGTCCGTTTTTCCCCCCTCTATCCACGATATCGTTTCCCTGTACCCCACGGAAGCCGCCGCGGACGGATTTTGTTTTAGACCGAGCGATATCAACTTTTTTGTCTCGTCTATAAGACCGGCGTCAATCATCGCGCGCGCGCGCGCGGATATCCTGGCGCGCAATTCGGAATCGGGGAGGTCCAATATTACGAGATCTTTCTCGATATTCCCTATCGGGGAAGGCATCTTAAGAAAACCGTTGCGTAGTTCCCCAACGCCTTTCCCGCTCGCCATGCAACGCTCAACGGCTTTTCTCGTCCTCCTAGGATTGTTTAAGTCCACGTACTTTCCGGCGTCGGGATCGAGGCTTAGCAATGCTTTCGAAAGGGCTTCCGCCCCCCCGTGCGTTTCAATATCCTCCGCGATGTCTTTTATCCTTTGGGGAATGAACACGTTGTCGACCACCGGGCCAAACCAAGCCTTTAAATAAAATCCGCTTCCCCCGCACACCACCACTTTTTTACCCCTCTCCAATATTTCGCCGAGGGCTTTGCGGGACATATCGGCGTATTTCGCCACGTCGAACCCGTCCCTTGGATCCGCCACGTCTATGAGGTGGTGCCTAACCGCCTTCAAATCCGCGTTGGAGGGTTTCGCCGAGCCGATATCCATACCGCGGTACACTTGCACGCTGTCGCACGATATTATTTCGGCGTCGTTTTCAATTGCGTATTTTAGGGCGGCCTCGCTTTTTCCACAACAAGTGGGTCCGGTTATTACAGTTACGCGGATCATTTTGAGCGCAATTTTTTGCATAGTCCGCAAAAATTTCCGGGAGTTTTGCACGTGCGGGCTTTGCAATGTTCGCGTCCGTAGTATATCATTTGGAGGTGGAGATCCGCCCATTTGTTTTTCGGAAACAGCCTTTTTAGGTCGGCTTCCGTCGTTTCCACATTTTTGCCTGACGACAATCCCCAACGTCTTGCAAGTCTGTGAATATGCGTATCGACGGGAAACGCGGGAACGCCGTAGGCTTGTTGCATTAAAACGGACGCCGTTTTATGCCCGACGCCGGGGAGAGATTCCAAGTCGTCGAAGTTTTTAGGCACTTTTCCTCCGAATTTCTCGCAGAGGATTTTAGACAGCGCCTTTATATTTTTCGACTTGCTTTCGGACAGTCCGCACGGACGTATTATATTCTTGATTTTTTGCAGAGGAAGCTTCGACATCTTGCCGGGGGAATCGGCAAGGTCAAACAGTTTCGGAGTTACCGTGTTGACCCTTTTATCGGTGCACTGCGCCGACAGGAGAACCGCTATTAGAAAGGTAAAAACATTTCTTCCGTTCAACGGAACGGATGGGTTCGGATAGAGTTTTTGCAACTCCTCCATAACCGCGTACGCCCTCCTTTTTTTTGTCATCTCAAAGCATCCAGTCGTAGAGCGATTTTATAAATCCGGAGTCCTTTCGGGTTCCCGAGACGGTGAACTTGAAACTATAGCTCCTCCCCGATTCCAACCTCGCATCGGGTCCCGGCAACGCCCCCCAGGAGGTGATTCCCCCCACTCCCATATTTGCGGATGCTATGTTCACCACGTTAAAGTCCCGTTCCGGCAACTGGTGTTGGTGCGATGCCTGGGATATATCCTCGGGAAGGCAGGGGTATGTGGAAAATTCGAAAGCCGACGCGTCGTCGGATTCCACAATTAGGGAGGTGTCGGAATCGTCTCCGGAAAGCTCCAAAAACCGCGTGCCGACCGCATTTGAACTTTCCTGCGGATCTCCGTAGGCAAAAAAGGCGTCTTTTATTTTTGCACTGTACAATCCGAGCTTTGCCGCCGATTTTCTGTCGGAGTAGTTTTCCCACGGGCCGAGACCGAACCATGTGCGGGTGTCGAGTTTGCGCGGAATTTTGAACTGGAAGGACACTCTGGGGAGCATGGGGTTCAACGGGGCAACGGCTACGGTTCCCGATATCTCCATTGAAGAATCGGGATGTATTTTATAGACGATGTCGGCTTTCGACGTTTTTGCGGGAATTGCGTAATTTGCGGTTACGGCTACTATTCCGCCGTCGTGCCCGGTTCGGTCCACCGAAAAACCCGTAAGGGACGTTCTGTCCCCGGCGCCTTCCCAGATTGAAAGCTTGTCGTGGAACTTTGCGCCGCGGTCGTTGTTCGTAAGGGGACGCCAGAAATTAAGGTTTATTCCGCCGTCGATGAGCGTATTCGAACCGTAAACGTACTTGACTGGGAATCCGGTGCGCCTGTCGAACACCACGCTGAATTTGTCGTTTGAGATTTCCAACGTCGCGTCGGATTCGGAAATATTCAACTTGCCTCCGTCCGGTTTGTCCACGGGCGCGTACGTTCCCTTCAGGACAAATTGGTCGCAGGCTATTTCATATCCCTCGGGAAGGGCGGGCGCGGCGCTCTTTAACTTGTGGGAAACGTCCAGGGTATAAACGCCGTTTCCGGACATGTCGACGCCCCCTAAATTTATTATCGCATTTCCTTTTTTTTGCGGGGGCACGGCGGCCAGCTCCACGTTGCCCGACGCCAACTCGCGTCCGTTTCTGGAAAGTTTCCATGAAGTTTCGACGTTCGACGTGTCCGTAAAAAAGTTTTCGTTGAACACGGATATTTTAGCGCGTTCGTCCGTAAAGGAATCGAGTTTCGTATGGATATTTTGGTAGAGTTTTTTTACCTCCCACACCTGGGGGCTCGGACGCATATCCGGACCGACCATACCGTTGAAGCAAAAGGAGCCCGAGTTCGGACTGTCCGCGAAGTCGCCCCCGTACGCGAAGAACTTTTCCCCCGAAGGCGTCTGCTTGAAATCCGAAAAATCGATGTTGCAAATTTTGTCTGCCAAAGCGAGCCTTTCGTAGGTTTTGTTGAAGAACACCACTTTTTCCACGGCGCCGTTTAAGTACCGGGTTTTTTCGGGAATCCTGGTCTTTTTCCCCAGGATAAGGGGGGATTTCGAGGCGAAGTCGGATAGCGAATTGTATTTCTTTTCCGCCAACAGTTTTTTGTCCAAGTAGATTCTTATGGCGGACTTGTCGGCGTCGGCGCCTATTTCCATCGACCGCTTCGACGAAAAATCCCCCTGCGCTTCGACGTGCTCCCATGCGTTTTTATTCCACACGGCGAAGGACAATACCTTTCGCCCGTCGTAGAATTTCAGGGAGAATACCCCCGACTCCTCCGCTATTGTTTCGCACTCCTGCAGATTTTCGGGTTTTATTCTTTCGTCTATTTTTGCGGGACCCTCGTCGAAATCGACGCGGGGTGCAAAGCCGTCCGAGTTCAAAGTTACGGACAGGGCGAATTCTTCCAAGGGCGAATCGAATACGCCCGGATACGCCACGGCGGAGGCGTTTTTCATTGCGCGTTTGGTCGCAACGTTCGGGAACACCGCTATTTTACGGTCGTTGCGCGCGTCGTCGTAAACCTCTACGCGCGGTTCCACGTTGCGGATTATCCCCTGGTCTTTCCAATCCCAAATAAACCCCCCTTGGAAGAGGTCGCGTTTTCTGGCCAGGTTCCAATAATCGGAAAGGCAGCCCCCGCTGTTGCCCATGGCGTGGGCGTATTCGCAAAGTATCACGGGAAGACGCTTCTCCGGGTTCTTTTTCATATTTTCCAAAACGCTCGATTCAACCCCGTCGGGAGGCAGGTACATCCTCGAATCGAGATCCACGTAGTCGAATGTCCGGTTTCTGTCGAAATGCACCATCCTCGACGGATCGCGTTCGCGTATCCACGCGGCCGCGTTCCTAAACGCGGCTCCGTCTTTTGTCTCGTTGCCGAGGGACCAGAATATTACGCACGGGTGGTTTTTGTCGCGTTCCACCATATTTCTTATCCTGTCGAGTATGGCCGCCCCCCACGACTTTAGGTTCGATTCCGACGCCGGATGGGTCTCCCGGTCCATTTTGTCCAGGCCGTGCATTTCGATATTGGCCTCGTCCATTACGTACATTCCCAGTCTGTCGCATAGCTCGTAAAAACGCGGGTGGTTGGGATAATGGCATGTCCTCACGGCGTTGATGTTGTATTTTTTCATTTCGAGCAAATCCTTCAACATCGTCTCTTCGTCGACATATTGGCCGGTTTCGGGATTGTGTTCGTGCCGGTTGACCCCCTTGAACAACACGGGTCTGCCGTTGACCAGAATTTGTCCGTTTCTGCGTTCCACGCTCCTGAATCCGATATCCTCCGCGGAGTAGTATTTTTTACCCCCCGTTTCGAGTTCTATGAGAAGCCTGTACAGGTTCGGGCGTTCCGCGCTCCAAGTTAAAACTTTCCTTATACCGGGAAAGTCCCATTCGCAGACGGCGGATTTACCGGGGGCGATATTGGCGGAGTTTTCGGATTTCGACACTATCTTTCCGTCAGGGGAAACAAGGGTTCCCGAAATTTTAAAGGACTCCCCTTTTGGAGACGTGTTGGCGAGCAGTATGCGGCTTGATAGTTTACCCGTGGAATAATAGTCGGCAAGGGAGGCTTTATTGAATATGTCGCGGATAAACAAGAGGGGCTTCATCTCCAACGTCACATCGCGGAATATCCCCGCCAACCGCCAAAAATCCTGGTCCTCGAAATACGAACCATCGCTGTACTTGAATACCTGTACGGCAAGGGTGTTGTCTCCCGGTTTGACGTATTTGGTGATGTCGAACCGCGCGCGCGTACGGCTGTCTTGGGAGTATCCGACCTTTTGTCCGTTTACCCAAACGTAAAACGCGCTTGCCACCCCCTCAAAATTGACGAAAACCCTGTTGCCGTTCCATCGGTCCGGTATTTCGAATTTTGTCCGGTAGAGTCCGGTGGGATTTCTGGAGTCTTCGGGGAAATTCGTGAAACCGCTTCCGGGTGTATCCATGACGCGCGGGGGATTTACCGCGAACGGATACGCCACGTTTGTATAAAGCGGTGTTCCGTAGCCTTTCATCTCCCAGTTCGACGGTACGTCGATAAGGTTCCACGATTCGTCGTTGAAATTCTCCTTGTGGAACCCCTCCGGGCATTTGTCCGGGTTGCCGAAATACATGAATTTCCACTTGCCGTTTAAGGATACGATAAAATCCCCGTATCCGCCCGCCCTCGCCTCTTCCTCTCCCGGATATACGGCCGGGGAGGCCGAGGCGGGTTCCTTGTTGACCGCGAATACGGATTCGTTTTGCCAGTCCTCGGATAGAAGCGTCTGCGAACAGGCGAACAGGGATATTGCGCTTAAAAATTGGAGAATGTTTTTCATATGGTTCGATTTACGGGGCGGACAATTTTCAATTCGCAACCGTTGCGGTATTTGCCGCACCTCGTGAAAGTTTCTAAGCGGGCGGCGCGTATACTCAAGACTATTTCGTCTTTTTACGTGTCGGTTTCGGATTGCCGCCGTACCCGGATTTCTAAAGGTCGCCGCATACTATGCCGCGGGATTCCATAAATTCGAGCATATCCTGATGCAACGGAGCCTTAAACTTTGGAATACCGGGAAACACGGGGCTGAAATCGCTCTCGTAGGAATGCAAAGCCTGGCGCTTCATTTGCAATATGCTCGCCATTTCCCGGGTGAATCCCCCGTATATGAATTTTAGGTAAAAAGATTCGTCGGGGCCGTACAGTTTGTCGCCCACAATCCCGTGTCCAATCCATTGGGCGTGGGCGCGTATTTGGTGTTTGCGTCCGGTTTTTATCTCCACTTTTGCAAGGGTGCACGATTCGTACGGACCTTCCGCGGAATAGGCAAGGGGGGTGAAAAGGCTGAAGGCTTCTTTCGACGCCGGGTTTTGCGCCGCGCAACACGTTTTTACCGCAACCGCCGATTTCCCGTCGTCGGCAAGGGGTTGGGATACCGCGTGCGTTCCCTCCATTTTCCCCTTCAGAATCGCTATGTATTTCTTTGAAATAAGCCCGCCCCTTTGGAGGGCCTTTTGCGCGGCCGAGGCTATGTCCCTATTTTTTGCAAAGACTACAATGCCGCTTGTTTCCCTGTCGAGCCTGCCCACCAGACGTACGGTGTTGGTTTTGAGATATTGCTTCGCCGCTCCCGCAAGGCTCGACAACGGCCCGTTTTTCGAGGGATGGCAAACCAGCCAGCCGGGTTTGTTTACAACAAGAAACCCTCGGTCTTCGTATATTATCCATCCGGGAAAATCCCCCATGTCGACCAGCGGGGGCGTCGGACCAAAAAGATCCGCGGCGCGGCGTCTTGGGGATTCCCTTCCGGGACTCGCCGAACCGTCCACTACGGCTCGCCTCCGGACGGTTTTTTAGCGCACGTTATGGCGACCATTCCAAAGCCCATGGACTCGGTTCTTACACAGCGGAAACCGGCGGATGCGAACATGGATTCCACCACTCTTTTCGGAGGGTAGTCCATGGAAGTTTTTCCAAGATACGCGTAGTCGCGCGGGTTCGCCCCGAGTACTCGGGCGACGGCGGGAACGAAGGTGCACATGAAGAACCTCTGAAAGGGGCGAAGATACGCCGCGCACCTCGATACCTCAAGCATGGCGACGGCGGCTCCGGGTTTTAGCACCCTGAAAATTTCCCGCAGGCATTTTTGCCTGTTTTCAAAATTTCTAAAACCGAACGCGAGGGTTGCGCCGTCGAAACTGCCGCCGTCGAAAGGCAGGTTTTCGCAGTCGGCCGCCTCGAATTTCGCCCGCGCAAAATACGGACTTTTTTTTATTTTCATTTTTGCGGCTTCCAGCATTTCGGGGCAGAAATCCACGCAGACAACCTCCGTCGATGGATCCGCCGAGAGAATTTCAACAGACACGCCTCCGCTTCCGCACGCCAGATCCGCAAATATCGCGCCGCGTCCCCGGCGTCCGGATAAAGCCAGCGCCCTCTCCGCTAATCTTTTTCTCCATAGCGAGTCGAGTCCAAAGCACATGGCGCGGTTTACGGGGTCGTAGAGGCGCGCCACGCGGGCGAACATGCCCTTGACGTCCCCGGCTTTCCGCAAGCGGGGATCCGCGTATTTGCTGTTGGATTTTCCGGCGATATCCGCCGACATCATTTCCCTTCTTTTATCGATTCCACCACCATGTCGGATATGAATTTGTCCGGATTTTCAACGGCTCCCGCCCCTATTTGGAATTCCCTTTTCCCCGTGTTGCGCGATACTATCGCCAATCCGTGTTTGTAGTCCTTAAAAAGTGTGGAGCAAATCGACGATATGGATTTGTCGCTTTCTATGGCCTTCGCCAAAAGGGCGTCTTTTGCTTCGTCGTCGAAATTCATTTTGAAGCCTTCCGTTTTTTCGAACGCCGCCGAAAACGCGTCGATGTCGGCGAGCATGACGCCCCTCCTAAGGTCGCCGTTTTCGATTAGAAGTTTTTTCAGCGCATCCTTGGGATTCTCGACCGTTTCGGTATCCAACTCGAAGTGGCTTATCCCGGACGACGGCAGCTCGAATTTAAAATCCCTAAGGGTACGTTCAAGTACGGTCATCAGACCGCGCGCGCCCGTTTTTTCCCTGTGGGCAAGGTCGGCTATTTCCCTGACCGCCTCGGGGGTTATGGAAAAGTCTATTCCGTATCCAGCGAAGTCGTCGGCGTATTGTCTGAGTATCGATCCTTCCGACGACACCAGTATGTTGGCGAGGTCGTCGCTCTTCAGTGTCTCGCACGCCACGCGCACGGGGAGGCGTCCTATAAATTCCGCTTCGAATCCGTATTTGATAAAGTCGTTTGTTTCGGCGTATTTGAGATAGTCGGATATGTCCGCGTCCGTTCCGTTTTCGGCGTCGTCGGCGGAAAATCCTATGAGGTTTTTATTCATGCGTTTGGCTATGTTTTCGCCGAACTTGTCGAACGCCCCGCTTACGATAAACAGGATATGGCGGGTGTTTATCGTCCGCTTCGGTTTTTTTCCCGCCCGCGCGCTCATGGCAAGCTGCATCTGGCCCATCATATCCTGGGGACTCACCACGTTTACGTTGGATTCCTCCATGAGTTTTAAAAGGTTTATTTGCACCCCCCTTCCCGAAACGTCGCGTCCGCCCATGTCGCCTACGCCCGCAATTTTGTCGATTTCGTCTATGTAGATGATTCCGTATTGCGCCAGGTCGACGTTGCCGTTCGCCGTTTTCACCAAATCGCGGACGAGATCCTCGACGTCGCTGCCCACGTAACCCGTCTCCGAAAATTTCGTGGCGTCGGCCTTTACAAAGGGGACTCCTATAAGCTTGGCTATTGTGCGCATCAAATACGTCTTGCCGACCCCCGTCGGACCGAGGATAAGGATGTTTTGTTTGCCGTATTCGGCGTCTTTCAATTCGGGGTTTTCAAGGCATCTGCGCACATGGTTGTAATGGTCGCATATCGATACGGAAAGAACCTTTTTCGCCTCGTCCTGTTTTATGACGAACCTGTTCAGATAGTCGCGTATCTCCCGCGGTTTCATGGAAAAATTCTTTATCCGTTTCAACGCCTCCGCGGTTTCGTCTTCGTCGTCTGCAGGGGATATTCCGCCGTCCGGATTCATTTCCGGGGCAAATTCGAATTTTATATTTTTCCCCCCGAAAATTCCGTCGAGTTGTTTTTTCAACTCTTCAAGCGGGGATCCCGCGCGGCTTTCGGAACCGTCGTTTTTTTCGTCGTTTTCGTCCGGATTCATATTCGCTCCCGTTGTAGGTTCACGCCGTGCGTAATATTCGCCGGGCATTTCGGCGTTTTTCGTAAGTAGGGAATTGAAAGAATATTTATTATAATTTTTATTGACATTTTATTGCTCGAAACAATTCTCAATCCCTACTTTATAGCGGAACCGCGCTCCATAGGTCAATCCAAATGAGAGAATACGCGGCGCCGGCTATAGGCGGGAGAAAAAGGTAAAAATATTACAACTATGCAGAACCTCACAAAAAGAGAAATAGTCCAGGGAGTCTACCAAAATAACGAAGGATGTCGCCGCGGCAACATCCTCCAGAACGACGTAAAGGATATAGTGCAACGCGTTCTGGATATAATAAGCGACTCGCTTTCGAAGGGTAGAAACGTGGAACTCAGGAATTTTGGCGTGCTTGAAGTACAGGTGCGCAAACCCCGTGTAGGTAGAAACCCCACCAAACCGGAACGCGACGTGGTGATTCCGAAGCGCGCCGTCGTAAAGTTTAAGGCGGGGAAGGAACTCAAGGCGGCGCTGAAAAATCTGGACCTCGGGAAGGTGGAGCAGAGCAAGGCCAGCAGGGCTAGAAAGTAGCCTTGTCCGATGTTTAAGACGCTCCCGGGTTTTAGGGAATTTTATCCCGAAGACTGCGCCAAGAAGAATTACATATTGGGGAAGTGGCGGTCCGCGGCCCGGTCTTTCGGTTTTGCGGAATTCGAGCCTCCCGTCTTGGAACAGCTCGACCTGTTTACGGAAAAGAGCGGGGAGGAAATAAAGTCGCAACTGTTCGAGTTTGTAGACAAGGGTGGTAGGGCGGTGGCCCTGCGCCCGGAGACTACGCCGTCTCTTGCGCGCATGGTGGGCGCCAAAGCCGCGGGGATACGCAAGCCCGTGAAGTGGTTTTCGATAGGCGAAAATTACCGTTACGAGCGCCAGCAAAAGGGTAGGTTGCGCGCTTTTTACCAGTTTAACGCCGATATTCTCGGTGAGGATTCCGTTAATGCCGACGCGGAGATCATGGCGTTGCTTGTGGAGTCGTTGAGGTCCCTCGGTCTTGGTTCGAACGAATTCAAACTGCGCCTCGGCGACAGAAAAATGTGGACGCTGTTTCTGGAAAATCTAGGCGTCGCCGAAGATAGAATCATCCCCGTACTCTCGGCGGTGGACAAGATAAGCAAAGTTTCAACCGCCGACTTCGGCGGTTTATTGCGCGAAGCCTTGGGATGCGGCGGCGGGGACGTTGCGGAGCTCTCCCTGAAAATAGGGGAATTTATAGGGATATCCTCCATTGGTCGGATAAGCCCGGCGTTTGGAAAATTCCGGTCGCCGGAGTTGGCGGGTTCCGTCGCCGCCCGCATGGACGATTGGAACCGTCTAACGGGACTTTTAAAGTCCATGGGACTTTCCGATTTTATATCCGTGGACATGGGAATCGTCCGGGGACTCGCGTATTATACGGGATTTGTTTTCGAGGCTTTCCAGACCCGCGGTTCGGGACGCGCGTTGGCGGGCGGAGGAAGGTACGACGCGCTCGTTGGAAAGCTCGGATACCAGGACATGCCCGCCGTCGGCTTCGGAATGGGCGACGTGACGGTTGCCAATCTTTTGGAGGAACTAAACAAGGATTTTCCCGGGAATTATTTTCCGGACGTCTACGTTGTAGTCTCCCCCGCGGATTCGAAACTTAGGGAGAGGGCGCTGTTCCTCGTATCGGAATTAAGGCGCTCCGGATTCCGTTGCGACTACCCCCTCAGGGATTCGGCCTTTGGCAGGCAGTTTAAACAGGCCGCAGCCTCGGGCGCAAAATTCGCGGTGGTTGTGGGAGTTGACGAAACCGCCTCGGATTCGGTCAAGATAAAAAATCTTGAAACGGGCGGCGAGTTTTTGTGCGCGGTTTCCGATTTGGTCCCGAAACTTTCCTCGATGCTGGATATTGGGATTTCCGGCAACCGGTGATACGGCGGTATCGGATTCTTTTCGATATGTCGAAGCGGCGGGAAAAGATTAAAGACACGGTTTTTACCCTAAGACGACGGCGGAGTACTTTCATTGCCGCAAGTGCATGGAAGGTAAATAAGTTATGAATATGTTTTATTATAATTTTATTTTCTTGATTTTACACGAAAAAAACAAAATAAATTAACCGCTTAATCTTGTAAGTTTACCATGAAGAGAATTCTACGTACAGCTTCGGGCATTCTTCAAATATTAGTTGTTGCCGTCCTGCTTTCGGCGTGCGGTGCAAAGGATGGGGGTTCCTCCCCGCAAATTCCGTCGGATGTCGCCGCCAAGCTCGAGGGTACCGCGGAAAAATTCTTCGGAAAAAACAGTGTTGCGGGCCAAGAGTGGGTAAGAAACCAGATTGACGCCTATTCCCGCGTTGAAGCCCTGGTTCCGGATATCCCTCTCGACGATTACATGAAAATAAAGAAGGCGTCGGAGGCGAAATATCCCGACGACTACGTATCGCGCCTAAGTTTCCTCGACGATCAGATAATAGCGTATGAACGCGTGGTCGATATGAAAAACTATATGGGATCGGGATATTACGATTTTGCGATGTCGATCTCGCAAGGCGACGTGCCGGGAGATTACTCCCTGCTGTATGTGCAAATGAAACAGTGGGAGGACATTTTTTACAGGACGCAAAATTTGCGCTCCCGTATGCCCGACGGACTTTTTCTGGAATTGCTTAAGAACATATGTTCCAAAGTCGGCAAAGACCACGACCACGTGTATTCGGCCCTGGTCGCCCAGGACGAATGCGAGCGCAAATTAAGGCTCTACCAAACTCCCAAGTTGCCGTTGGACAAGCTTGAATCCGTCAAACGCGTGTTGGCGGAGCGCTATCCTACCGATTTTGTAAAACAGTACGGGGAACTTGTCTCGATGCTTTCGGGCATTCCGTCTCCGAACAAGAATAAGAAACCCGAAAAGAAACCCGAAAAGAAACCCGAAAAGAAACCCGAAAAGAAACCCGAAAATTTGGACGCCTTAATGCGGGTTAT
>CAZMBN010000002.1:99300-136052 GCA_964564825.1 uncultured Opitutales bacterium
CCGAAAAGAAACCCGAAAAGAAACCCGAAAATTTGGACGCCTTAATGCGGGTTATGGCGGGGAAGATACTCGGCAACTCGGTGTTTGCAAAAACAGGTGCGGACGGTTTCATACACTGGGCTGTTCTTGTAAATCTGGACGGCGAAGCTGTTGTGTTGTGCGGTAAGGAGTTTTTGCGGGATCTTCCCGCGGGTTCCGTGAGTTTCGCAAACGGCAGGGGGCGCGTAGTTTGCTCGAAAATATTCGTCTCGAAGGAATCGCCCGTCGTAATCGCTTTGCCGGACGCAGTTCCTGAGGGTCTTACCCCTATGGAAGTTTTTCCCTTGGGGGATATTTCCGATCCTATGGTCAAAAATTTGTATATGTTGACCCCCGACGGCGGAAGCTTTTTGGGTAAGGAGGTGTCCGTTTTTTCGATAGGAGACCTCTATTTAAATCTCGCCACGCCGAAGGGAAGAGATCTGCGTATGGAGTCGGGTGGGAATTCAATAGTGGTGGACCCGAAAAGCGGAAAACTCGTGTCCATAACAATAGAGGTGTGCGAACCGGGGCGTGTAAGTTTCAAAGGGAAGAGAATGGACGATCCCAATACAAGTATCGCTTCGTTTTTCAAAGACTTTTACGGAATTGAGTATTTCCCCGCCAAATCGGTAAAGTTTGTCCGCCTTACATCCCTTAAAGACCGGACGCCCGTTACCCTCGAGGAATTAAAATCCCAAGAGGAAAAGATCAGGAAATTTGCCAAAAAAAACAACGAGTTTTTGACGGCCTTTTACACGTCCTCGTTCAGTAACGCCGTGCCGCCTTTTAAAACCATAATAGATCGATACCGCAAGCCGTTGATGCACGACCGTTTGGACAAGTCCCTCTTTGAGAGATATTGCAGAAATTTAGCGATAGAAATTCAACTTGCGGCGAAGCATATGTTGGACGACGCCGGAAATATCGGAAATTTATGTCCCATATACAGGGACGAAATGGATTGCCATATGGCGGTGCGAAGGCAGACGTACGACTACATTACGGACGTTATAAGAAACGGCAACGTTATGGAAATCATGCCGCAACCTTTGCGCCGCAGATATAGATAGGCGTCGATATGTATTTGCATGGCGAAGGAAAAATGCGCGCATACATTATGCGCATGTAAAAGAAAAGTAGTATGAAATTGTTGTTTACAACGTTTGTTTTGCTGGCAGCGGGCTTCGGGGGATGGTACTGTTACGAAAAATTTTATTCCCGTAGCGAAAGTTCTTTCGCAACGGCGGAAAACGACGCCAGGATAGCGGATATATACGCGATTGGGAGGGAATTGTTTCCGGGCGACGAATCGGGGCGGAAACGTTGGATAAAAGACCAGATTTCCGCGCTTCGCCTGATAGACTCGTCGTGCGCGGATTTGGACGCGAACGCGAAGTCGGCGATATTTCGAAACGCGGCGAATATATTTCCACGGGACTACTGCAAGAGGTTGTCGTACATACAAAAACAGGAGGTGTTTGCGCGAGACTTCGCCGTAAAACTTGGAAGTTCCGGCGTGGCTCCCGAAGAAGCCGCGGCGCTTGGAAAGGCACTGACCGCCGAATTCGGCGGAGACTACGAATTGCAGTGCGCCCGCATGGACGATATTATTTCCTGTATCGACAGGATGGAATCCGTAAAGAGGCAGCTGGATCCGAAGGATTTTAAAAAAATTTCCGCGCGCGTAATGGAGAATCTTGCCCGCGATCCGCAGGGAACGGAAAGATTCCTGTATTCGCAGTTTTTGGCCAGGCACAACTATCTTTCAAAAAACATTCCAATCCAGTTGGGGGATCTGAAAAAAGGCATAGAGGAATCGTTTCCCGACGACTTTGTGGCGCAGGAAAAAGAATTGAATCTCAGGCTCGAATCAGCGTTGAACAGGAGGGATGTTTTGAGGGTGTCGGCGGAGGAGGCGGAGGAGGAGTCGAAATCCGCCCAACAAACGATTATGGAGCGGTGTAGGGAGGCTTTTTTGCGGTACGTTTCGAAATGCGGAAAGACGGGATACGCGGGCGTTTTTACCCGGATGAACGGAAAGACGGTGTATCTGTTTCCCTTCGAGGCGATTGGGGAACTGGATGGTCAGACCTTCGACGCGGGGGGAAAGACTTTCAATTTGAACAACGTTTTCGTTTCGGAAAACTCGTCTTTTTGCATAGCGATGGCGGAGGACGACGGACCGGAGCCGCTGGAATTCCAGGCCGCGCCGGAGGACGGGCAAAAAAATTGCATGGTTGCCTACTTCGGTTCGAACGGCGCCCTAAACGTGGTTGCGGCGTCGATGTCGGGTTGGAATCTTGTGCTGGACAAGGACGTGATGGAAGAGAAGGATATGCGGTATACTGCGTTGAACGGCGGACTTGTCCTCGACGCGGAAACCGCGCGCCCCTTGGCGGTGCTTGAAGTTTACGGAAACACCGCAAGAAATTATTACGAACGCTATCTTCCCGACGAGGGATTGGAGGGTCCGTTGTTGGACGCGTTCGCGAACGATGCGATGCCGTCGAGCGTGGGAGTCTTCGAGAAAAATATAGGAATCGTGCGAGTGGACAATTTTGTCGGCTTCCGCGCAATTGCGCCTTCGTCGATTGAAAAGGGCAAATGGAAGGCTTTTTCGCCGAAAAAATACGCCCTTCAATCCAAGTCTTTGGGCAGGGGATCGTCCATTATTTGGGACGTGCAAAAGTTCATGTTCGACAATACTTTTCGAAGCGCCCTAAGCTCGCGGATTTTCGCCAGGGTGGCGCGTAAATACGAAAGGATATTTTACAGGGGGCCGAAGTTGGATAAAAGGCTCTTTTACCACGAGTATGCGGGCTATATCCGGGAAATAATTTTGACCTGCCGCGCGGAATGGACTTCTTCGGGGATGTCGCAATACAACGACTTTTACGACCCATATAAGGATGTTGCAACCAAACAAAACGCCCTCTGGAACGATATATTGCTCTGCCTAGACGCCGCGATGAAAAACACCTACGTGCACCGGGATCTATTTTTAAATATAATGGGGGACAGTTACAATCCGTCCGAAAGACGCGTTATGCCGTCGAGCGGCGGCGGCGGCCGTGGTACCGGCGGAACGCGGATACATTGGAGAAGGGGGCAAAGCAGATGAAAACGTTGATATTGGCGGTTCTCGTCGCGGTTGCCGGCGCCGTGTACTATTTCGACGGGCTGTCGTACATAATCCCCCAGGATCCGCGGGAAAAGGCTTTGTACGAGAGGGCGCGCATCCTGCATCCCGGGGATGAGGAAGCGCAAAAACGCTGGGTAAAAGCCGAAATCGCAACCGACAAAGCCCTATCCGAATTTACGGCGGGCGGCGACGCCCGTGTAATACGCATATGCTCCCGGGCGAAGTTTCTCTATCCCGACGATCCTTTAAAAAGACTCGACTACGCCGGCGCCCAAATAGGCGCGTTGGACGCCATCGACGCCCTGGGATCTGGCGATACCCTTTCGGAAAAAGAGAAACTCCTTCTCCTAAACACCGTAAAGGCGAACTACCCGAACGATCTTCTAAAGGCTTCGGGTTACGCGGCCGACGTTGCCGATTATTTTGCAAGGGCCAAAGAGTTCCGGGATGTTTTGCCGAAAGCGGATTTCAACGCGCTGTACGGGACTTTTTTGAAAAACTTCGCGAAGTCCCCCTCCGACGCGTATATGGCGTTCGAACGTTCGGCCACGGCGCGCGCGAGATTTATAAGCAGGCGCTTGTCCCCGGAACTCGACGGAATAAGGGAATTTATATCGTCGCAAAGTTCCGATCCACAGACGCAGGATTCATATTTGGACAACGTGGTGCAGAACGGATATATCAAACTTCCCCCGAACTTGTGGAACAAATATCCGAGTTCAAAGGCGAAATTCGGGGAGGGTTTTAATCCGCAACTTAGGGATATTATGGAAAAATCCCTGTATTACGTAGACGCCCTCGGGGTAAAACGCGGCGCCCTTTACGTTTTCGACGGAAGAAGCAAATATTTCATAATTTCGTCCAACGCCGTAACTGGGAACTTCTCGGATGTGCGCCTATCGGGGAACGGCGAGGATATAAAGTGCAGGGTGGTTGAGATATCGAACGCGCTACCCGTTGCGAAACTTTTGCCCGTCGACGCGTGGGCGGAGCCGAAGGGAAAGCCCGTGGTTGTTTCCGCAATTCGGACGGGAGGAGCGTCTCTCCGTCTGCTCGGGGAGAATTGTTTCGGACGCGCGGTTACAAAGGATGTAGCCGCCAAGAGCCTAGGGGAATTGTTTTTTAATTTTTATACGAGCGACAATATCCCCCTTTATTCGGAGGCGTCGTTGGTTTTGGATCCCCAAAACAATTTTGCGGTCGCCATGAAATTGGAGGACCGCAGCATAGCGTTCCGCAATCGCAAACTCATGTCCGCCTACGAATTGAACCGCATTGCATCGTTTTCGAAAAACAAACTGTCGAACTACCAGGCGATGGCCGACGCGTATTTTAACCTCGTGTCCGTCCCGAACGTTGTTCCGGCTATGGGCTTTGCCGCGTTGGACAAGATCCTGTTTTCGATGGAGAATTTCGATGCCGCAACGGCGGATAAATTCGTGGGGCAACTTGAGGATTTTACCAAGAAAAACAACCTGCTCGCCAAACTTATAGCAACCAATAGGTTTGCCTCCTATTCCTCCGACGAAACCGCCGAAATCTTCCCAGAATTGGCGAAATTGACGCGGGCGCGCAAAGACTTCATAGAGGCGTCGTTAAAACGCGGGGGAAGGAATTTTACAAGGGCTTATTTTGCCTGGTTGGTTGCGGCGAGGGACGTTATTTCCAAGGACTTTTACAATTTTCGCGATACACGCTTCCCGAATTTTCTAAGGGACGAAGTCAAAATCCAGGAAGAATTTCGAAATATGCTGATGAAATTCTTCCCCGCCTCGCTTCCGTATCCGCGTACCGCGGACGAGCTTAGAAGATTCCTTCCAGAGGATTTGGCGGATCCGTTAATCAACGTCCTTTTACGCGGCCGCATGCCGTGAGATTCCCGCGGATTTCCGAAAGACCGCCGGGGAGGGCGGGGCCATAGGGTTCGGATACCGGCGCGTGGACAAAAAAAACTCGCAAAGTCCGCGCTTGTGCGCTTTATTGGCCGCGATAACGGAAAATGCCGGAAGACATGACATATCCCCCCCCCTTTGTTTGCGTGCGCGGTCTGTACCATTCCTACGCCGAAGGCGATGGATATAAGGAGGTTCTCCACGGAGTGGATTTGGATTTGAACGGAGGGGAGATAGTGATAATAATGGGTCCCTCCGGTTCGGGAAAGTCGACGCTGTTAAAGCTGATGGGGGCGCAACTGACCCTTCAAAAGGGGACTATACGCATAGGTGGGGAAAGGCTCGACGGGGCGTCGCCGGAACGCCTTATGAAAATACGCAGAAGCATGGGATTCGTGTTTCAAAGCCACCATTTGCTGAACTCCATAAAAATAGTCCAAAACGTGCAGCTGCCGCTGGCTTTCGATAAAGACGTCGACTCCCGCGGTTCAAGGGAGCGCGCGTTGGAGAGTTTGAAAAAAGTGGGCATATACGACCAGGCGGAAAAATATCCGTTGCACCTGTCGGGG
The DNA here is from genome assembly GCA_964564825.1 of uncultured Opitutales bacterium. Lineage (GTDB taxonomy): Bacteria > Verrucomicrobiota > Verrucomicrobiia > Opitutales > Intestinicryptomonadaceae > Merdousia. Next base: position 104,925 of record CAZMBN010000002.1, read on the forward strand.
GGGCAGCGCCAGCGCGCGGCGATAGCCCGCGCCCTCGTCCGCAACCCGAAAATCGTGCTTGCCGACGAGCCCACGGCGTCCCTCGACCAGCGGAGCGGAAGGGAAGTGGTTGAGATAATAAAACGAATGGCCAGGGATTCGGGCGTCACGGTGGTTTTGGTTACCCACGACAACCGTATATTGGACATCGCCGACAGAATAGTGTCGTTGGTGGACGGAAAGTTGGGGAAGTTTTAAATACGTGAAATCCGAAGCGTGGAATTCAAAAATAGGGGTTATCCTCGCGGTTGCGGGAAGCGCCGTCGGCCTGGGGAACTTTCTGAAATTTCCCGGACAGGTGGCGATGTACGGCGGGGCGGCCTTCATGATAGCGTACGTATTGTCGTTTCTCGCCGTCGGCGTTCCTATAGCGGTGCTCGAATGGACCATGGGCAGATACGGGGGAACGAAGGGATTCCATTCCCCCCCGGGCATACTTGGAGCCTTCTGCGGAAGCAAAAAGATGGCCTACGTAGGAATATTCGGCGTATTGCTGACGATAATAATCTACTGTTACTACATTTATATCGAGGCGTGGTGTCTGGGATACGCGTGCAATTTTCTCGCCGGGACTTTGGGTTTCGGAAATGTCGCGGAATCGGGGGCGTTCTTTTCGGATTTTGCGGGCACGGGGGAAAACGGAGCCGCAATGTCCGTCGGCTTGGACAAAGTCCTTGTTTTTTTCGCGGTGTCGTTTTTTTTGAATTTTTGGATGATATACAGGGGGGTGGCGCGCGGCATAGAATTTTTTTGCAAGTACGCGATGCCGACGCTCGTGGTGTTGGCGGTGGTTATAGTTGCAAGGATTATGTGCATGGGAATATTTTCGGGGGAAGATAGCGGCCGCTCCATAAACTTGGGAATGGGGTTTATGTGGAATCCCGTAAAAGTGGAGCTTCAGCAACGCGTCGACGCGGATTCCCCGTGGGTCTTCAAGGAACGCATAGTGGGGGAAAGGCGGATTGCGAGCGCTAGGGAGGAAGTGGAGAAAAACGGTCTTTCGGGCGGATATCCCGAATTGCGTTTGGCGGAATTTTCCGTATTGCGGCAACTTTCCAATCCTTCGATTTGGATAGCCGCCGCCGGGCAGGTGTTCTTCAGCCTGACCGTCGGATTCGGCGCCATAATGACCTATGCGAGCTATTTAAGACCCCGCGACGACATCGTCCTAAGCGCGCTGACATCGTGCAGCGCGAACGAATTTTGCGAAGTGTGCCTCGGGGGGATGATAACCGTTCCGGCGGCGGTTGCATTCCTCGGCGTTTCGGGCGTAATAAGCGCGGGAATCAGCCTGTTTGATTTGGGGTTTAAGGTGTTGCCGCTGTTTTTCGCGTCCATGCCGTTTGGAAGATTTTTCGGATTCCTGTTCTTTTTCCTTTTGTTCCTGGCTGCCGTAACAAGTTCCCTTTCGATGCTTCAACCGAGCATGGCGTTCATGGAGGAGTCTATGAGGTTGAGGCGAAACTTTTCCTCGCTGTTGTTGTTGTTCATGACGTTTTTCATATCGGGTTTTGTGGTGTACTTCTCCAAGGATTTGAAAGCCATGGATACTTTCGACTTTTGGATGGGGCAGGTTGCGGTATACATGTTCGCCATGGTTCAAACGATATCGTTCGCGTGGTATTTCGGCGCGGAACGGGGCGTGGAAATGGCGAACGTCGGATCCTCCGTTAAAATCCCGGGATTTTACTGTCGCGTTGTAAGGTACGCCACCCCGTCGATACTGGTGGCCGTATTTGTTTTGTGGCTGGGCAAGGATGTTTTCGGTTTGTTCGGGGACGGAGTGTTGTCCCCGTATATATGCGACTTGTTCGGGCTAAACGGCAGACCCGTCAACATGGTGGCGTGGATGGGCATGACGATAATTTTTGCGGTGTACGCGTTCTTTGCGGCAATACTGTCGAGGTCGGATGCTTACTCCGGAATTGAAAAGGAAGGAAGGACACGGGGAAAATGACGTTGGGGGGATGGATTACTTTTCTGGCGTCGGTATGCGGATTTTTCGCGTTCTTCGCATGGTGTCTTTACAAAGTTGCCACAGCGGGAAAACAGGGAGGCGCCGGCAACGCGTTCGATATCTACGAAATCGAGGGGGGTGCGAAACAAAGGCGGATTCGCCGCCGGTCCGGTTCCTCAAAGTGACGTCTCTTCGGGGGAGACGTGTCCCTCCTTATTGTTCCGCCGAAACGGCTTTTGTCCGTTCCCACGCGCGCGCAATAAAACAACTTTCGCCCAACATGCCCCTTATGTCGTTTTCCAGTTCGTCCACGCCGTTTTCGTCGAGGTCGTTCACGATTGCAAAACACGCGCTTCCCGATCCGCTCATCATCGCCGGTATGGAGAACCGTTCCCCGATACGGCATACGGCGGCCTCCAGTGCGGGATATTTTTTAAACGCCGGCAGTTGCATATTGTTGTAAAGCGGAAGTCCGGATACGGACGGATTTTCAAGCCATCCGGAAAGTGCGGCTTCCGTCCCGTCGGGATCGGCGTAGTACTGCGGATTTTTATCCATTTGCGAATACGCCCACGCGGTGCTTATCGAGAACGACGGCTTAAACAAAAGCGGCCTTAAGCCCGCAATGCATTTCGAGGCGTCTTCCCCCAAAGGAAACACCCGTTCGCCCCTTCCACGCACGACGACGGGACCTTTCTCGAGAAACAAGGGGCAATCGCTTCCGAGTTTCGCCGCAACCGCCCCGAGTTCGCCTTCGTTAAGCGGAGTTCCGCAGAGCCTGTTTACGGCAACCAATGCGGCGGCTCCGTTGGAACTGCCCCCTCCGAGTCCGGCACCGGAAGGCGCCTTTTTATGGAGATTGAAGGAAAAGAATCGGTTTGCCTTCGCCGCCCGCCTAAAAAGTTTTGCGGCCTTGACCGCAAGATTGGAGTCGTCGAGGGGTATTCCCCCGAGATTGCACGCCAACGTATCGGTTTTTGCCCCGTCGGGTAAAAGTTCCACGGTTAAATCGTCACCAAAAGCCACCGGGGCAATCAAACTTGTCAAATTGTGGAAACCGTCGTCGCGCCTGCCGGTAACCGCAAGCATAAGGTTTATTTTGCACGGGGAGAATATTTTCTCCACCATGCCGGTTTCCGCGGAGTCTCCGGGTTTTTGTCCGTTCGTCGTTTTTTTAACGGAGGGAATCATAATAAAATTGAAATTCCGGACCAATATGGCATACGGTTCGGGATATGTCAAAACACGATTGCAAGTTGATTTTGGCGTTGGATCTCCCGGAAAGACTTTCGGCGTTGAAAATGCTCAAGACCTTGTCTGGCTCCCTGGAATGGGTGAAAATAGGGCTTCAAATGTATTTGCGTTACGGTCCGGACTTTGTCAGGGAGGTTGCGGGTATGGGGTTCGGGATATTCCTCGATCTCAAGCTTCACGATATTCCAAACACCGTCGCCGGCGCGGTGTCGAGCCTTAAAGGTTTGCCGGTATCCATGCTTACCGTCCATACCTGCGGGGGGCGCGAAATGATGGAAAGGGCGCTCGAATCCGCAAAGGACTCCAACCCCGGCATGTTGTTGTTGGGAGTGACGGTGTTGACATCGCTGAACGCCGGTGCGCTTGCCGAGACGGGGGTGGCGCGGTCTCCGGAAGACCATGTGCTGCTGCTTGCCCGTTTGGCCCGCGACAGCGGTATGAGGGGGCTTGTCTGCTCACCCCTGGAACTTTCCGTTTTGAGGCGCGAACTGCCTCCGGATACCGTGCTTGTAACCCCGGGAATCCGCCCCGCGGGGTGTTCCGCCGACGGGCAAAAGCGGATAACCACGCCCGCCGTGGCGGCAAAGTCCGGTTCATCCTTCATCGTGGTCGGCAGACCTATTCTCAATTCCGCCAATCCGGCGGGGACGGTTGAGCTTATAAAGTCGGAGCTTGAAAGTGCCCGGGGGGATTTGTGATGGCGGACGGGGCGGTACTTTTGGCGGGAGGCAGCGGCACCAGAATGCGGGGAAGGGTGAAGGACAAAGTTTTGGCGCCCCTTTTCGGCATGCCGGTCATATTGCACGCCTTCAAGGCGTTTTTGCGAAGCGGCGCGGTGGCTGAGATAGTGTTCGTGTGCCGGGACGATGCGCAGATGTCGAAGATAAAATCGGAGTTGAGGAGGCATTTCCCGAAATCTTCGGGAAAGTTGTCCGTATCCTACGCGTACGGGGGAAAGGAGCGCGCCGACAGCGTAATAAACGGTCTTGAGGCGCTGTCGGACAGGCGGGGGTTGGCTTTTATCCACGACGGCGCCCGTCCCATGCCCGGAGTGGAGAATATTGTCAAACTCGGCGAAATTGCGCGCAGGGACGGCGCCGCGGTCCTGGCCTCCCGCGTGGTCGACACCGTAAAAAGGCTTTTAAAACAATCCCCGTCGCTTTCAAAATGCGAATTGGAGGATCTCGACAGAAGTCGTCTGTGGGCGATGCAAACGCCGCAGGTATTCAGGGCGGGCGCCATATTGCGGGCCTACAAGACGGCGCGGCGTTCGAAATTGACGCCCACGGACGATGTCGCGGCGGCGTCGCTTGCGGGCATCGCGGTGAGCATACTAGAAAACGAATCGTCCAATCCCAAGATTACGGTTCCCGAAGACTTGGCGTATGTGGAATTTCTTAAAAAAGGAAAAAGATGAGTTCGGAATTTAGGATAGGACACGGCTACGACGCCCACCCCTTTGCCGAAGGAAGGCGCTGCGTACTGGGGGGAGTGGAAATCCCCTGCAAGGAAGGCGGACTTTCGGGGCACTCCGACGCCGACGTTTTGAGCCACGCGGTGGCGGATTCGATACTGGGCGCGGCGGCCCTTCCCGATATAGGCTATTATTTCCCGCCTTCGGACGATTCGTGCAGGGATATAAATTCACAGGAGATAGTCAGGCGCGCGGTATCCGAGATAGGAAAACTCGGCTACAAAGTCGGCAATATCGACGCCACTGTAATAGCCGAATCCCCGAAGATACTTCCCCATGTCCGCGCCATGCGCGAAATCCTCGCCAAATCGCTCGGCGTGGCGCCGGAGATGGTCGGAATAAAGGCCACCACAAACGAAAAAATGGGCTGGGAGGGTCGTCGCAGAGGCATAGGAGTCCACTGCGTATGCACAATAGTCAGAAAATAATATTTGCTTGATTTTTATTTTGCGGTTGTGAATACTGCCGCGTATCGTGCGTTATGTTGATTGGTTGGTTCTTCGCCCGCGGTTTCCGCCGGACGCGGAGATAAAACAAGGATATGCGATGAAAAAAATTATGGTGTGTCTTGCATTGACGGCCGCGGCGGTTTTCGCACAGGCGTCACCGACTCCCACCGTGGCGGTTTTTACGCGCAACGCGTCGTCCGACGGTTCCCTGGGGGCGTATGTTGCCCCGTTGGAGGCGGCCCTTTCCTCAAAGCTCAACGCGGCGGGGTTTTCGGCGGTGTCGAAAAAGGTGGTGATCGATTCCCTTGAAAACGCCTCGAAGGACGCCAAATCCGCCGATTCCTCCCTGGCGAAGCGGATGCTCTCCTCCCTTTCCGTCTCGCTCGGCAAGTCCGGAGAAACGGGCGACGAAAGGGATATTTATTCCAAATCCTCCATGTTGCGCGTTGCGCAAATGCTCGGCGTGGATTTCCTGCTCGACGCGTCCATATTGTCGATGGCCTCCGAAAAACGCGGTTACAGCGGCGATATGGGGAACACCCTTGTTACGCGCAGGATACTGAGGACGGCCTACGGTCTTTACGGCGGCGGGACGGGGGAAGGCGAAGCGGGCGGCACCGTAACGGGGGAGTATTCGTTCCGGCAGACTTCCGACATCACGGTAAGCGACGCCGACACAATCAACATGCTTGTGGATTCCGCTGCGGCGAATATGGTTGCGGAACTCGCAAAATCAAACGAGCAAAAGCCGTTTGTAGCAAAAAAAGCGGGAAAGACGGCGGTAAAGTTCAACTGCGTCATAGAGGGGATTATGTTCCCCGCAGTCGAAGTCGGGGAAGACCGGCAGTACCGCGTTGTCGATAGGCGCTTCCCGGCGGTTGCCGAAGGTGTTTCGGTGGTCGTCGACGGAGTTCTCGTAGGCAGTGCGGGGGGAGGGGGGTCATCTTCGGACGTCTGCGAAATTTCCCGGGGTATCCACAGCCTGCGTTTGGAGCGTTCCGATTTGGAACCCTACGAACGCATGGTGAACATAGGTGAAAACACAAAAACCTTCACCGTGTATATGCGAATGAACGAATCCACCCGCGAACGCTGGAAAAAAGACGGCGAGTTTCTGGAGTCGCTGAAGGCCGGGGACAAACTCGACGACGGTAAAGTCGAAATCCTGAAGGGAATCGCCCAATCGTACAGGAGTTCCGGATTTAAGGTCGACTATAAAACCGATACAAACGAGCCCGTCAACATACAGCAAAACACAAGCGTACTTCCGCAACCGATACTGAGATAGGATCCGACGCATGAAGAAAACAATATCTATTTTTATCCGCGCGCTGGCGTTTGCCGCGGTTTTTATATCCGCCCGGACGGGTTTCCCCGCCGATTCCAACAAAGCAACCCTCGGAGTATACGGGGTTAACGCCGTCGCCGGAATCAAGAAGACGGAGTCGCTCGACAGGGTGCTTCAATCCATGGATTCCCATTTGGTGTCGGCCCTCGGGCAAACCAGGAAGTTTGTCGTCGTGGCGAGGAGCGATTGGAAGAGCGTAATGAAGGAGCAGGATTTTTCCTCGTCCGGAAACGTCGACCCTGGTAGCGCTGCAAAAACGGGGAAGGCCCTCGGTGCGAAGTACATCCTCGAGACCACGATAACCGATTTTCAGGACTATGTCGAGACGGCGCGTTTTGAAACCATAGACAAAACCGTTCAAAAGCGCGTATTACGGTTCGGGGCGGTTGCAAAATTTTACGATTCCACAAGCGGGGCGCTTATGGAAAGTTCCGACTTTACCATAACCAACAACGACGTTGCGGATTTGCCGTCCTATTCACAACGCAACGGTTCCCTAAACGACGCCCTCGTAAACGATATTTCGCGACTGATGGCTAAGAAGATAGCTTCGCATATCGCCGACGTGGCGTTTCCCGCAAAAGTTGTTTCGGTAATCGGCAACCAAATAATCATAAACAGGGGGGAATCGTCGGACATCGCCGCGGGAGACGTCTACAAAATAATGGCGCAGGGCGAAGCTATGATAGACCCCGATACGGGGGAAAATCTTGGAAACGCCGAAGCCGACGTCGGTTCAGCCGTTGTTACGGAAGTACTCCCCAAATTTTCGAAGGCGAAACTTCTTGAAAACTTCGGCGTACAAAACGGGGCGATTGCGCGCAAAGCTTTAAAGAAAAAACCTTCCGACGCCTCAAAATAGCGCCATGAACGTTTACGGTATCTTTGCGGGTGCGGCGGCGGTTCTGTTGACCCTATTCTCGGCGTCGGGTTGCGCCACGTACACCGACGATATACGGGAATTTAGGGAACAATGGAACGCGGGGGAATACCCGCAGTCGGCCCGCCGCGCCGCGGACGGCGCCGATTCCCGCGACGGCGCCGATTCCCTCGTATGGAAACTCGAGGCTGGGAGCGCCATGCGGGCGGGGGGCGATTTAAAGAAAAGCGACGAATATTTCGAGGCGGCCTATGCGATGATGGAGGGGTTCGATTCCGGACCGGAAGTGGATTTGGCTGGGGAGACTAAGGCGATGTTTACGAACCCCTCGTACCTTCCGTACACGGGTAGGACCTACGACCGCACGATGCTCGGTATTTACCAGACGTTGAATTGCCTGCAGCAGGGGAAAATCGAGGACGCCGCGGTCATGTTGAAAAGGGTTGAATTTGCACAAAACGACATACGCCGCAGGCACTCCGAAGAAATATCCCGCGGTATGGAGGCGGCAAAAAGACTTTCAAACAGCGATGTCGAGGGGGGAAAAGCGTACAATTACAACGCCGCCATGGGGGATTCCAAATTTAGGGCGGAACTCGAAAAAGCCTACGGATACGTACCGGGCGGGTCGTCGCGCGAGGTCGGCGATTATTTGAACCCTTATGCGTACTGGTTGGACGGGGTTTATTTTACCTATTGCGGCGTCGATTCACCGGATTTTTCCCGTGCGTGCGACAGCTTTAAGTTCGCGCGCTCGATGGTTTCCTCCGGCTTTCTGGACGCCGACATGCTAAACGCCTCGCGCACGATGTCGGGAATGAAACCCGAAAGGATTACCTACGTGGTGTACGAAGCGGGGTCGGCGCCTACGCGCTCCCAGATACGCATAGATATCCCCGTATTTATAGCCACAAAGGAAGTTCCGTACGTCGGCGCGGCATTTCCAAAACTTGTCGAAAACGGCGATTTTTCGGACTCCATTTCGGTTGTTTCCGACGGGAAGGCGCAAAGCCTCGAGTTGGTTGCCGATATCGACTCCATGGTAAAGCGCGAATTTTTCGATGATCTTCCTGTCGTAATAGCGAAGACCCTTTTTTCTTCGGCGGCAAAAGCCGCCGCACTGTACGGAATAAAGGAGGGCGCCAAGGAAGCGGGGGGGGAATACGCCGCGCTTGCCGCCTCGATAGTGGGCGCGGTGTACCAGACTTCGATGAACGACGCCGATCTGCGCACGTGGAGCACACTCCCGAAACGCGTAAAAATAGCAAGGTTTCCCACGCCCGAAAATTTGTCGGTAAGCGTTGAAGGCGTCCGCGTGGGATTGTCGGACGCCCCCGCAAACATAGTTTGGGTGCGCAAGACCGGCAGGTCGGCGAAGGCGTCGATAACGGCTTTTTCGTTTGGAGAAAAAAAGAACGGCGTGCGCGCAAACAAGACTCCGAACGAAAAATCGAATGCCAACAAAAACGTAAAGGAGACCAAATGACAAAATTGAAAATATTTTTTGCGGGTGCGGCGCTTTTATTCCTCGGCGCATGTTCGAGCGTAAATATGGTGGAGAACGCCGGCAAATCGGGACAGAAGCGCATGGTCGACGATATCCGCGTGACGACGGATCCCGGTTTGACCGATATCGCGTACGTGGCGGGTATAAACGAAAGCTTAAACGCAAACGGTCTGAAAACGGTGCAGGTCGAACTCGTCAACAGGACGGAGTCCGAACGCAACGTGAACTACCGCTTCGAATGGACGGACAAGTCGGGAATGCTTATCGAGAATCCGGCGCCCGTTTGGATTACGATATCCATCGACGCGGGGGAATCCCGCTATATATCTTCAACGTCGCCTTCGGTGGACGCCTCCGACTTTAGACTGAAACTGCTGGGAACCGTCCGTCCCCGGTAGGATTGCGGACAACTTGTAAAAAAGGAAAATAAAATCATGAAAAAAACAACGTACACTATAGCCTTCGCCGCGTTTGCATCCTTCGTTGCGGGATGCGGCTCGCAGGCGACGTATGTGGAGTCCGGAGGACCCCGCTCGCTGGTATCCACGAACAAAATCAACATTGCGGATTGGAACGCCGCCGCCGATTTCCTGGTAAACTCCATGTTGGCTTCCCCCGCCTTTGGAAAATTTGAAAAACCCGTCCTACTCGAAGTGAGTTCGATAATCAACCGCACCTCCGAAAGAATCGACACCGACATGTTGACAAAGCGCATAACTATCGCGCTCACAAATTCGGGTCTCGTTTCGGTAAAAAGCACGGATAAAAAATCCAACGAGATAGCGGAATACCACCGCTTCGTAAAAGGAAAGGAGGCTTTGCCGACCGCCCAAATTACGATATCGGGAAAGATTCTCGAAGACCGCGAATCCGTTGGACGCGACAGGGAGGTTACGTACACGTTCCAAATGTCCCTCAACGCCGACGGAATCCAAGTTTGGGAGGGGCAAAAGCAGATATCCAAGCAGGACACGAAGGCGGTGTTTTAAATTCCGAAAAATCCCCCTCGGAAAATCCCGTCCGGGAATGCCCGGCGGGATTTTTTTGCGTTAAGATACGGCCGCGTCAACGCGTCCGCGCCTCCCCGGAAATCTTTTGTATGGGTCTTATTCTAACATTGCGGAAAGCGGTTGCGGCTTTTCCGTGCAAGCCCTGCAGCCCCACCTTTCCCATCGTGGGCATGTCGCATTTCCTATTTGCCGTAAGCCACTTCGGGATTATCGTGCCGTCGGGTCCCGCCTCCTTGTTTTTCCACATCAACATGTCTATCCGGGAGGCGTGCCTGCCGTTCAACCAGACGTCGATTACCGGACCGTTGCAGACAATCCTCATTTTTTGCCATTCGTCGTACGGCACGGCGGTGTCGAATTCCGGATCGACGTGTCCGAATATGGACGCGCACCTCCATGTGGGAAGCGAAAACGCCTTGTTTGAATTGTCCGCAATTTGAACTTCCAGGGAGTTCGGCGCGAAATTTTGGATGTCCGTGCAGTATAGGATTACCCCGCTGTTTGCGTCCTTGTTTATCTTGAATTCGAGCTCGAGCTCGAAATTGCTCCAATCGCGTTTGGTAAAGACAACTTCGTCTTTGTGGGAAACGAGAACTCCGTCCTCTTCCGACCATGCGCCGGGAATGCATACGGCCTCGGAAAGTTTTTCCCCGAACAACGGCGTCCATGTCCGGTCGTCGTCCCCGGCGCGTCCCGGTTCCGCGGAGCGGCACGAGCAAAGCAACGCGCCCGCCAATGCAAACATAATTTGGTGCGTAAATTTTTTCATCGGCGGACCCAGTCAAAGACCGCGGCGGCTTTTTGCAAGCATATAACAAATGTTTTCACTGACCGGTTTCGGGGTTTTCGCGTTTTTATCGTACCCACGTCCGCCGGGACGTTAAATCATATAATATTGATATATTTAAAGTTACAAAATACCGTTTCGATATGCGCCATACTTAGAAATATTTCGTGCGCGCCGAACTCGTTGTTTGAGCGACATTGAGACAAAAAAAATATTCGTAACTTGTCTTTTTTCTATTGACTGGAGGATTTATCGTCCTACATTCTGCATGCGATGGGGGGGTTCCCGCGGTTTGAAAGGTGAAGCCTTTTAATTTCGGTGGACCCTCCGCAATCCTGAAACGTAAGATTTCAATCTCACTCAAACAATCAACAAACTAAAATATGAATAAAGCACAACTCATCACCGAAATACAGAAACTCCTCGGCAAGGAAGCTACGAAGACCTGCGCTGAAAAGGCGCTCAACGCCGTCCTCGCCGCCATCAAGACCGGAGTCAAGAAAAACAAGAAGCTCCAGCTTATCGGCTTTGGGACTTTCTCGGTCGTGGAACGCAAGGCCCGTACCGGCATAAATCCCCAGACCAAGGAAAAAATCAAGATCAAGGCTTGCAAAGTTGTAAAGTTCAAGCCCGGCGCCGATTTCAAGGCTTCCAAATAGGATATTTGTTTTTACTTTGCGCCCCGCGAAAACGGGGCGCTTTTTTTGCGCCGAAAAACCGGGTTTATCCGATAAATTCCACGGGCGAATCTTCGTTTTGCTGTATCGCCGCAACCATATCCCATTCGGAGCAAATCGCGGCTATCGACCGGGTATCGAGTACCATAAACGCCGTAGACATGGCGTCGCACATGGCGGCGCTTGCCCCCATCGCCCAGGTTCTGAACGGCATATTTTCGCGCTTTTCGCCCGTACGCGCGTCTATTATATGCGCGCCTTGTACGGCGGTTCCCGACGCCCCAACGGCGGCGTCGCGCAGGGGAAAGGAGTCCCCGCCCGCAAGCGTTATATCCCACGCGGAAGCTCCCTCGGGGGATCCCACGGCGTATATGGAGCTGTTGCCGAAGGAAACCAGGGCGCTTTTTATCTCCCATGTTTCGGTCAGCAGTTCGGCTATTTTATCTACGGCGAACCCCTTGCCCACCGCGCCGAGGTCTATGCGTCCTTCGGAAATTTTTTTTACGAGATAGTTTTCGGGATCCACTTCAAAGTAGCCCCTGCGCGGTTTGCCGGGAAGGGGAAAAGTATTGTCCTTTTTGGCTTTCAGAAAATATTCGCCCATGCACACGTCTACGGCGCCACCACTTATTTCCCCCGCCTTAAACGCCGTCAACAGGCACTCCATGGCGGTGTCCGTAAGCTTTGTCAGCGCGCCGACTTTCGACGAATTCAACACGGAAATATCGCTTCCGAACCTGTACATGCTCAAAAGGTCTTCCATGGCGGCGGTTTTTTCGAAGCAGTCGTAGGCCGCGCTTTTGGCGTACACGAAGTCGGATCCGTCGATTTGCAGGGTAAGGGTGGTGTTCATCGCCTCGCAATCGAAAGTGTGCATGGCGCGCAGGATACGCACCGGAGGGATTTTTCAAGCCAAAACGCCGCGTGGGCGCGCTTAAATGCTTGATTTCGCGCCCGCCGCGCATAGTATGGACCAAAATCGAGATAAGATGCTGAAGGATCTGCAGGGTACTTTTATTTTTGCGGTGTGCCTGCTGGGCTTTACCGCAACGGTGTTCTTCTTTAAATACGGACAGGAGCGCGCCCAGTCGAAAACCCTGGAAGCCGAAAACGCCGCCTCCCAAAACAAGATAGCAAGCGTCGAAATGGAGGCGGACAAAAGGGCGCGGGAACTCGAGCGACTGGGAAGGATAGCCAGCGCGTCGGCAAAGGCCAACTTGGAAAAGGCGCGCGAGGCGCGCGAGATGCTGGAGCGCGCCAAGGCTTCGAGCGCCGCGAGCCAGCGCGAGATTATAGCGCGGCTGAACGCCCAGTTGGAGCGCGAGGCCGACGCACGGATTTCCGCCGAAAAGGCGTCCGCGGAACTTGCGATGCAAAGGGACGTCCTTCGCAAGAGCGCGGAGGAGACCAGGAGGGCTCTCGAGGCGTTGAGAGCGAAAAAATACGAAGACGGTTCTTCGGAGATATCCAAATTGTCGAATTTGCTGAAGGCGCGCGATGCGGAGATAGAAGCTTTGAAGAAACGGCAGGCCGAACTTGAAAAGATTAGGGACGAAGCGTTGAAATTTCAGACGGAAACCGAACGCGAAATAAAATCGAGGGGCGGAGCCGTTACGGTTTCGCGCAACAAGCTCGTATATTCCCCGAATATAAGGTCGGCGAACTAAACAAAGACTTCCCTCCCGATGGACGCGGCGCCCGTATCCGCGTTTTTCCTTTAGTCGTGCGGTTCCGTAAGTTCCCGCCGTCGAAGGGAATCCCTCCGAAGAATTTATTGGAGAAAAAACTTGCAAAAGCCAAACAAACGGGGGAAACTGTCCGCAGTAACATCAACTAATTCGAACAACTTTTATACGGACGGCGTCCGGAATTTTTCCGAGGGTCCGCCCAAGAAAAAGGAACAACAACATGAAAAAATTTACAACAATAGCTTCGCTTGCGTTCTCGCTGTTTTTTCTTTCGGCGTGCGAATCGCTCGACAGTCCGTCCCCCCTCGACACGAGGGCTTCCGCCTCTTCAAGCGACATCAATCCGGACAACCTCCCCGGCGACGCTGATATGAACGCCGGTCTCCAGGACCGCGGTATGAACGGGCTTGGCGGAGCTTTCGACCCGGACCATATAAATCCCGAGGACATTGTCTGCACCGTCTATTTCGGGTTCGACCAATATGCCGTGGCGGCGGACGAAAGGGGCAAGGTAAAACAGGCAGCGGAATATTACAACGCGAATCCCGAATACAAGGTGGTTCTTGTCGGCCATACAGACTGGTACGGCACGGAGGAGTACAACATGCTCCTGTCCGATAAACGTTGCAAGGCGGTTCAAGACTATATGGGTTCGCTCGGAGTCGGGTCCGACCGCTCCGAAGTTGTAGCGCGCGGAGAGGCGGGAGCGGCCGTAGACGTCGCCAAAAATTCCCCCGAGGCGAAAAAAGACCGCCGTGTCGACGTTGTGAAAGTTAGGCAGTAGATTGTAGGCGGCATCAGTTTCGGCCTCCCCGCGTTTCTTGCGGCGGAGGCTTTTTTATGCGCAGGGGGAGGGAAGGCGCGTAAAAAAAATAAAAAAAATATTTGACAACACTCGTCCGTGGGGGTTTGTTGCGGGGAGTTCTTTATAGGGGAATCGAATTTTCGATTTTGCATTGTCTCAACGCAAACGGAAGCCCGTGTGAATCGGGCGCGGTCTCGCCGCTGTAATTTCCGAAGCGCTCCAAATACGCCACTGTCCTAAAGACGGGAAGGCGGAGCGCGCATGTGGAATAAGCCAGAAGACGTGTGTGTGAGATGTCCATTTAATTCTCGAGTAAGGAAGGCTGGACTGTTTTGCATTACGCGGCGGCGCGCCGCCGCGTGTGCGTTGACGGAGTCGCAATTTTTTCGTTTTTCAGCGGTTCCGTTAAAAAAATCGCCCTCCTTCTTTATCTCGGGGGTTAATTGGATCCGCCTTACGGTGCGGAATCCGACCGGCTTGTTTCCGCAACGTCTTGGGGCATCAAGCCGATTATACCGGGAAAATCAGGAAGGAGTAGTATGACGCCGAACAGAAAATCAACGGCCGTGTTTTTTTGCGGCCGTATTTCAGCCGTCCCCCGCTGGGGACGCCGCCGGTTTTCGGCGTTGCGCAAACGTACCGCTGCGGAACTCCGCGGTTCGGTATGTCGGCGCGGTTTGGGGACTGCGTTCCACCTTGCGGACTTACTCCGTAATAAGGGAGTTCCCATGAAAAATTTTATTTGCGTGCTCGTCTTGTGCGTGTCCCTTTCCGGAAGGCTTATGTCGGATTCGCCGGACGCTCCTCCGGACGGAGTATCCAAGCCGGACTCTTCAACCGCGGCCGGCGGACGCGGAGATGGTTCCGAAGAAGTATCCGGTATCCTCGACGAAATAGAGGTTTTGGGCAGCAGAATAGGGAGGGGGGATTTGTCTTTGCCCGTCAATTCCAGTCTCATAGGGCGTGTGGAAATTTCCGAAAGCGGAGCCAACAGCGTCCCCGAACTTTTAACCCAGAAGACCAGCGTGAGGCTTGCGGGCTATACCGGCAACCCCAGCGACGGCAACTTGGCGATGCGCGGATTTGGAGACAATTCCCAACTGCGCGTCGCCGTATTCGTGGACGGCGTCCGCTACAACAGGGCGGATATGAACTCAATTCCGTGGTTGCAACTGCCCGTGGCGAACCTTGAAAGCGTGGAGTTGGTGCGCGGGGGCAACAGCGCCCGCTATGGAAACAACGCGTTGGCGGGGGTGGTTAAAATTGACACCCGCAACATATTCGGCGGGGACGCGTTAAATATTACCGGAATGTACGGATCGTACGATACCTATTCCGCCGGCGTGTTTGGTTCCGTTTCAAGGGGGGATTGTTCCGCGTCCGCATTCGCCAACCGCTTCTATACGGGCGGATACAGAGATTTTTCCGAGAGCTGGTCGGACAACTTCGGCGGAAGTTTGGGGTACCGTTTTAACGAGCGCAACACGTTTACCCTGGGCGGAAGTTTCAGCAATTCCTATACGGAATACCCGAACGGTTTGCCGTATTCCGGGATGAAGGACAATCCGCGGGACGCGCACGCCGCCACCACGATTTACGACTGCAAATCCTACAACATATCGGGAGTGTTCAACACGTCGGGAGTAGAAACGGAGGGATATACGACGTTGTCCTTCGATTCGTACGACAGGGACATATACAGTTCCATGAGCGGAACGCCGAAGCAGAACAACCAGATAACGGTTTCCTTCGCGTCGGAGTACGAGTTCGAGGTGTCGGAAGATTGGCGCGTATACGCCGGGTTCGAGGCGCAATATACCGATATATTCGATTGGAAGGAAAGGAGGTCCAGCGTTGGGACGGAGAGCTTCTCGTACAGGCAGGAGGATTCGGACATCTCCCGGGTTTCACTGGGAGCCCACGCCGGGGCTGTGTACAAGATAAGGGAGGATTTGTCCCTCGATTTTTGTGGACGCTTCGACGCCGCGAGGACTTCGGCGCAGCACTTGGCGCGCGGGGACCGCGTGGTGCCCACGCCCCCCTATTACGAAGTGTACGTCGACGAAAACGATTCGTACGACGACAGCGTTTGGATGGAGGGATTGGCGTGCGGGGCGGCCTTTAATTGGCGCATAGATTCGGAGTCGTCCGTATATGCGAAATTCGACCAACTTTTCAGATATCCCTCCACCGACGAGATAGCCCTATACCAGGGATATTTGCCGGCGCAAAGCATAAAGTTCAACAGGGATTTAAAGCCCGAAACGGGACAGAATTTCGAAATAGGGTTCAAACACGAGGGCAAACACTTGCGCGCGAACGCAAGCGTGTACGCCCTGCTGATGGAGGACGAAATAATGTATTTTGTTTCGCCGACTCCCGGGGGGAACACCGTTAACGACAACCTTCCCGATACTTTACGCCTCGGCGTCGACGCGGGAGCTTCGTACAACCTCGATTGGGGCGGAATATTCTGCGGAGCGTCCGTTGTGGACGCCCAGTTTGTCGCGGGAAAATTCGACGGCAACGCCATACCGCTCGTTCCCCTTTTCAACGGTTTTGCGGGAATATACCTAAAACCGCACGAACGCGTGCTGTTTACGGTCCAGGCGAATTACACGTCCACCCAATACGAGGCGTCCGATTTGGAGAACGACGATCCCGTCATGCCCGACTACGTTACTTTGGATCTCCGGTTGAACGTCAGGTGTTGCGACTACGCGTCGGTATTTTTGTCAGCGGAAAACGTTTTGGACGAACACTACGCGCTCGTGGCGGTTTCGGGCACGTTCTATCCGGCCATGGGACGCATGCTCAAGGCGGGCGTAAACCTTAAATTTTAACGTAATATGAAAGTTGATATGAATATAAAAAATGTTGTTGTGTTGACGTTGGCGGCGGCTTCGAGCCTTTCGGCGCAAGGATTCTATTCCTACTTCGAGTCGAACCCGAGAACCGCCCCCAACGGAGAGGACATCGTGTACATTCCGGATTCCCGGATTCTGTCCTTCGGGGACAAGGCGGGTATGGCGTCCGCCAACTGCGCGATACGCTACGACAGCGCGTCCATAAAATCGTGGGCTACGGGCTACTCGGATTTGCGCTACGGAACGGCCAGCTCGAACTTCGTTGCCCCGCAATGGAAGACCCCCGAAAACGCGTTGGGTCCGGCAAACGGCGCGGATCCGACCGAAAAGGTCGTGTGTTTGGGAGACGGCGGATCTATTACCTTGTCGTTCGCCAACGGCATAAGAAACGGCGAAGGCGCGGATTTCGCCGTATTCGAGAACGGTTTCGACGCCAACTATCTCGAATTGGCGTATATCGAAGTATCATCCGACGGCGTGAACTTTTTACGCTTCCCCAATTTTTACCTGGGGAATGCAAAGGTTCCCGATTTGACGGAAGATCCGTCGGGGGACATGTTTCCGTCGCAGATATACAACCTGGCGTCGAAATACGAAGACGGCTACGGGCACGGTTTTGATTTGGAGGAGTTGAAATACGCCTACGAATACGCCTTGAGGGACGGCAGCGCGTTTTCGCCGGAATATCTCGAACACATCCTCACTTATTTTTTGCTCGTGGACCTGGACGACATCGAATACGTCAGGATAGTCGATATTTACGGCGACGGATCGTGTCTGGACAGCGCCGGAAACCCGATATTCGACCCGACCGGCCCCAATTATTCCGCGCCCGGATTCGACCTGAAAGGTGTGGGCGTCCTAAACGAGGCGGTTCCCGAACCCGCGTCGTTCGCGGCAATTCTCGGCGCGGCGGGACTTGTTTTCGCGTTCTTGCCCAGAACGGGAATTTGGCGGAAAATTTTTTCCTAAAGTGTTCAAGCCGAAGGCCGCCGCAATTGGGGCGGCTTTTTTTTGGCGGACGCCGCCCGGGAATCCGGCGGGACGTCCGTCTTAAAATTTGCTTGCGGCGCGTTTGCTCCGTGCTATGTTGCGGCGGTCTATATAAACGGGGTTTTCGTTTCCGTTCGGGGCGACGTCATACACGGACAACATGGGCAGGCGCACAGACATCAAGACGATATTGATAATAGGGTCCGGTCCGATAGTCATCGGGCAGGCATGCGAGTTCGACTATTCCGGGACGCAGGCGTGCAAGGCGTTGAAGGAGGAGGGGTACAAAGTGGTCCTCGTGAACTCCAATCCCGCCACGATAATGACCGATCCGGACTTCGCGGACGTGACGTACATAGAGCCCCTTACGCCGGAAGTTCTCGAAAAAATTATAGCAAGGGAGCGCCCCGACGCCCTACTGCCGACCCTGGGGGGGCAGACCGGATTGAATTTGTCGCTGAAATTGGCGAAGCGCGGAATACTCGACAAATACAATGTGGAACTTATCGGAGCCAAGCGCGAAGCCATAGAAAAGGGCGAAGACCGCCAGAAGTTTCGCGAGGCCATGATAAGAATAGGTCTCGACATCCCCCAAAGCGCGGTTGTCCACAATTTGAACGAGGCCGCGGAGTGGATAGAAAAATGGAACAGGTTTCCCGTGATTATCCGCCCCAGTTTCACCCTCGGAGGCACGGGCGGCGGAATAGCCTACAACCGCGAAGAATACGAAAAAATGGCGTCCTTCGGCCTAGGCGCGTCCCCCGTGGGCGAAGTTCTTGTGGAGGAGTGCCTGTTGGGCTGGAAGGAATTCGAAATGGAGGTCATGCGGGATCGCAAGGACCAGTGCGTGGTGGTATGCTCCATTGAAAACCTCGATCCGATGGGCGTCCATACGGGGGATTCCATAACCGTCGCGCCCGCCCTCACCCTGAGCGACAAGGAATACCAGCTTATGCGCGACGCTTCGTTCGCCGTCATAAGGGAGATAGGCGTGGAAACCGGCGGTTCGAACATACAGTTTGCGGTGAATCCCGAAGACGGGAGAATGGTCGTCATAGAGATGAACCCGAGGGTTTCGCGCAGTTCCGCCCTCGCTTCGAAGGCGACGGGGTTCCCCATAGCGAAAATAGCGGCGAAATTGGCCGTGGGGTATTCCTTGGACGAGTTGCGCAACGATATTACCCGCGAGACTCCGGCGAGTTTCGAACCCACTATCGACTATGTTGTAACGAAAGTCCCGCGCTTTACGTTCGAAAAATTCAGCGGCACCGACAACACCCTGACGTCGTCGATGAAGAGCGTGGGGGAGGCTATGGCCATAGGAAGAACCTTTAAGGAGTCGCTTCAAAAAGCACTGCGCTCGATGGAAATAGGTACGCGCGGACTCGGGGGCGGAGGAAAACTCGGCGGCAGGGAGGTTATGGACAGAACCTCCATAAAAAAGGGTTTGGCGCGCCCCACGGCGGAAAGGATATTTTACATACGCTACGCGATGATCGCCGGGTTCACCAACGACGAAATACGCGAGCTGACGCACATAGACAACTGGTTCCTGGAGCAGATTAGGGGGATAGTGGAGCTCGAGGCCAGAATAGGGGACGCCGGACTGGCCGGGCTCGACGGGGAACTGCTCCGCGAGGCAAAGGAGGCCGGATTCAGCGACAAACAACTCGCCGAAATATGTTGCACGAAAATCCGCAACATAAAGCAGCTCCGGAAAGATTTCGGGATAGAGACGGTTTACAGGCTTGTGGACACGTGCGCCGCCGAGTTCGAGGCGTACACCCCATACTATTACTCCACCTACGGGGCGGAAAACGAGCTAAGGCCGTCCTCGAAGAAAAAAATCATGATAATAGGGGGGGGACCGAACCGCATAGGGCAGGGGATAGAATTCGACTACTGTTGCGTCCACGCGTCCTTCGCCCTGCGGGAGGCGGGTTACGAGTCGCTGATGATAAATTCCAACCCCGAAACCGTTTCCACCGACTACGATACTTCCGACCGCCTGTTTTTCGAGCCCCTCACCCTCGAGGACGTCCTTGAAGTCTACAGGCAAGAGAAATGCGACGGCGCCATAGTCCAGTTCGGGGGGCAGACGCCGTTGAACCTCGCTTCGGAATTGAAAGCCAACGGCGTCAACATAATAGGAACGTCGCCCGAATCCATAGACGCCGCCGAAGACAGGGAGATGTTCAAGCGTATACTGGACAAGCTGGGGTTGAAACAACCCGTAAACGCCACGGCTACCACTCCGGAACAGGCATACGAACTGGTGGGGAAGATAGGCTTTCCCATACTCCTCCGCCCGAGTTTCGTCCTCGGCGGCAGGGGAATGTTCATCGTGTACGAAATGGACGAGATGAAGCGCGTCATAAGAGACGCCTTCGACGCCGCGCCCGGAAAACCCGTGCTTCTCGACAAATTTCTCGAGGATGCTATAGAGTTGGACGTGGACGCCATAAGCGACGGCGAAGCCACCGTCATAGGCGGAATGCTGGAGCATATCGAATACGCGGGAGTGCATTCAGGGGACGCGGCCATGGTTATCCCGCCGCACACACTCGGCAAAAATATTCTCGACGAAGTCCGGAGCGCCACCTACGCCCTGGCGAAGGAACTGAAAGTCGTGGGGTTGATGAACGTACAGTACGCCATAAAGAAGGGCGAACTTTTTATCATAGAGGTTAATCCGAGGGCGTCGAGGACCATACCCTTCATATCGAAGGCCATAGGCGTTCCCCTGGCGAAGCTCGCCGCCCGCGTAATGGCGGGAGAAAAACTTTCGGATTTGAATTTTACAAAGGAGGTTGTCCCCGACTACATAGCGGTGAAGGAAAGCGTATTCCCGTTTGTCCGCTTCCTGGGGTCCCAGATAATGTTGAGCCCCGAAATGAGATCAACCGGCGAGGTTATGGGGCTTGCCGACGAATTGGGAATGGCATTTGCAAAGAGCCAAATGGCCGCCCAACCGGGATTGCCCGTTTCCGGCAACGTCTTCATATCGCTGAAGGACCACGACAAGGAGGCGGGGGCGGAGATAGCCTCGAAATTCAACGAACTCGGTTTCAAACTTTTCAGTACGTCGGGGACGGCGCGTTTTTTGTCCGACAGGGGAATTCCCGTTACCAGGCTCTACAAGATAAGCGAGGGGGCGCGCCCGAACGTGGTGGACATGTTGAAGAACGGGCAAATGCAGATACTGATAAACACGCCCTCCGGAATGAATCCTCGCCTCGACGAAAACAAGATGAGGCAGGAGGCGCTGCTCGACGGCGTTTGCATAATAACCACCATAATGGGCGCCTACGCCACGCTGAAGGGGATAGAGGCGTTGAAAAGCAGACCGATAGAGGTGAGGTCGCTGCAGGAGTACAAGCGCGACATGGACGCGAAACGCTTCCCGAACGGAGTTGTCGGGGCGTGCGGATAACCCCAGCGGTAGGACGGAGCTTGTATGGGCGACAGAAAATTTGAAAAAACCGTTGAGGCGATACTGCGCGACGACAACCGGTACGCGGCGGGGGCGTATACCTTTGTCCGCATGGGGCTCGACTACACCGTAAACCGCATCCGCTCGCAAAATCCCGATTCCGACGAAAGGCAGGTGAGTACTTCGGAATTTTTGGATGGCATAAGAAGGTTCGCCCTGGAATCGTTCGGTCCCATGGCGTTGCCCCTCCTCGAAGAATGGGGAGTCCGCTCCTGCGCCGATATAGGCCAGATAGTTTTCAACCTGATAGACGCGAACGCCTTGAAAAAGGGCGACGACGACAAAATAGAGGATTTTTACGACGGCTACGATTTCAGGGACGCCTTTGAAAAGCCCTTTCTCCCGAGGAGGGGAAGGGCGAAAAAGAACGCCGCCCCGGAGGATGCGCCGCCTCCCGCGCCCCGCCGCCGGAGCGCCGCTTCCCCGAAAAGGAAAGACGAAGAAAAATGACGGGGCTTGAAATAGAAAACCTGACGGTCAGGGTGGCGGGAAAAAACGTGGTGGACGGACTGGACTTGAAAGTTCCCTTTGGTGAGGTCCACGCGATAATGGGTCCGAACGGAACGGGGAAAAGCAGCCTGTCGAAGGCTATTGCGGGACATCCCGACTACGTTGTTGCGGGCGGGCGCATTTTACTCGACGGCGAAAACATAGTCGGGCTTTCCCCCGACGAAATAGCGCGCAAGGGCTTCTTTTTGGCTTTCCAATACCCCGTGTCCGTCCCGGGCGTAAGCATAGCGAACTTCATAAGGGCGTGCCTGAACGCGCGCCTGCCGGAGGGGAAAAAAATAAACCCCGTGGAATACTACGGAGAGCTCCGCGCCGAAATGGAGAAGCTTAAAATGGATCCCTCCTTCACAAAACGCAGCGTAAACGACGGCTTCAGCGGCGGCGAAAAGAAACGTTGCGACATTCTGCAAATGCTGATGTTGAAACCGAAGTTCGCGGTATTGGACGAAACCGACAGCGGGCTCGACATAGACGCCCTGCGCGTGGTTGCAGACGGCGTAAACAGCGCCCGCTTCCCCTCTCGCGGGATGCTTTTGATAACGCATTACCACAGGTTGCTGGAATACGTCAAGCCCGACGCCGTGCACGTCATGGGCGGCGGAAAGATTGTAAAAAGCGGAGGTCCGGATCTCGCCGTGGAACTGGAGAAAAGCGGATACGATTTTCTGAAGGATTAGCCGATGGAGAAACCCGGTCACAACGCCCGTCCCGAGTTGAACTTGGACCGCAGCATCGGCGATTTTAGCTACGCCGAAGACTACGCCTACAACGCCGGCACGGGATTGGACGGGGACGTTGTAAGGTACATATCGGCGGTAAAAAAGGAGCCCCGGTGGATTCTCGATTTCCGCCTGAAGGCCCTCGGAGTGTTCGAATCCATGCAAAATCCGACGCATTGGGCGTCCAAGGAGCTCGACAATCTGGATTTTTCGAAAATAAGGTTTTACCTCGCCAAGGGTGCGAAAAAAACGCGCTCGTGGGATGAGGTTCCCGACGACGTAAAAAAGACCTTCGAGCGCCTCGGTGTCCCCGAGCAGGAGAGGGCGTTTCTCGCGGGGGTGGAGGCGCAGTTCGATTCGGAATCGGCGTATTCGAACATGAAGAGCCACCTCGAAAAGGATGGCGTAATATTCGTCGATTCTACGGAAGGTTTGCTACGGTATCCCGAAATTTTCCGGAAGTATTTCGGAAAGGTGGTTCCGATTTCCGACAACAAATACAGCGCCCTCAATTCGGCGGTGTTCTCGGGGGGAAGTTTCATATACGTTCCAAAGGGGGTGAAGGTGGCGCAGCCGCTGCAGGCGTATTTCAGGATAAACGCCGAAAGTTTCGGTCAGTTCGAGCGCACCCTTATAGTAGCGGACGAAGGCGCCGAATTGATGTACATGGAGGGTTGCACAGCACCGAAATTCGAGACGGGCACCCTGCATTCCGCGGTGGTGGAGCTTGTCGCCCTCAAGGGGGCGAAGATACAGTACGTTACGGTGCAAAATTGGTCCGACAACGTATTCAACCTCGTTACAAAGCGCGGCGTGGCGGAGGAGGACGCGCAAATACGTTGGATAGACTGCAATATAGGCAGCGGTCTAACCATGAAATACCCGGCGGTCGTCCTAAAGGGGAGGGGCGCCAGGGGGGAGGTTGTGTCCATAGCCCTGGCGAATAGAGGTCAGCACCAGGACACGGGGGCGAAAATGATGCATTTGGCGGATTGCACAACCTCCAACATAGTTTCGAAGTCCGTGAGCATATCCGACGGCAGGGCGTCGTACAGGGGCGTTGTGCGCATGCCGGAGGGGGTTTCGGGATGCAAAAACAACACTGTTTGCGACGCCCTCCTGATAGATTCGAATTCGCGTACCGACACCTATCCCGCCGTAATTTGCTCCGGCGGGGGCAACAGCGTGCAGCACGAGGCGAGCGTTTCGAAGGTCAGCCAGGAGCAAATATTCTATATGAAGCAAAGGGGGCTTTCCGAAAGCGAGGCGACGAGCCTTTCGGTGAACGGTTTCGTCAACGATTTGGTGAACGAGTTCCCCATGGAGTATTCGGTTGAATTGCGGAGGCTTATAGAGCTTCAAATAGAGGGATCGGTGGGCTGATGGGGCATCTGCTTAGGGAAATTTCGTCGCGCGCCGGCGCGAGTTTCGCCGATATTCCATTCCCGCACGGCAAGGACGAATATTGGCGCTTCGCCGATTTGCGCTCGTGGGGGTTGGATTCGCTGTTCGAATACTTCTCCTCCTCCATACGGGGCGGGGACGGCGCGGGGAAGTCGGACTACTCCATCCGTATGGGGCGCATGGAGGCGGAGGCGGGTTGTTCTCCGGCGTCGGTGACGGTGTTCGACGGCAGGATAATGTCCGCCAATTTGCCGGAGGGCGTTGTTGCGGTTTCTTTTCCGGACGCCGAGGAAAATTTTCCCGGCGAACTCGCTGCCTTTTACGGCGACTGCCGCGGAAAGTTCGACACCCTCCAGGCGTCGCGCGCGGAGTTCGGCGCCGCTTTGATTGTTGCGGACGGCGCGGACGCGGAATTGGATTTGACCGTTGTTTCAAAACTCCCGCTTTCGCCCGCGGGAATCCTTGTAATAGTTGGGGAATCGGCATCGCTCAAACTGGGAAGGCGCATCCTTAACTACGCCGGCAGCTTCGGGGTTTTGCGCTCCCGGTACGTTTTAAGGCGGAAATCGCTGTTGGAATCGGCGTCGGTAAAGATGTCGGAGACGTGTTCGCATTCCTACGAGAGGGAGGATTTTTGCATCGGAGACGGCGCCGTGGTGCGCGACGCCCTCGCCCAAATCGGGCTTTCCCCGTCGCGCCACGAAAGAAATTTCTACATGGACTCCTCCGGGGCGGATTTGGACACCCGGACCTTTCTAAGCATAGGGGGGAACACCACCCACGATTTGCGCACGGAACAAAGGCATTCGCGTCCGGAATCCAAAAGCAATTTGGCGGTCCGCGCGGCGGTGTCGGGTAGCGGGGCGCTCGCGTTCACGGGTCTCATAGGGGTGTTGCCCGGGGCACAAAAGACGGAGGCATACCAGAGTTGCCGCTCCCTCCTGCTGTCGGACAAAGCCAAGGCGCAGGCGTCGCCCGTGCTCGAAATACGGGCGAACGACGTCGTATGCTCGCACGGCTGCACGGTGTCGAACCCCGACGCCGACCAACTTTTTTACATGCGCCAGCGCGGATTGAACCTTGCCGACGCCCGGCGGCTCATAGTCAGGAGTTTCGCCGAAACCGCCTTCGCCGAAATTTCCAACAGGCGGTTTGCGGATTCCATTATGGATTTGGCTTTTCCCGAAGGGTAGCGCGCTTCCCGTCTTCGCGGGGCTTTGCGCCGCTTTTTTTATTGAAAAAGGCGCGCCGCTATAAGAGAGTCGGAGGCATGACACGTGGGTTACTGCTTTTTCTTGTTTCCGTTTGTCCGTGTTGCCTCGCCTTTGGACAGTCGGACATAAATATTTCCATAACAAAAGACTCCGAAAAGCCCAATGTTCCCGTTTACAGGGTCGCAATAGTATCGGGGGACGCCGAAACCGCGAAGTTGGCGAAGAGGGCTTTTTCAACCCACGGAAGCTTTATACAGGTGCCAGAATCCAACGCGCAGTTTGTTTTCACCTTCACGCCCGTCGGTGAAAACGCGGTAAAGCTTACGATAAGGGGGGGGTCGGTTTACGAACAGTCGTGCATGGGGTCGGGCAGGGTTAACGCCCTGATGAAGGCTTGCGACCTCGCCGTTCAAAAGACGATTTTATCGCCGGGGTATTTCGCGGGAAAGCTCGCTTTTTCGTATTCGAAGGACGGGGGAAAAACTTCGGAAATATGCGTGTCGGATATGGTCTTTAACTCCGTAAAGGCGCTCACCGGAGACGGCTCGGATTCCCTTATGCCCCATTTCTCCCCCGACGGCAGGAAGTTGACGTACACGGGATACTTCCGTTCGGGATTTATGGATTTGTTCCTCATAGACTTGGGCAACAACACCAGGAAGGTTTTCTCAAGCTTTAAGGGCAGCAATACCGGGGGAACGTTTTCGCCCGACGGCTCGAAAGTTGCCCTGGTTCTCACGTCGAGCGGCAACGCCGAGGTATGGACCGCGAACGCGTCGGGCAGGGGCTTTAGGCGCGCCACATCGACCCCGGGCGCCACGGAGAGCACTCCCGGATTTTCGCCCGACGGCAAGACATTGATTTTCGCCTCCGACAGAAGCGGCGGACCGCAAATTTACACGATGCCAGTATCGGGGGGAAAGATGAGGGCCGTCCCCACGAACATAAGCAAGTATTGTTCCGAGCCCGCGTGGAATCCGAAAGACCCGTCCAAAATAGCGTTCACCATAGCCCAAGGACGGGGTTTCCAGGTGGCGGTTTACGATTTCAATAAGAGGGTTTCGGAGGTGGTGAGTTCCGGCGAGAGCACTTCGGGCGCAGCGTGGCTGAACGACGGCCGCCACATAGTGTGTACAAAGACGAGCGGGGGCGGACGCAGGCTCTACGTAATAGACACGGAAACAAAGAGGCAGACGCCGCTGCACAACGCATCCTTCGGTTCCGCGCAGGAGGCGGATTTCGTCTACGTCCAATAGCCGTTTCGCGCCATGAACATCGCAACCCTCGACCTTGAAGGCGTCCTCGTCCCGGAGATATGGATAGTCTTCGCCGAAGTGTCCGGAATTTCCGAGCTTAGGCGCACCACGCGCGACGAACCCGACTACGACAAGCTCATGAAATTCCGCCTGGAAATCTTGGGAAGGGAGGGCGTCCGCCTGAGCGACATCGAAAAGGCGATATCCTCCATAGAGCCTTTCGAGGGTGCGGCGGAGTTTATGAAGTGGCTTGTTTCGCGTTGCCGCGCGGTGGTGCTTTCGGATACTTTCGAGCAGTTCGCCCGTCCCCTGATGGAAAAACTGGGCTACCCCCCCCTGTTCTGCCACGAGCTCGTGGTTGGAAGTGGCGGAAAAATCACCGGCTACACCCTCCGCATGCGCGACCAAAAGCGCGCCGCCGTGGAGGCTTTTAAAAACTTGAACTTCAAGGTCGTCTCGGTGGGGGACTCCTACAACGATTTGTCCATGCTGCGCGCGGCGGACAAGGCGGTGCTCTATAGACCCACGGAAAAATTCGCCGCGGAAAATTCCGACCTCCCCGTGGCGCAAAACTACGAAGAATTGAAGGAAACGCTGGAGACATTCCTAAAAGGATAGACATGGCTAAGATAAAGGGAAAAGGAAGGTACGCCGCCAGGGGCGTTTCGGCGGGCAAGGAGGAGGTTCATTCCGCCGTCGACAAACTTGACCGCGGGATTTTCGCGGGGGCGTTTTGCAAGATAACCGGCGATTTCCTAACGGGGTCCAAATCGCGCTGCAACGTGATACACAGCGACGGCAGCGGCACGAAGTCGGCTATAGCCTACCTCCATTACAAGGAGACGGGCGACGCCTCCGTTTTCGGGGGGATATCGCAGGATTCCATAGTAATGAACATAGACGACCTCTTGTGCGTGGGCGCAACCGGCGGCATTTTGATTTCGAACACCATAAACCGCAACGCGCTGAACGTGGACGGCGCGGCGTTGGCGGCGCTGATAAACGGCGCCGAAAAATTCCTGGAAAAACTGCG
The DNA here is from genome assembly GCA_964564825.1 of uncultured Opitutales bacterium. GTDB lineage: Bacteria > Verrucomicrobiota > Verrucomicrobiia > Opitutales > Intestinicryptomonadaceae > Merdousia. The sequence goes on from CAZMBN010000002.1 coordinate 132,289, forward strand.
TTCGCTGGGTTTGAAAATTTGGAGCGGCGGCGGCGAGACAGCGGACGTTGGGGACCTCACGGGCACGGTTGTGGTGGATTCCTGCGCGGTGGCGGTAATGGAGCGCGGCGCCGTTGTGGACGCGGACGCCGTAAAGCCGGGGCTTGCGATTGTCGGGCTTGCGTCCTACGGCAGGGCGGACTACGAGGATTTTGAAAACAGCGGCATAGGCTCCAACGGCTTGACGAGCGCCCGGCACGACATGCTTTGCCGCTACTACGCCGAAAAGTACCCGGAAACTTTCGACCCTAAGATAGATCCGAAATACGTCTATTGCGGTCCGTATATGCTAAGCGACAAACTGGAGGGTTCAAACACCACCGTCGGGAGCGCGCTCCTTTCGCCCACGCGCACGTACGCGCCGGTAATACTCGAAATAACGAAGAAATATCCCGGGTTGATAAGGGCGCTCGTCCACTGTTCGGGGGGAGGGCAGACGAAATGCGTGCGCTTCGGCAGGGGGGTGCACTACATAAAGGACAATTTGCTCCCCGTTCCCCCCGTGTTCCGCGCCGTACAAAAAGCGGGCGGCGCAAGCCTTCGGGAGATGTTCGAAGTCTACAACATGGGGCACAGGATGGAGGTTTATTGCCGCAAGTCCGACGCCCCGAAGGTGGTTGCCGTTGCGAGGAGTTTCGGCGTGGACGCCCAGGTTGTGGGGCGCACCGAAAAATCGCTTCTGGGCGGGGGGAAAAACCACGTTACGGTGGTCTACAAGGGAAGGAAAATCGAATACGGTCCCAGGCCGTAGAAATCCGCAAGGGATTGGAAAAATGTTGAAGGCAGGCATAGTAGGGTTGCCCAACGTGGGCAAAAGCACATTGTTCAACGCGCTCACCCGCAGCAGAAAGGCGGAGGTTGCCAATTATCCTTTTTGCACCATAGAGCCGAACGTCGGGGTGGTTGAAGTTCCAGACGCCCGTCTTGAGCCCCTGGCGCGCATAGCGAAGACCAACACCATAATCCCCGCGGCGGTGGAGTTTGTAGACATAGCGGGCTTGGTTGCGGGCGCAAGCAGGGGCGAGGGGCTTGGAAACAAGTTCTTGGCGAACATAAGGGAGGTGGACGCCGTAGTGCACGTTGTGCGGTGTTTCGACGACCCCGATATTCTGCACAATACAGGAAGCGTGGATCCCGTCCGCGATATAGGCGTAATATCCACCGAATTGATACTCGGCGACCTTCAAAGTGTGGAAAGGCAGTTGGACTCGAACAGGCGCAAAGCCAAGGGGGCGGACAAGGACGCGGTGAAAAACGTGGAGCTTTTGGAAAGGTTGCGCGCGCACCTCGACGGCGGTTCCCCCGCGCTTTCCCTCCCCGACGTCTCCGCGGAGGATTTGCCCAGGATAAGGTCTTTTTTCCTTCTCACTTCGAAGCCCGTGCTCTTCGCGTGCAACGTGGGCGAAGACGACATATCCAACCCCGGCGAAAACGCCTACGTGCGCGCCGTTTCCGAAATTGCTGGCAAAACCCACAACGCGGGGGTTTGCGCGATATGCGCGCGCCTAGAGGAGGAACTGGGCGAACTTTCCCGGGAGGAAGGCGCCGCCTACTTAAAGGAACTCGGGGTATCCGACAGCGGGGTGTCGCTCCTGATACGCCGCACCTACGATTTGCTGGGGTTGGCAAGCTACTTTACCGCCGGAGAAAAGGAGGTCCGCGCGTGGACGTTCACCAAGGGGATGACCGCCCCGCAGTGTGCGGGCGTTATCCACAGCGATTTCGAAAAGGGCTTTATAAAGGCGGAAGTGGTATCGTACAACGACCTTATAGCCGCGGGAAGCGTTGCGGGCGCAAGGGATGCCGGGAAATACAGGCTTGAGGGAAGGGATTACCTCTTTAAGGACGGCGACGTCGCGCTGTTTAGGTTCAACGTCTAAGGCGCCGAAATGAAGTTGACACGCCTTGCGCACAAAATTTTTTCGTCGCCGCGCCTGACGCTGTTTTTGTTGGCGTATTCGGTTCTGGGCGTTTTTTTGGCGACCCTTGCGCAGGGGGAAACGGGTGTCGAACTTTCGAAAAAATTTTATTTCGAAAGCTTTTTCCCCGTCGTCCGTATGGGGAAATTTCCAATTCCCGTCCTTGGGGGCGCATCCGTGGCGTTGCTCGCCGCCGTAAACATAGCCTTCTCCTGCGCGGGATTCGCAAAATTGAAAAGGGGAGGTTTGGGGCTTTCCCTGGTCCATACGGCGCTTTTGCTTCTTATAGTATCGGGATTTATAGAATATTTTACGAGGACCGAGGCGGTTCTCACCCTAAAGGTGGGGGATTCGTCGCAAACTGTATCCCCCGTTCGCGGTCCGGTGGAACGCGCCGGGGAAACCGCGCCTATACGCCTGCCGTTCGAGGTGGGGCTTGCGGATTTCAAGGAGGAGAAATGGGAGGGGAGCCTTGTTGCGAAATCCTATTCAAGCCGCCTAGTTTTCAACTGCGCGGGCGAGGTTTCGGAGGCCGTGGTGGAAATGAACCGGCCGGCGTCCTACGGCGGCTGGACCTTTTACCAAACCTTCCGCTCCGCGGACGGCAAAGTAAGCGTTTTAAGCGCGGTGAAAAACCCCGCAAGGTTTTTGCCGTGGTTGTGCGTTTGTTCGGCGTTTGCGGGAACGGCGGCGTTGTTTTTACCCGCGGCGTTTGGAGGGGGGAAGACGCGTGGATAAAAAAATATTTTCCGCGGGGCTCGTCCTGTCGGTACTTTTGTTTTTCGCTCCGTTTACCCTCCGCCGGACCGACCCGCTTTTCGATTCCGTTTTCTCCCCCTCCCTAGGCGGTATTCCCGTCCAGCGCGCGGGCAGGGTGATGCCGCTTTCAAGCGCCTCGGCGGACGTCCTAAGATGCGTGGGGGGAAGGTGCACGGCAGTTTTCAACGGAGAGACCGTTTCCTCCTCCAAATGGTTCTGGCTTGTAAACGCAAAGCCCTCGGAAATTCTTTCCCAAAACATCGTTGGAAGACGCAACCGCAATTTGGATTTGCTTCTCGGCGACGGCGGTTCGAAATCCTCCTACGGGGAGTTTTTGAAGCATTACAAATCGCTGCGCGATTCGGCGTCCGCACCCGCCGCCTCCGGGGCGGCAAAAAGGGCTGTCGAGGCGGGAATAAACTACGCCCTTGCCTCCAACGCCGTCGCCCGCATATTGCCGGGGTGCGGCGGCGCCGCCTCCTCCCTCAAGAAATGGAGAAAACTTTCCGACTCCTCCGCCGGCGAACTTGAAAACGCCCTGAGAGACGGGAGGATTCCCGACGTTAAAAAGTTCGAAGAGGCGTACAAACTTTTCGAGGATATCGACCGCGTTGGGCAATTCGAAGCATCCAACGCCGATTTGGTTGTAAAAACCGTACCCGCGGGGAAAACGTTTTACACGCCGTCCGGGGCTTTGCTCGACGCGAATGCGCGCAACTCCCCGATACTCGACGTCTACGCCATTATCCGCGACGACCTCGCCCGCGGGGATGGCGAATCGGCCCTCGCCCGCCTTCCGGATCTGGAAAAGCTTTTGGAGGAAACCTCCGTAGACCTCCTTAAGGTCGGGGTGGAAAACATACTAAACGCGGTGGACCCGTTTTTCGGCGGGCTTATCCTTTACGGAGCCTCCCTTTTGATTTGCGCGCTCGCCTTCCTGTGGAGGAGTGGAAGACCCGGTCTTTCGTCGCTTGCCTTTGCCCTGCTGCTTTCTGCGGTGTGCGCGCACGCCGCGGGGATAGTTGCAAGGATGTACATACAGGGAAG
>CAZMBN010000003.1:0-4350 GCA_964564825.1 uncultured Opitutales bacterium
CTTTCGCCGGGGCTGCAACGGCGCGGACGATTATTCTTGTATCCGCGAAACCAATTAGGTAAAAGACAATCTTTACCGTCCATAAATGGGTAATTCCGTAATAAAACATATCCCGATCCGACCGTCGATTCCCGGAAATGCGCGCACCGGAATTTAAATAAGAAAGCAATGTCTACCGACGCCGTGGCGTACTACATAGAGACTTTTGCGGGGTATTCGCAAGCCTACCCCCTACTGTTTTGTTTTTTTATTTTCGTATTCATGACGATAGAAAGTTCGTTCATCCCCTTCCCCAGTGAAGCGGTAATGATACCGGCGGGATTTCTCGCCGCAAGATACGAAATGCTGACGTCCTCCCATGCAGCGGACTTGTCCATTGTAATAGCCGTCGGCACCTTAGGATCCCTTGCGGGAGCCTACGCCAACTACTGGATTTCCTCGGTTTTCGGACACCCCTTCCTCCACAAATACGGCAAATATTTTCTTTTGAAGGAGTCCGCGCTCGATAGGGCGGAGGAATTATTCGGGAAATACGGCGATATCGTAACTTTCGTGTGCAGGTTTCTACCTGCCATACGCCAGTTGATCTCCATTCCCGCCGGACTATCGCGCATGAACCTTGCAAAGTTTTCGCTGTTCACGGGACTCGGAGCGGGAATGTGGGCCGCCATACTGGCGGGCGTGGGATATTACTTCGGCCGCCTTGCGGAAGATATGGACTACAAAGACATGCTCTCGAAGGGAGTGGACATGGTAGACGAACACTACCTGTGGATAATTGCGCTTCTAATTCCGTTTGTCGCCGCATATTTTTACGCGCGCAAAAAAATCATGGGGGATGGCGGATCGGGACGGTAGTTTTTCCGTCGATTCGAACCGCCGCCGCCTTCGACGCGGAACAACGCGGACGCGTCCAAGCCGCGGGGCAATAAAGATTTGACTCGACGGCGGATGGATGGGATATTTCCCCTTCGATGTTTTTTGAAGATGAACGACCTTTCAAAGGCATATAATCCGTCGGAAGTCGAAGACAAATGGTACCGCATATGGGTGGAATCGGGCTGCTTCAAGGGAGATACCGGCAAATCGGACGCCCCGCGCTACTCCATAGTAATACCCCCCCCGAATGTGACGGGCGTGTTGACCATGGGACACGTCCTCAACAACACCATCCAAGACATACTTATACGCCGTGCGAGGCAGGAGGGGAAATCGGCCGTGTGGATTCCCGGGACGGACCACGCCGGGGTGGCTACGCAGGCGAAAGTCGACGCGTACCTCCGGTCCGAAGGTACGTCCGCCCGCGAGCTGGGAAGGGACAAATTTATAGAGAGGGCGAAAGCATGGCGCGACAAACACGGTGGCATAATAATCGAACAGTTGAAAAAACTCGGGGCTTCGTGCGACTGGTCGCGCCTTGTCCACACCCTCGACGCGGACTATTCGAGGGCGGTCCTCACCGCGTTTGTGGAGCTCTTTAAGAAGGGGTACATATACAGGGGAAAACGCATGGTGAACTGGTGTCCCGTAAACTTGACCGCACTGTCCGACGAGGAGGTGTTGATGAAACCCTGCAAAAGCAAGCTGTACAAAATGCGCTACGAGATAGCGGAGACGCCCGGCAGGTTTTTGGAAATATCCACCACGCGGCCCGAAACTATTATGGGCGACACGGCCGTCGCCGTAAACCCCGGCGACGACAGGTACCGGAGTTTTATAGGAATGCACTGCCTGCGCCCGTTCCCGAAAGCGGAAATACCCGTCATCGGAGACTCCTACGTTGACATGAAGTTCGGCACGGGCGTCCTAAAAGTGACCCCCGCCCACGACCCCGCCGACTTTGAAATAGGACAACGCCACAATCTCGAGATAATAGACGTCATGAACCCCGACGGCACTATGAACGAACTTGCCGGACCCGACTTCGCGGGAATGGACAGGTTCAAGGCGAGGGAAAAGGCGGTTGAAAAACTTAGGCAAATGAGGCTTCTAATCGCGGAGGAGGACTATGAAAACAACGTGGGATACTCGGAGCGCGGCGGCGTACCGGTGGAACCGCGGCTTTCGAACCAATGGTTTCTCCGCTACCCGAAGATCGACGAGGCGAAATACGCGGTTGAATCCGGAACCGTAAAATTTTGGCCGAAGCGCTGGGAGAAAACCTACGCGCATTGGCTCGACAATATACGCGACTGGTGCATAAGCCGGCAGATATGGTGGGGACACCGTATTCCGGTATGGTATAGAAAGGGTGTCGAACACCCCGATATCCGCAATCCCCTGGAAGTCCACGTGAGCGTGGACGGACCGTCCGATAAGGAGAATTGGGTTCAGGACGAAGACTCTCTCGACACGTGGGCGAGCTCCTGGCTGTGGCCGTTCGCCACGATGGGCTGGCCGGACAAGGACAGGATGAAGAAGTTGGGAATGGAATATTTTTATCCCACAAGCGACCTCGTTACGGGGCCCGACATCATATTCTTCTGGGTTGCACGCATGATAATGGCGGGGCTTGAATTCCTCCCGGGCGAAATGGACCGCAGAATCCCCTTCAAAAACGTGTACTTTACGGGCATAATACGCGACATGCAGGGCCGCAAGATGTCGAAAAGCCTCGGGAATTCCCCCGACCCCCTCGAAATAATAGCAAAATACGGGGCGGACGGCCTACGCTTCGGCGTCATGAACTGCGCCCCCCAGGGACAGGACATACTATTCAGCCGGGAACGCGTCGAAATAGGGCGGAACTTTTGTAACAAGCTCTGGAACGCGTGCCGCTTCCGTAAAATGTCCGGGGAACTGCCGGACAATTCTTCGATAGACGCCGTATGCGCGCGTATCGACGTCGACGCCCTCGACGACGACGACCACGCCATCATCTCGGACCTTCTCGCCTGCGCCGCCCGGATACGCCGCAATTACAAGTCGTACCAGTTTAATTCGATCACACAAAACCTGTACGCGTTTTTCTGGAACGATTTTTGCGGATGGTACCTTGAGGCGTCGAAATCGCGCATTGCCGACCCGAAGGCAAAGCAAACCGTGCTGGCGGTGCAGGATCTTTGCCTGAGGCAGACGCTCCTGCTTTTGCACCCCGTCGCGCCCTTTATCACCGAAGAGCTCTGGCACCAAATGGGCTACGGTGGGGAGGGCGAGTTTATTCAAAACGCGAACCCGGAATTCGAGGACGAACTCGGGAAGGCGGGAATCGTCGTAAACGGGCATTCCGCCGAAAACGTCGCCCTGTTGAAGGACTTTGTCGCAAAAGCGCGGGCGGTCAAGGCGCAGTGCGCCCCGGCGAAAAACCGCGTCGCCGCTGTCGGCATAGTCCCCGCCGACGAACGCGCGAAAGCCCTTTTGGCCGCCAACGCCGACAAATTGAAAAAATTGATCGGGACGGACGCCATATTGGAGGCTTCCGATCCCGGGGAATCCCCCGCGTTGCTTTCGAATATGGGAACGGTGTTCATAAACGCCCCCGACGCGGCGTCCGACGGGGACGAGCGGAAAAAAATGCTGAAGGAGCGCGAAAAGCTCGAAAATTTCGTAAAAACCACCATCGCGCGGTTGGACAATCCCGGCTTCACGGGGAAGGCGCCGAAAAATATCGTGGAGGGTGCCAAAATAAAGCTTGCGGAGGCGAAGGCGAAAATAGAAAAGCTCGACGCCCTCTTAAGGTAGGGGAACCTTCGAACGGAATTCCCAGAAACAACGGAAGCTTTTTCGCGAACGAATGAACTATCTGAAACTCAAACCCGTACCGGTCGGGAGAATCTGGGGGGGCCGCGCCCTGTTCGAAGAGTTTTCAAGACCGCTTCCAAAATCCGCCGCAATAGGCGAAAGCTGGGAGATATCGGACAGGCCAGAAATCTGCTGCACGGTCGACGGCGGGAAGTTTTCCGGAATGACGTTGCGCGACGCCGTACGCGAAAATTCGGAATATATCATGGGACCACGTTGGGACGCCTGCGAACGCTTCCCCGTACTCGTGAAGTGGCTCGACGCCTCCGAGGCGCTGAGCGTCCAGGTCCACCCCGACGAATCCGCGGCGAAACTTTTGGGAGGCGAAAGCAAGGTCGAAAACTGGTACGTGTACAAAGCGGCGGGCAACGCCAAGGCTGTTCTCGGACTAAGGGACGGCGTAACCCCGGAATTGTTCGAACGCTCCGTAGGGGGAAAAGGATTCAAGGACCTGCTGAACATAAGAACGGTGCGCGGGGGCGATTCCATACTGGTTCCCCCCGGTTGCCTGCACGCGATAGGCGGGGGAATCCTCGCCTTGGAAATACAGCAGAACTCCGATACGACCTACAGGGTTTTCGACTGGAACAGGCTCGGCGCCGACGCCAA
>CAZMBN010000003.1:4450-77495 GCA_964564825.1 uncultured Opitutales bacterium
GGAAAAATCAAACCATACCCCCCGTGTCCTCAGTCTCCGCCGTCGGACACCGCCCCGACAATCAATTCGGCAAGTTCCCGTTTCAGGGAACGGGCCGCCCCGGCTTCAGGATTTCCCTGCCCCGGGAATCGACAAGTTTCGCCCCCTCGAAGATCGTCGTCGTTATTATCGGGAACCCCCCGGAGTTTTTCGGGATAAACGGCGACGCAAGGTTCAAATTGAACTCTCTTCATTCCTGTTAATTCCGCTCCAATGTCGAAAGCCATGGCGTAACCCGCCCCCCTAAGGAATTTTGTCCACGTGGAAAATCCGAATAATCCAGCAGCTCCCCCGGTGGCGAGAACGACACTGGAGGCGTTGTATACGACGGGCTTTCCGTTATCCCAAAATACTGGGACGTTGTGTGGATACTCATCACCTCTTGTATCCTTATCGTGGTAATATTCTATATTGTGGCATATGTCGAAGGGGCAAAACATCCATCTCCCAAACCCGTGGCGACGCTCCTAAAAATTACGAACATCAAGAAGCCCGTACAGGTGCCGGAAATTACCGTAGCCGCGCTCCACAACACAACGCTGAACGCTATAATCCACTTTTTACTGAATTTGTCGGCCAAGAAACCCGTTATGGGGAAACATACCGCCAACACCCATAAAAATATCGTTCCCACCAATCCCACATCCGCCGGAGTAAGGCTCAGCGACTCCGATATCTTATCCAACAAGGTATTGTAAAGTTGACGGTCGGCTTGGTTAAACCAATAGGCAAACCACAACAGGATCAAAACCTCCCATTTGTAAAACCCTCCCCTTGCCCTCTTGGACATCGGAGGACGGGATGAACATACCGTATAAGTATGCAAACTTTTTCCGCAAGACCGGGTAAAATTCCCCCGCACGGGACAAAAACGGGAAACAGGCGGAGCAGAAAGTTTTATTCAAAACAATACCCCGTACCGGATTCCAAACGTATCGCCGCACAGTGTGAGGGGCGCACTTCCCGGCGTTGCCGGGGGAATATTTCCGTCGAGCCCGGATTCAAATAATCCTTTGGCGTCCCCACGGGGATTTGAACCCCGGTTCTAGGAATGAAAATCCTATGTCCTGACCGGGCTAGACGATAGGGACTTTCCAAGGAATTTAGCCGCACACCATACGGAAACGCGTATTGCCATAGCAAGCCTTTTTTTCGGACGCAACGGCGCAACACTCCGCCGTAATCCGCGCGGGGAAGGATTCAAAACCGGGTTGTTTTAGAAGGTTACCATCTTCCCGGTACGGGCGGATTCGTCGGCCGCCAGAACGATTCTCAGACTATTGATGGCGTCCTCTATGTGCTGGCTCAAATCCGCGTCGTTCACAATGGCGTTGTATAGGAAAAGCTGCTCGCGGGCGCAAAGTTCGTCGTGTCCGGGCTCATCGGAGGTATTTACCCATTTGTCCGGTTCGGAAAAATTCCCGTTTTCGTCCATGCGCGAACTGTGAATGAGCAAACTCTCCGTTTTTGTATGGGAGTCTATGTTGTCGGAATTGCCGGAACAAGCCGCCGTCTTGGCGGCAATGGACACACTGCCTTTGGGACCTATCACGTCTTTTACAAAAAACGCGTTTGTCGACATCATCGGACCCCAACCGGCTTCATACCAACCCACGGATCCGTCGGCGAACTCCACCTGCAGTTGTCCGTAGTTGCGCTCGTTGTCCCCTATCTCCGGACTTACCCTGGCGGACACCCCGCTGACCCGCACGGGTTTCGAACGCGTCATCTGGCACATGACGTCTATATAGTGCACTCCGCAATCGACTATCGGAGTAAGGGAATTCAACAACCTCTTATGGGTCTCCCAGTTCTTTCCGTGCGACTGCTGGTTCAAATTCATGCGCATCACGAGGGGCTTCCCCAACCCCTGCGCAAGCTCGACAAATTTTATCCACGAGGGATGGTGCCGTAAAATATATCCGACAACCACTTTTTTCCCGAGCTTCCCGGCGAGGGCCGCAACCCTTTCGGCGCCTTCCACGGTTGAAGCTATGGGCTTCTCCACGAAGACATGGCAACCCGCATTTATCGCTTCGACTGCGAAGGCTTCGTGCGTATTCGGATACGTGCATATCGACACGGCGTCGGGTTTTAATTCCTCCAGCGCCTTGGAAAGGCTTTCATAGTAGGGGTAGTTTGTGCCGTGCTTGGCATTGAAATCCCGGACGGGTTCGGGATACCGGTCCACCATTCCCACGAGCTCGAATTCGTCCAGCTTGTTGTAGGCTCTCGCGTGCGAAGCGCCCATATTTCCCAATCCAACCGATATTACTTTAATCTTTTTCATAGTTGTTACTTTCTCAAAGTTTCCGCAACCCTCCGCGTACAGGCGTATGTCGAATGCCGCGAAGATCCCGTGTGCTGATCCACTACGGGATTGCGGACGCGCCTCCTGTAATCCGACGGTGTACATTCGTATTTATCCCGGAATTTCCTGCAAAAATAAGGTAAATCGGAAAAACCGCAGGTTTCGGATATCTCCCCCTCGGAGAACGACGAATTTTCAAGCAACCACTTTGCATACCGCAAACGGGCATCGTTTATAAATTCGGTCGGGGTGCAGTCCATATACTTTCTCATAGCCCTGTTTATATACGACATATCCTTGCCGCATATTTCCCTAAATTTCGGAAGTCCCTTCGCCAAATTTTCCGGATTGCGTATCCGTCCGCACGCATCACCCAACCAAACTGGGGTGTCGCTCGGCAACGCCGAAACAAACGCGTTTTTCACCTGCCAATACAAATTAATCAGGAAACGGTAGATTGCAACAAGGGAATCGTTTTGCCACGCCAACTCGGATGCGGCTTTGTTCAGGAAGGATATCTCGAACTGGGTTAATTTCAACGATGTGCCGAGAAAATTTTCCCGGTAAAACTCCCCTTCCTCCGAAAGTACGTCGCGGCCGAAATTTTCCATTACCTGCCTGTCTATGGCGACGTATGTAAAATCCATCTGTACGCCACCGTCCGGATCTAGAACATGGATCTCTCCGGGCTTGGATATGTACAAGAAATTCTTTGCGAAGCACCTTTCCTTTCCGCCGGACAGCAATAATCCGCTTCCGCTCTTAACCCACAAAATTTCCACAAAGTCGTGTTTGTGCAATCCCACGGAATGCAATTTATCCGTTTTGCCGTATACAACCCTGAAATATTTGCTCCCCATCAAATGCGACTGGGTGGAAAACTCCCTGACAAGATTATTCATAGTTCGCCCGCACGAAACACCGACCTGCCCGCCGATTCTGTACAACAACCCCGAATGCGAAAGAAAAAATTATCCGGTAATTTCAAAAAAAGTCAAAATAATTCAAGTCCATACATATTTCGACTTCCCGTAAAGTAAACGCCCTACGACGTTGCGCCAGCACTCGGTTCGGGGCTTCCATAAGGCGTCTCCGGTGAAACCCGTTGCCGCATTTCCCCCGTATCGGCACGGGAACTTTTCTCCGCGTTAAAACTCCAAGTCCTTACGGCCGTCGCCGCGGCCGATATGAAAGGCGGCAGGCGGCCGTTTATTTCCCTTAAAATATCCGAGGACGGAATTCCCGCCGACAACATTTTCACGGTCTCGAACATGGCGAGCTTCCTAAGCGACACCAAGGTGGACACGTTGAGCCGTAAAAATTCTATGCTTTGTTTGGCAAGCTCTATATCCTTCGGGTCCTCAAGTCCGGGTTTTACCTTCACCAATCCGCTGAAGGAATAACTGAACAGAGTTTCGCACCTGGGATCGTATGGGGAAACCACCCTGTTGGAACCGCGTGCATGTCCGCAGTGGAGGAGGGAATCGCGTATAACCCCCAAATCGTCGGTGGAAACCGCCTCGTCTTTCGCTGGATCTTTTATGCACGACGCCGCCATGTTCGAGTATTCCAACGTCCTCGCGGAAAGCCCTCCCAGCTGGGGTTCGATGTGCTCGATATGGGAGTTGTCCGTTTCTATACGGCTTTCGCAATAACAGCACAGGCGTTTTTGTCTCTCCACCAAAGACTTTTTTAGCGCCGATTTTACGCGGCGTTCCTTCAACCTCGAATAAACCGCCCCTCTGTGCGACCTCTTCCAAGCTTTGAACCCGTCGGGGGCCTCAGACTCCATGGGCTGGGGGATGTGCCTCATTTCTTCTTCGGGTTTTTGCCCGACAACGCCCGCAGGAGGTATTCGCATCTTAAAACGTCGGGATCGTTCGGTATCTCGCGATTCAACTGCCTTATTAGGGAGTCGGCCTCGTCGAAGTCGCCTGAGTCTATCAAGGAGTACATCTCGGACACTTTTGCGGCAACAGCGTTGTTTCGTTTGGCGTTGAGAACCGCGTTTAGGACATGGGCGGGATCCCTTCCGTAGGGAGACTCCACTTCTTCGAATTTTCCCGATTCCCGATCGTCGCTGAGTTTGTAAAGCGTCCTGGACGCCGCCATAACCGATGGGGAATGCGACGATATTATAAACTGCGAATTCGGGAATATTCGTGGGAGTTTCTCCGCTATCGCAGACTGCCAATCGGGGTGTAGATGTATGTCGATCTCGTCTATCAATATAATCGCCCTGGTCTCGAGCGGATTTTTCCTGCAAGGATTGGCAACCACCATGCGCATTGCTATGTCCGATATCAACGCAATCAAAGTCTTCTCGCCTTCGGACAGGAATTTAACCGGGACTTTTTTCGCCTCCAAGAAAAGCTCGCCGTCCTTCATGCAAAATCCCGAAAGCGTTTGGGAAAAATCGGACAACGCCTTTTTTACGAAATCCAAAGCGGCGTAGCGCTCGTTGATTTCGTTTCTAAGGGCGTTCCCCTTGATAAGGGGCAGCGAGGCTGCGTTCTCCATTTTCAAAGCCCTTTCCGACAATTCGGACTCGAACCACGAGGTAAAATTTTTGAAATTCGCCCCCGCGGAAAAAGCCTTTTTATAGATGGACGTTCTGTCCGGGGAGTTTCCGGGCAACGGGGACGGAGTCCCCGACGTATCCCGGTTCGCGCCGTAATAGGCGAAAACGGGTATGTCTATTTTCGATCCCATCGGGGAGTCGAGAACAATGCGCATGTCCGATCCGTATTTTGCCGCCTGGCTCATGTCGCTTTTGGCGTGCGGCAATATTTGATCCCGGCGCAGGGAACGGACGTTGTCGCCCGACTTGACGAGGGTTAATGTCATTTCCCCGTTTTTTTTATCGGAATCCGGCGCCAGAATTAGCGTAATTTTTGCGTAATCGGCACCCACCGATATATCGGAATTGCGTATGCGCCTGGGTTGCGACGGCATGGTCGAAATTCTTACCGGCAACCACGACAACATTATCGCCACGGCTTCCAAAACCGTGGATTTTCCGCTCCCGTTCCTCCCCGCGAATACCGTAACCGGACATTGAAAATCTATGCTCTCGTTCCGCAGACCGCGAAAATTTTCAATTTTCATCCGCCTTATTTTCATGGTGCGAATCCTAATCCTTTAACTTGCGGAAAATCAATTAAAAACTTGCTCTGTCCACCCGGCGGAACATGCGGTAAACGCGGCGGAACCAGATTTCCGCCGCCGGATACAACCCCGTTGCCGGGACAAAAAAACGCCCCATTTTACGGGGGCGCAGGCAACCGTCCGGCGGCGCAATTTTTAAGATGCGTTCCGGCCAGATAATTGGAGAATTAAAATTCGGGACGGCAAATTATGGAATCGCCGGCATTGACCACATAGTCCTCGCCGGAACACCACTGGTTGTCGTTCAACAGAACCTTAAACGACACGGAACCGCCGGGAACAAGTTGCTCCCAAAGCCATTCGTCTTCGCTTATGCACTGCATAGGCACGCCTTTTTGCCAGTCGAGGTCGGCGCCGGTGCCGCGTATAAAAAGCCGGTTGCCCCAACCCGTGTTGAACTTCACAATAACCCTCGTGACCTTCGTCCCTTCGCCCGCGCCACACCGGCACGAACATCCGTCCGAAGCCTTTTTTCCGAGAATCTTTGCCGAAGCGCGTTTCTTTCCCGCCGACTTCCTTATTTTTGAAAGCCCGGCATTAAGTTTTGCTATAATCTTCTTTTCCTTCTTTACAGGCATTTCCTGCTCCTTTCATGTTGGGGGCATTGCCCCGTTCATGATTTTGTTATTCAGACTTATCCGGAGAAATACAAGCTTTTTTTATCTTACGCGTCCGGAAACTGACGGGAAACAAAAAGCGTCCACTCCGCTTAAAGCCCGTCCGGTGGGCTACTGTTCCCGCACGCCGGCTTCCCCGCTCTCCTTGTTTATTTCCCCGCCAATCACCGTATAGGCGAGGATCGCCGCCATTTGATTTTTTTGGGCATTTTCGATATTCGACAACTCTCCGGCGTTTGTCGAATTTCCCGCGGGGGGGGTAAAATTCTTAAGATACACTACATAACCGTTGCTACCGTACGTTTGCATCGGCGACACCTGCCCGTTCTTGAGCGAACGCAACGTCGAGGTTATAACACCGTACGCGCGCACGACCGAAGGAGGCGATTCGGGGGGATTCGAGTTTGAGAATCCCGGAAAACTGTCCACGCTTGCACCAGACGCTTTCGCGGTTTCCGCAAACGACTTGCCCTCTTTTACCGCGGTCTTCAATACGTCGCTAAGCGTCTTTCCCTTCTCCGAGAACAGCCTTTGCTTCTCCCCGTCGACATAGTCTTCCGCCACCTTTTTCTTCACGTCGGAGAATTTCGGAAGATACGACGGAAGCTTTTTGTTTAGGATGGCAATCCACACGTTCCCGTTCGAGACGACGGCGTCGGAAAAGAAGTTGTCGGAATCCAGTTTGGAAACCGGAGCCGCAAGCTCGCGGGGAAATCCGTCGGGCAATTTTGCGTCCGTAAGACGAATGACCGGAAATCTTTTTACCTCCAATTTCGAGTCGTCCAGTAATTTTTTCAGCTCCTTGGAGGCCATTTTCGAGCCCGAATCGTATATCTTCATGGCGAAGTTCTCAGCGGCCTGGGCGGCCTTGCGCGTAGAAGCGTCAACGAGATAGTCGGCCTTAACCCTCTGTTTGACCGCGGAGAATGGTTTCAACGCGCTTTTACCGTCCACCAACTCGGTATACTTTTTCGCGTTGGTTTCGTAATATACGGACAAGTCCGTATCGGACGGGGAGTCCACCTGCGCCGCATAGTTCTTTACGGGAAACACCACCGCATCCACAAGGACTCCCTCGCCCACCCTGTACGCCTCGATATTGTCGTCAAAATACTTCCGAAGTTTGGCTTCGGGAGTTTCTATGCGGGGGTTGAATTTATCGTAGGACAAGCTCGCCAAATCAAAGTCCCACTTCCCGTAATACTGGTCGTATTGTCTTTTAACTTCGCTTTTCAAAACATAACCCGGTCCGCCTATAAGTTCGGCAACTTTGTGGGCAAGCGCGTTACGCGACAATATGTTCATCAAGTCGGTCTCGGCCATTCTGCCGGATGCGAGATTTTGCGAGACAAACTCCCTCCATTTTGTTTCGTCGAACTTCCCGGTGGGGTCCTTGAAAAAAGGCGCGGTATGTATGTAGTTCTTGATATAATTTTCGTTTACCGAACGCATTCCGAGTTTTTCGGCGACATGGAAAAGGTACGCCTGGATAAAAACCACTTCCGACGTCGGCTGGACGCCCTGCAACAAGGCTTCGTAAAAGGCGTATGTCTGAAGGGGTTGCAGTACGTTCGGATTTGAAAGATCGTACCCGAAAAAATTCTTGTTGTCGCTCCGGGAACGGTTTCTGTCCCCGAAAAAAGGGACTTGTCCTATGGTGAATACAAACGCGATAATGATGACCACCAACAAAACGCTAAAAACCGATTTATGGTGTTTCTGGAGAACTGTTTGAATCCAAGTAATCATATTCTATGGGTCTATATTTTCGAGAGTCCTATGTTCTACGAGCATATACGCGCATGTCAATATTTGAAAAAACGCTGCCGGACTTTCTTCGCCCGTTGCCAAGTAGATACTTGTAAAGTTCCCAACCATACGATTTGATTTGCCGCCGATGTCGGATTCACACGCAGACAAAATTCCGCGGATAAAAGAGGTATCCGCTCTGATCCTGTGTGCGGGCTACGGTACGCGGTTGCGGCCGCTCACGGACATAGTGCCGAAGCCCCTCCTGCCGGTCGGGGGGAAACCCCTGCTGTTATCCATCGTCTCCCGCCTGTCGAAATGCGGAGTCCGGAGATTTTTCGTCAATACATTCCATTTGCACGGTATTTTCGAGACGGAACTCGCCGAAATGTTCGGCAATCCGGATTTCGACGCCGCCTTAAAGCTCAAAAAATTTTCCGCAACCCTTCCCGGGGGCGATGCGGAAATATTCGTCCTGCCGGAATACCCGACAGTGCTTGACACGGGCGGCGCGGTGAAAAACGCCGCGAAATACGCGGACTGCTCCAATCCGTTGATAGTCCACAACGGCGACATAGACTTCAATACGGACTTACGCCCGTTTACGGAATTTGCAACGCAGTCGGACGGAGATACCGCCGCAACGCTGTGCCTAAGGGACGGGGAGGACGGCAACGTATGCGTGCGCGGCGGAAATGTTGTGGACATGAGGTTTACATTGGGGGCGCGGTACGATAAAAGATGCGTCTTTACCGGATTGTTCGTGGCGCATCCGCCGTTGTTGCGCGCCGCGTTGAATACGCCTGCCGACAAATTTTCCAATGTCGACCTGTTTTTAAGGATAATTTCGGGCGGAAAATATAAAATAACGGCGTACTTTGAAAACTCCGGCGTGTGGAACGACATAGGCGACCACACCGCATACCTAAGGGTAAACAAAAACGCTCCGCAAACAAAATTCGACAGACTCGCGCTGCTTTGCAAATCCGGATTCGAGGCGCGCAACCCCGCCTTCATAGACAAAGGGGCGTCGACCCGCCACTTCATCCGCTTTTCCCGTTTCCCGGGGAAAAATTACGTGGCGTGCTTCTACGGAAAAGAAAAATTGGAGGACAATCTATACGCCGACATCGCGCGCTTCCTGCTATCGAGCGGAGTATCCGTACCGGAAATCATCCACGAGAACAAGGGAATCGGAATGTTTGTGATGGAGGACGCCGGAACGGTCGATTTATCGGAAATAAAAAAGGGGGAAGCCAACCGCACAACCCTGTACAAATCCTTTATGGGGGAATTAAAAAAAATACACACGGTTGCGACAAAACGTTTTGCGGAAAACCCCGTAAAACTGATGCCGGGCTTCGACGAAAAGCTGTACGGATGGGAGCAAAAATACTTTTTCGACAACTGCGTAAAAGCCGAATTCAACCTCGACGACCCTCTCCCCGCGGAGGAATTTGAACTACTCAGACGCAAACTCACTGAATCGCCGCAAACTCTCGTCCACAGGGATGCCCAATCCCAAAACGCCATGGTCGCCGGAGACAGGGTGACCCTTATCGATTTCCAAGGGATGAGATTCGGTTCGCCGATGTACGACGTCGCCTCCGTCCTTTTCGATCCGTACGTGGAATTTTCCGACGACGACCGCAGGGAGTTGTTCAATTTCTACACCGGCGGAGGTTCGTCCGCCGCCTACTCCGCAACCCGGGAGCTCCTCTACGTCGCCGCGGTCGAACGGCTCCTTCAGGCGTTGGGCGCGTACGGATTTTTGTCCAACTCGAGGGGGTTAAGACACTATAAAAAATATTTCCGCCCGGCTTTGGAAAATTTGCAAGTCTGCGCGCTGCGCGCCGGATTTCAAAAAATAAGAAACCTCGCCTTAAAGTGTCTGGACGTACTCGGCGGGCGGGCCGCCCGCCGGAAACCTGCGCCATAAAATGGTTGAAATGGATTCTCCGTTATTCAGAATAAGCCGCCTGTTATGATAGATGTTAGGATTTTAAGGGAACAACCGGAACTCTTAAAGAGCAAAATAGCCCTAAAAAAATTCGACTGCGATATCGATGCAATAATAGCCTTTGATGCCGAGCGCCGCAAGGCCGTGGGCGATTTCGAGGAGGCAAGGGCGGCGCAAAACGTTGCAAGCAGGGAAATGTCGCGCCTTCCTAGGGATTCGCGGGAATTTAGGGAAAAACTTTCCGAGATGAAGGTTGTCTCGGCAAGAGTAAAGGAACTCGAAGCCGCGGCGGGCAAAGCGGAGAGAAAATGGAAGCGGATGCTGCTTACCATACCCAACATGCCCGACGACTCCTCCCCCGTCGGACGCACGGATAAGGACAACGTGTGCGTTTACGAGTGGGGGGACGTCTCGTCCATAAAAAACGCCGTTCCCCACTGGGAATTGAAATTTTTCAATCCGATGCTCGACTTTGAACGCGGAGTAAAGGTTGCTGGAGCGGGCTTTCCATTTTACGTGGGGGATATGGCGCGCCTAGTGAGGTCGCTGTTGTCGTTGTTCCTCGAAGAGGCCCGTTCCAACGGATACAAAGAGATGATGTGCCCCATAATGGTCAACGCCGCGAGCGCCACGGCCACGGGACAGCTTCCCGACAAAGAGGGGCAGATGTACCATACTTCCCAGGACGACCTTTACATGATTCCGACCGCCGAACTTCCCTTGACGAATTTCTATAGGGATGAAATTTTCGACGAGAGCCGGTTGCCGGTCTACACGTGCGGATACACCCCGTGTTTTCGCCGGGAGGCTGGAAGTTGGGGCAAGGACGTAAGGGGGCTGAACCGCCTGCACCAATTCGACAAAGTCGAATTGGTAAAGTTGGTCCACCCCGACAGGAGCATGGAGGAGCTTGAGAAATTGAGGCTCGACGCCGAAGGCGTTCTAAAAAAACTAAAATTGCCGTACCGGGTATTGTCCATATGCACGGGCGATATGGGATTTCCCCACGCGAAACAGTTCGATTTGGAGGTTTGGGCCGCCGGACAGCGCAAATGGCTCGAAGTCTCAAGCTGTTCTTGCTTTACGGATTTCCAGGCGCGGAGGGCGAATATCCGCTTTAAGCCGACCGACGGCGGAAAACTCCGCAACGTACACACGTTAAACGGTTCCGGACTTGCCGTTCCCAGGGTGCTTGCGGCGCTGCTTGAAAACGGCGTGCGCGACGACGGCAAAGTGGAAATTCCCGAAGTACTACGCAAATGGTATGGTGCGGAAACGATAGGCTAACCATCCAACTGTAGATTCTATGTTTGAAAACCTTACAGAGGGCATACTAAAAGCCTTCCGGAACATCAGGGGGACGTCTAAGCTCACGGAGACCAACATGGCCGAGGCCCTCTCCGAGGTGAGAAAGGCGCTGCTATCGGCGGACGTCCATTTCAAGGTTGCGCGAGAGTTTTGCGAAAGGGTCGGCACGAAGGCGGTTGGAACGGACATATTAAAATCTGTAACCCCGTTTCAGCAGTTGATAAAAATAGTAAGCGACGAACTCGGGGCGTTGTTGGGGGCGGGATCGACGCAATTGTCCGCCGTCAGACCCCTGAAAATAATGCTCGTTGGCCTCCATGGATCGGGGAAAACGACAACCGCGGCGAAGTTGGCGAACCTGCTGCGGAAACAGGGGCTGTCTCCGGCGTTAATTGCGTGCGACATTTACCGCCCCGCGGCGATAGACCAGCTCGAAACGCTCGCAAAGAGCGTCGCCTCCCCGGTATATCTCGACAGGGACGAAAAAAACACGGTTTCCCTGGCGAAGAAACTCGGCGACAGAGCGTTGTCCGACGGCGCAAACGCGCTGGTATTCGATACGGCGGGCAGACTGCAGATAGACGCGCCGTTGATAGCGGAAATATCCGAAATGCGCGCCGCAATACTCCCCGCGGAGGTGCTGTTGGTGGCCGATTCCGCCCTGGGACAGGAGGCGGTGAGCATTGCGAAAGCCTTTAACGAAGCCCTCGGACTTACCGGCGCGGTCCTAACAAAACTCGACGGAGACGCAAGGGGCGGGGCGGCGTTGTCCATTAAGGCGGTGTCCGGAGTGCCGATAAAATTCGTTGGAACGGGGGAAAAGCCCGACGAATTCGAAGTATTCCACCCCGACAGAATGGCCGGCAGGATACTCGGCATGGGCGATATCGTATCCCTGGTTGAAAAAGCCCAGGAGACCTTGGATGGGGACGACGCAAAAAAAATGGCGGAGAAGTTCCGCAAAGCGGAATTCGATTTTGAAGATTTTCTCGCGCAAATGCGGCAGATAAAAAAACTCGGTTCGCTCGGTGGCATCATGAAAATGATCCCGGGAATGGGGGGTATAAACATAGGGAATCGCGAAGAACGCATGATGGACAAGGCGAAAGCCATAATACTCTCGATGACGCCGAAAGAAAGACGCAATCCGTCGATTTTAAACGCGCGCAGGAAACTACGTATAGCCGGAGGTTCGGGAACGGAGGTAAGGGACATAAACCTGCTTCTTAAGCGGTTCGAGGCTATGCGAAAAGTTATGAAAATAATGAAGGGGGGAAAGGGCAGGCATCGAATGGAGCAAATCGTGTCCGCCATAAGAAACCGGCCCTTCTAAGGCCGGGAACCGCGAGAGAATCCGAAGTATCGGGAACGGCGTCCCCCCGCAAGGGCTTTTTACGCGGAGGGATTCAACCTGTTGTATGCCGATACGAGTCCTTTCAATCCCGCGGCCTCGATGCTCGAATCCACACCGACGCCCCACACGCTTCTTCCGTCTACAAGGGACTCCAAACATATGTACGCCGCGGAATTTGTCGCCGAACCCCTCCCTATGGCGTGGGACCGGTAGTCCGTAAGTTTGAAATTCTTCATCGAGTTTTCCGCAAAGGCGTTAACGAGCGCGTTTATCGGACCGTTGCCGTGCGCGCTAACGTGTTTTTCGCCGCCGCGCACCGAAAGGCGGGCGTTGATACATATGTCTTTCGGTGAATCCCCGTCGGAATCGCTGGACGATACCTTGTACGACTCCAGTTTTACGGGGGTCTGGCGTCCAACGAACTCCTTCGAGAATATCGAAAATATTTCGTCGGGGCTGAGCTCGCGTCCGAGCCTGTCGGCTTCGGCGTTTACAAAGTCGCCGACTTCCTGGTGCATGGGCTTGGGGAGATCGTAACCGAAGTCCGAGCAAAGTATGTACGCAACGCCGCCCTTTCCGCTCTGGGAATTTATCCTTATAATGGCTTCGTAGGAACATCCGATGTCGGTCGGATCGATCAAAAGATACGGGACCTCCCACTTGTCGATATGCAGTTTGCCGCGCAAATCCATTCCCTTCTTTATGGCGTCCTGGTGCGAGCCGCTAAAAGCCGTAAAGACCAAGTCACCGGCGTACGGGTGGCGCGGGGGAACCCGCATTCCGGTACAGCTCTCGTATATACGCCGGATTCCCGGCAGATTCGTAAAATCGAGACCGCAATCGACCCCCTCCGCATACATGTTCAACGCGACGGTTACTATGTCCAAATTTCCCGTACGTTCTCCGTTCCCGAAAAGCGTGCCCTCAACGCGGTCGGCTCCCGCCATTATTCCAAGTTCCGTTGCGGCGACTCCCGTCCCGCGGTCGTTGTGGGTATGCAGGCTTATCTCCACCTTTTCGCGTTCTGATATGTTTCTGCCCATCCACTCTATCTGGTCCGCGTAGACGTTCGGCGACCTATACTGCACGGTTTCCGGCAGGTTGATTATGAGTTTGTTGTCGACGGTGGGTCTCCATATTTCCTTGACGGCTTCGCAAATTTCAAGGGCGAAATCGAGTTCGGTGTCGCTGAAACTTTCGGGGGAGTACTCCATGCGGATCCGCGAACCGGACGCTTCGAGCCGGTCTGCCATTCCCCTTATTTGCCTCGCCCCCCTCTCGGCAATGTCCACAATCTGGCCGCGGGTCATATTGAACGTGACCTTGCGCTGGAGCGCCGACGTACTGTTGTACAGGTGTACTATCGCTTTTTTACATCCCTTAAGGGCGTCGAAAGTCCTGTCTATGAGATGTTCCCTGCTCTGCGTGAGCACCTGCAGCGAGACATCGTCGGGAACGAGGTTTTCGTCTATGAGTTTGCGGATGAATTTAAACTCCGTTTCGCTGGCCGCGGGGAATCCGACTTCGATCTCTTTAAAACCTATTTTTAAAAGTTCGTTGTACAAAACCATTTTTGAATCGACGTCCATAGGAACGGCAAGCGCCTGGTTGCCGTCGCGCAAATCCACGCTGCACCATATCGGAGCCTTGACGATCTTGTTGTCCGGCCACCTTCTATCCGGTAATTTCACGTCGAAGTGGCGTCCGTACTTTCCTGTATTGCTGCTGTTCATTTATATTGTCCCCTTTCGTTAAAAAATCGGCGCGAATCCCGGGGGAAACGCGCCAGCCTTAAAATTCCATAAATCAAAAAGCTACACGATACTCCCCTTCCCTATTCCGCGAAGCGAGAATCCGAGTTTCAATAGAAGTCGATGGTCGAGGCAGTTGCGGCCGTCGAATATCCACGCGGGATTTAACATGGTACCCCTTATTTTTTTATAATCCAAGTTTTTAAATTCCCCCCACGGTGTCAATAAAACAATTGCGTGCGCGCCCCGCGCCGCGTCGTAAGGCGTCCGGCAAAATTCGATCCGGGCGTCGTCCTGCGGAATTCCCAAATCCCGGCATATCTGCGAAGCGGAGACTTGGGGGTCGTAAAAAGCCAAATGCGCATGTTCGCAAAGGAAATCCTTGCATACGTCTATTGCGGGGGATTCGCGGGTGTCGTTGGTATCCTCCTTAAAAGCAAAACCGAAGATTGCTATCCTCTTGCCGCGTATGTTGCGGAATAGGGAGTCGACAACGGACTTCGCAAAACGATGTTTCTGGTACGCGTTTATTTCAACCACCCCGCGCCAGTATTTCGCAATTTCCGGCAGGTTGAAATACTCGCACAAATAGACCAAATTCAACAGGTCTTTCTGGAAGCACGACCCTCCGTACCCCACGGAACTCTTCAGAAACTTTGAACCTATGCGCGAATCGGAACCGACGGCGCACGCCACCTCGTCGATATCCGCCTTGGTGACCTCGCACAGCGCGCTTATCGCGTTTATCGAACTTATACGCTGCGCCAAGAACGCATTTGCCGTAAGTTTGCTAAGTTCGCTGGACCACAGGTTTGTCTTTAATATTCTGTCGCGGGGCACCCAACGCGCATAGATAGACGCCAGAGTCTCCATTGCGGCGCAACCCTCGAGGGTATCCTCGTCGCCGCCTATCAAAATGCGGTCCGGACTTTCCAAATCCTTCATCGCGGTGCCTTCGGCAAGGAATTCCGGATTCGACAAAACTTGAAATCCCGGTCCCGAGGACTCCAATATCGATTTTATCACATCGGCGGTCCGCACGGGCATGGTAGATTTTTCCACCACTATTTTCCCCCCCCTCGAAACCCCCGCTATGCGTCTGGCGCACGATTCCACATAGCTTATGTCGGTTGCGCTTCCCGCCCCGTATCCGTAGGTTTTGGTTGGCGTGTTTACGGAGATAAAAATTATATCCGCCGCGTCTATTGCGGAATCTATATCGGTGCTGAAAAAGAGGTTTTTACCGCGAACTTTGCGGACAATTTCGTCGAGACCGGGTTCGAAAACGGGGAGTTTGTCGGAATTCCATGCGGAGATTTTTTTTTCGTCGACGTCCACAACGTCCACCGTCAGGTCGGGGCACTTGTGGGCGAACATCGTCATTGTAGGACCGCCTACATACCCCGCACCTATGCAGCAAATCCTCATCGCTATTCTTTTACCAATCCGGTCTTCGTAGCGAAAGCGTCCTTGGGTACGCCCTGTTTACGGGCGCGTTGACGCAGCCGCAAGGACTGCAGTCTTATGAAACCGGTGGCGTCGTTCTGGTTGTATTCGCTCTTCACCCCCTCCATGCTGGCGATGTTGGCGTCGTACAGACTGAGCGGACTTTTCCTTCCTACGCACACCACGGAACCCTTGTAAAGTTTTAGGCGGACGGTTCCGCTTATGTTTTCCTGGCTTTTGTTTATGAACGCTTGGAGAGCCTCCCTCTCCGGCGAATACCAGAAGCCGTTGTAGATCAATTCCGCGTACTTTGGGATAAGTTGATCGCGCAAATGCATCAGTTCCCTATCCATCGTAATGGATTCCATTTGCCTATGCGCATTTTCGAGTATCGTACCACCGGGCGTCTCGTAGACGCCCCTGCTCTTCATGCCAACAAACCGGTTTTCCACCAAGTCGACCCTGCCCACGCCGTGTTTGCCGCCGAGCTCGTTTAAGGTTCGGAGTACGTCGCTGGGTTTCATTTTCCGCCCGTTAACGGCGGTACAATCGCCGTTAACGAATTCGAGTTCTAGGTACTCCGGCTCGTCGGGAGCGTCCTGGGGATCCGCCGTGAGCTTAAACATCGCCTTGTTCTCTCCGACGGTCGGATCGAACCACGGGTCTTCGAGTATTCCCGCCTCGTAGGAAATATGGAGCATATTCCTGTCCATCGAATAGGGCTTTTTCGTCGAAGCCTCGACGCGTATTCCATGGCTTCGGCAATATTCTATCATTTCGCTCCTGCCCGGAAACGTTGCGCGAAAATCATCCAACCGCCATGGGGAAATTATTTTCAAGTCGGGGGCGAGCGCCGCGTAGGAAATTTCAAAACGGCATTGGTCGTTCCCTTTTCCGGTGGCCCCGTGCGCAACGGCGTCGGCATTCTCCGCCCTGGCCACCTCTATTTGGGCCTTGGCTATGAGCGGGCGCGCTATGGACGTTCCCAAAAAATACTGCCCTTCGTATATCGCGTTGGCGCGTATCATCGGGTATATGAAGTCCGAAACAAATTCGTCCTGCAAATCGAGCGTATAATGGGCGGAAGCCCCCGTGGCCTTGGCCTTCTCGGCAAGTCCCGTCAATTCCTCCCCCTGCCCGATGTTCGCCGCAAAGGTCACCACTTCCGCATTGAAGCGGTCTTTAATCCATTTTACTATCACGGAGGTGTCGAGACCTCCCGAATATGCGAGTACTACTTTCATTTTATCGAAGAATCTTCGCCGAAACTAATTATTTTCGTATTATTGAAAAGCTTTTTATTTTTCCCCGGCGTATTCCGACGGCGCGGGACGAACGGGCAAACACCGGGTCAATCGGCTTTCCGCCCACGTCCGTTCTTCGACGCCAAGACGCTCAATACGGCCTTTTGGACATGAAGGCGGTTCTCCGCCTGGTCGAATACGATGCTGCGGGGACCGCGTAACACGTCTTCGCTGACCTCCTCGCCCGCGTGCGCCGGCAAACAGTGCATGAATACGGAGTTTTTCGACGCCAGGGAGAACAGCTTCTCGTTCACCTGGTAGGCGGACATCGCTTTGACGCGTTCGGACACCTCCTTCTCCTTGCCCATGCTGACCCATACGTCGGTATACAGGACGTCGGCTCCGCGCGCCGCGGTTTCCGGATCGGGACAAAAGGTATAGTTGGCAAGCAACCCGGCGGATGCGAACAGGGAGTCCAGGACGGAACCGGGTTTAAAATCTTCGGGTCCGCAAAGAACCACATTCATGCCGAGCATGGAGCCCGCCAACGCCAGCGAATAAGCCATGTTGCAGGCGGTGTCGCCGAAGAACGCGAGCTTCCTGTCTTTTAGGGAATTTACGTCGGGAACACCGCCCCCGAAATGCTCCATTATGGTGAACATGTCGGAATAACTTTGGCAGGGGTGCAGAAGATCGGTTAGCGCGTTCACGACGGGTATGCCGGAATATTTGGCGAAATCCTCGACTATGTCCTGTCCGAAGGCGCGTATTACCAATCCGTGCAGGAAGCGTCCCATTATCCTTGCAGTGTCCTCCACGGTCTCCCCCCGCGACATTTGGAGATCGGACGAGTTTATGACCATGGGGTGCCCTCCCAGCTCGTAGACCCCGGCCTCGAAAGACAAGCGCGTGCGGGTGCTTCTCTTGAAGAATATCAATCCCCAACTTTCCCCGTGCAGCACGTCCGCAATCCCCTTCGAACGCGTAGTCTTGTAACGGTGCGCCAAATCGAAAATTTCGGCGGCCTCCGGGAGGGTGAAATCCGTATCTTTTAAAAACGACCTTGTCATTTTTCCAATTCTTCCATCGTCTTTTCAAATATTTCCAGGGCCGAATCCACTTCGACGGCCTTCACGTTGAGCGGGGGAAGAAATCTAAGCGCGTTCGACCCCGCGGGTATCAATATTAAGCCGGCGTCCCGCAATTTCCCGCAGACAGCGGTATTGGAATACGGCGTATTGAACAAAACCGAACGCATAAGCCCCAGCCCCCTTGTGAGTTTTATTACTTTAGGATGTTCGCGTGCGATTTTGGACAGACCGTTTGCGAGCCGTTTCCCCATTTTCCCGGCGTTTCTTTCCAATTTTTTGGAATCGATCTCGACCAGGGTGGCGTTCGCGGCCGCGCATGCCAACGGATTGCCTCCAAAAGTGCTGCCGTGACTGCCCTCCTTGAAAAGGGACGCATATTTGCTTGAAAGCCATACGGCTCCTATGGGGAACCCTCCCCCCAACCCCTTCGCCAGGGATAAACCGTCGGGGGCGACCCCGTACTTTTGGGACGCCAAAAATTTCCCGGTTCGTCCGACTCCGCATTGGACTTCGTCGAAAAGCAACAGGGCTTTGTATTTTTTACATAATTGCCTAAGTCCTTTTAAAAAACCGGCATCCGCGGGAGTAACGCCGCTTTCGCCCTGCACCGGTTCAACGAGCACGGCGGCTACATCATCGCCCATAGCCTTCTTAAAATCGTCCAAATCGTTGTAACGCGCGTATGTAAAGGCGGGGAGTAAAGGCGAAAAACCCCTCTGGACCTTCTCTTGGGCGGTTGCCGCAAGCGCTCCGAGGGTTCTGCCGTGGAAACCGTCGATTGCCGTAACTATCCGGTATTTCCTTCCTTCCGCACCCGCCACTTCAACGCCGTGCAAACGGGCCGCCTTTATCAAGGCTTCGTTTGCCTCCGTTCCGGAATTGCATAGGAAAACCTTTCCCTCCCCTATTTTGCCGACCAACCTTTCCGCAAGATCCGCGTGCGGCCGCGACAGGTACAGGTTGCTGCAATGGGTCAGTTTTGCGGCTTGGGAAGCGACGGCTTTAACCCAACGGGGATTAGCGTGCCCCAAACTGAGAACCGCTATTCCGGCGCCGAAATCCAAATACTTCCTACCGTCGGCGCCGTAGAGCCAAGTCCCCCTGCCACTTTCAACTACAAAATCGCGTTTCCCGTAGTTGGGAACCGTGTATTTGGAGTACTTCTCGCAAATTGTCATACTTCCACGTCCGCTAAAGGTTTTCCGTCACTATTTCGGTGCCTATGCCCTTGTCCGTGAATATTTCCAGCAACACGCTGTGGGGCATATATCCGTCTACAAAGTGGACCCTGCGGACTCCGTTGCAAATCGCGTCCACACCGCTGTCGACCTTGGGCATCATACCGCCGGATATGATTCCCCCGGCTTTTAAGGAGGGGACTTCGCCGACCTTAAGATGCGATATCAGGGTGGAGCGATCTTCGGGATTTCTCATGAGGCCGGGAACGTCGCAGAGGAATACGAGCCTGCGCGCCTTCAAGGCACCGGCCACCGCCGCGGACGCGACGTCCGCGTTCGTATTGTACAAATGGCTGTCTTCAATCCCCAACGCGATGGGCGATATTACGGGGGTATAACCTTCGGAAACCGCCTTCTTTATCAACTTCGATTTTACCGACACTATCTTGCCGACATATCCTATATCCAGCATATTTCCGGAGGGATCTTTCGAATAGAGCTTTTCGCAGGACAAAACTTCGTTTCCGGCAAGGGACACCGCTTCGCAACCCTGCGACTTCAACAACGCGCATATATCCCTGTTTACCTCGCCGTTGAGGACGTCCGCCACAATTTCCGCGGTTTTCTCGTCGGTAACGCGCATACCGTTGCGGAATTCGGCTTTTAACCCGAACCTTTCCATCGCCCTATTGATGGCCTTGCCCCCCCCGTGCACAACCACAACCTTAATCCCAACGGTTGCCAAAAAGGAAATATCCTGGGCGACGCGGGCGCGAACTTCGGGATTCGGATCGTCCATAAAGGCGCCCCCGTATTTTATCACGAATATCGATCCCTTGAATCTTTTGATATAGGGCAGCGCCTCTATCAAGATCCCCGCTTTTTTTGTGACTTCGTCTATCGTGTCCATGCTGAAAAACGATGCGTTCCGCGATGCTTCCGGAGAAAACCCTTTTTTACGGCGACTTCTATTCCCCTTTGTTGAAATTTACGTATCCATCGGTAAGATCCGCGGCCAACACGGTCTCTTTGGCTTCGCCGAGATTCAGGTTCAGATTTACGGAAAAAGTCTTGCGGCTCACCACCTCAACCCATTTCGTCTTGTTTCCGCTTAGAGGCTGCCCCCTCCTGAGGACGGGAACGGAATCGTAGTCGAGGTCGAGTTTTTCAAGTATAATTCCCGTACGCGCGTATCCAGCGGAGTCCACAATTCGCCCCCAATTCGGATCGCACCCAAACCACGAAGATTTCACCAAAAGGGAGTTGCCTATGCTGCGGCATATTTTTTCCGCCTGCGCAATGTCCCTTGCACCGCGGACGTTTACCTCCACAACTTTTGTAATTTTTTCGCCGTCTCCCACTATCTTCCGGGCCAAAACCCTGCAAACCGACAACAGCGCCTCCTTAAATGCCTCGAGAGCATCGGCGTCGTCCTCCGATATTTCGAATCCGGAAGCTCCGTTGCAAAGGCACAACACAGTGTCGTTCGTGCTCATATCCCCGTCTATGGTTATACGGTTGAAGGTCCGTCCCGCGGACAGACGCAGGCTTTCCTTTAAAAGCGACTGCGAAACGGAGGCGTCGCAGGCGATAAAAGCCAACATCGTAGCCATGTTCGGTTCTATCATTCCCGCCCCTTTGGCCATTCCGGCGAGCGTAAAGGTTTTCCCCCTAATGGACACGTCCACTTTTACCGTCTTTGGACGGGTATCCGATGTCAAAATGGCGTTTGCGGCGTCCATACTTGCCTCCTCCCCGTAGGAAAGGGAGGAAAAAGCGGTATCGATACCCTTCTTCAATTTTTCCATGGGAAGGAACTCCCCTATTCTGCCCGTGGAACAAACCAATATTTGCCGTCTCTCCACGCCGAGCTTTTCGGCCGCGTACGAGCACGTATCCACTGCATCTTTAAAACCCCTCTCGCCGGTGCACGCGTTGGCGTTCCCGCTGTTGGCCACTATGGCCTTTACCTTGCGCTTTGCGTCGATGTGGCGCATGTCCAACAGCACGGGGGCGGCTTTTGCGTCATTCGTGGTGAACACCCCCGCGGCCGTCGCCGGAACGTCCGAAACAATCAACGCCAAATCGAGTCTCTTGTAATCCTCCTTATTGCGGATATCGCAGGCTGCGGACCCCAATTTAAACCCTTTCGCCGTACAGAGTCCGGCAACGTCTTCGGTCGTCGATATACTATAGTTCTTATTCATATGCGGGGGCGTATTGCACGCCGTTTTCGAGTTCTGTTCAAATAAAAAGTTCCGTCCGCCCTGCGGTCCATCAAAGCAGGCCCGATGTTTCGTCAAAGCCGAGAACGATGTTCATTATTTGGACGGCCTGTCCGCTCGCGCCTTTTAAGAGGTTGTCCAAAGCCGAACATATTACGAAATTTTTCGTGCGGGGATCATAAAATGCGGAGATATCGCAGCGGTTTGTCCCGGAGACGAAGAGCGTGTCCGGGTAGGTTCCGCTTGCAAGGACTTTTACAAAGGGTCTTCCCTCGTAGACCCTGTTCCACACTTCGTACACGCGTTCTATTCCCCCATCCTTCGACGGAACGGTAATCGTCGTAAATATCCCGCGCGTCATGGGGGACAAATGGGGATTAAATTGGACCGTAATCTTCCGTCCGGCGGCGACGGAAAGTTGTTCCTCTATTTCCGACAAGTGCCTGTGCTTCAAAAACCCGTAGCCCTTGACGCTTTCGTTGCGCTCGCAAAAACTGTACGCCGTCTCCGATTTTCTCCCGGCGCCGGAAACGCCGCTGCAGCTGTTTATGACTATGTGGTCAAAACCCACGACACCCTCGCGCACAAGGGGAAACAGAGGCAAAAGTATGCTCGTGGGATAGCACCCTGCACAGGCGATGAGCCTGTCCTCCGGCGAGAGTTCCGAGAGTTCCGCTATCGAATATTTCCCGGACTTTAGGAGTCCGGGAGCCTTATGGTCGGATCCGTAGTATTCTTTGTACGTCGACGGCGAATTTAGGCGGAAATCCGCGGAAAGGTCTATTACAAGCTTCCCGGCGTCGATAAGCGGTCCCGCGTAGTCGACGGCGGCTCCGTGCGGAAGGGCCAGAAACCACACGTCTATATCGTCCATCTTCGCCTGTTCCGCGGGTGACGAGGGGATAAATTTTAAATTGTCGCCCACGATATGCCTTAACTGCGGCATGTATTCCGCCACGGGAGTCCCCGCCAAACTCCTCGACGTAACGCACGCAAGTTCCACTTTCGGATGTTTCGCCAGAATCTTTACAAGCTCCACGCCCGCATAACCGGAGGCTCCCGTAATTCCTGCTTTTATCTTCATATTTTGCTCCCAATATTTGCCTGTAACCGTCTATTGCGTAAAAACCAAACACAAAAGCCCCACCGCGGCGCGGGAGGGCTCCGGTGGAAGAAGTCGAATCCTGCAATTAGCGTTTTGAAAATTGGAAACGCTTGCGCGCTCCGGGTTGACCCGATTTCTTACGTTCCTTGGCCCTCGGATCGCGGGTAAGCAAACCCGCCTTCTTTAGGGGAGCCCTCAGCGAAGCGTCCATTTTTTCTAAGGCGCGCGCCAGACCATGGCTTATCGCCCCGGCTTGGCCCACGGAACCGCCGCCCTTGACGCTTATAACGGCATCCACGGAATCCGAAGTCGAAGTGGCAGCCAACGGACGAAGAGCCAACATCGACAAACGGTCGGTATAGCAGTATTCGCCGATGGGAACATCGTTTACCGTGAGTTTACCGCTGCCCCTACTTAGGCGGACGCGGGCAACCGACGTCTTGCGACGTCCGACAGATACGAAAATTTCAGATGCGCTCATGATATTGTGTTAAAAGTTAAGCGGTTTTGGCTGTTGGGCCGCATGGGGATGTTCGCTTCCGGCGTAGACGTGGAGTTTCAAAAACATATCGCGGGCCAATCTGTTCTTCGGGAGCATTCCCTTTACCGCGGCCTCGATGATGTACTCGGGTCTGCGCGCCCGGAATTCCGACAGCTTCACGTACTTCTCGCCCCCCACGTAGCCGGAATAGAACATATATTCCTTGTTGTCCTCCTTTTTTCCGGTAACGCGCACCTTTTCGGCATTCACAACAACCACATGGTCGCCGCAATCGACGTTCGGCGTGTAGACCGCCTTGTGGCGACCGCGCAATACGTTCGCTATCTTTACGGCAAGGCGTCCCAATACTTGGTCGGTCGCATCGACCACATACCATTGCTTTTGCTCCTGTTTCTTTGCTACTGTCGTATTCATCTATCTGAAGAAAAGTTCGGTACGCTACGCGGTTGTAGCGCATTCGTCAACAATTTTTTGACTTTTGGTCAAAAGTCGTCGGGGAGACGGCGGTTTCTTATATCCTCCAAAATCAAACCCATAGCCTCAACGGAGGAATGCACTCCCTCGAACGCTTTCCTTATACGGGAGCGGAGCGACACTGCTCCCTCGTCGGCCTCTCTTTTCCCGACAACGGCCATGTGCGGAATTTTTTCCATCTCGGCCCTGCGTATTTTTGCGCCCAGTTTATCGGCGCCGTCGTCGATTCCAACCCTTATTCCGGCGTCCTTAAAACGCGCGTACAGGGAATCGGCGTACCCGGACACGGAATCCCCTAGGGTTAAGATCCTAAGCTGCTCGGGAGCCAACCAGGTGGGGAAGTTTCCCCCAAAATGCTCTATCAAAACCCCGGTAAACCTTTCCAAGGAGCCGAAGGGGGCCCTGTGTATCATTATGGGCCTATGCGGTTTGTTGTCCGACCCCGTATACCACAAGTCGAACCGCTCGGGCAAGTTATAGTCGACCTGGACGGTACCCAACTGCCACTCCCTACCGATGACGTCCTTCACTATGAAGTCTATCTTCGGACCGTAAAAAGCAGCTTCGCCCATTTCCTCCACGCACGGCACGCCGATGGATCTCGCAGCTTTCCTTATGGCGGCTTCGGACTTCTCCCAATTGGATTCGTCGCCGACGTATTTGTCGCTTGAGGGATCGCGCAGCGAAATTCTCACCCGGTATTCGCGCATACCTATGGTGTCGAACACAACCTTCACCAAGTCCAAACAACCCCGTATCTCCCCGTCCAACTGTTCGGGGGTGCAAAAAATGTGCGCGTCGTCCTGCGTGAACCCCCGTACACGGGTCATCCCGTTCAACTCCCCGGACTGCTCCCAGCGATATACGTTTCCGAATTCCGCGAGGCGGACCGGCAAATCCCTATACGAATGGGGGTCACTCTTGAATATCTGCACATGGAACGGACAGTTCATCGGTTTCAACAGAAATCCCTCTACTTCGCCCGAATCCACCTTTTTCCCGTACTCGGACATATCGAGGTGTTCGGACTCCATCCGCAAGAGATCATCGCGCTCGACTATCGGGGCGAACTGCGAATCCTTGTAGTACGGGAAATGCCCGCTCGTCCTAAACAGTCCCAGCCTTCCTATATGCGGCGTGAACACCTGCAGGTATCCCTGCTTGCGCAAAAGTTCGAGAATAAAATCCTGCAGGCTCTGGCGTACCACAGCCCCCCGTGGTTTCCATAAGACCAGTCCCTGCCCAACCTTGTCGTCTATGATAAAAAGCCCCATTTCCCTACCCAACTTGCGGTGGTCGCGAAGTTTGGCCTCCTCCATGCGCTTCAAATACCGCTCCAACTCGTCTTTTGAGGCGAATGCCGTACCGTAAATGCGCTGCAACTGTTTGTTCCGTTCGTCCCCGCGATGGTATGCTCCGGCAATCGATAAGAGCTTAAAGGCCTTTATTCGGTTGGTGTGGTCTACGTGGGGTCCGGCGCACAAATCACAAAACTCCCCGTTGCGGTAAAAACTTACGGTTTCCCCTTCGGGAATATCCGACAATCTGCCAAGCTTGTATAGACCCTGCCCCGCCTCATTAATCTTTTCGGCGGCCTCTTCTCGCGAAAGCTCGATGCGCTCGAATTTCTGGTTCTCCGAAACGATTTTGCGCATTTCCTCCTCTATGCGGACCAGGTCGTCGGCGGTAAACTTATGCTCCAAATCGAAGTCGTAATAAAATCCGGTGTCAGTCGCCGGACCGATATCGAGTTTTGCGGCGGGGAACAGCCGCAATACCGCCGCGGCCAGTACGTGCGAAGCGCTGTGCCTTATCTTTTGCAAATCTTCGTTCATAATTTAAATCTTTAATTTCAAATAGATATGCGCATCCCGATGGCAAAACATGCCGGATGTTTTGGAAGCGCACTATGGTGAAATCCAAAAAGAAATTGTAAAGTTTTTATTTTCCCCGCCGGGAAGGGAAAGCAACGGGCAAACCAGTATCTGCACTGTCGACCAGACGCGTCCCCACCCCGATGTTAGGAATTCCGTTTGAAACGCCTAAGCATGGGCGTACCGCGCGACGCAATCCTTAATTCGCCGTCCGTCGGGGTGTCAGAGAGTTTTAGGACGGATTGAAATTCGGGGATTTTGGCCATCGGTGCGCCGACTCCAAACGGGCATACGCTCAGACATATGTCGCATCCGAATATCCTGTCGCCCACCATCCGCTTTTCCCCGTCGCTCAGGCTTCCCTTCTTCTCTATGGTCAGATAGGAAATACATTTGTTCGCATCCAGTCCCGCGTCCCCGAGGGCGGAGGTCGGACACGCCTCCACGCATTTCGTACAGGATCCGCAGCCGGCGTCCACGGGGGGGTCGACGGGCAGTTTGACGGAGGTAAGAATCAAACATAAAAAGCTCCACGGACCATTGTCGCGCCTTATGATCAGGGTATTCCTTCCGATCCAGCCGATACCCGCCCTAGAGGCAAACGCCTTTTCCCAAAGGGGGGACGCGTCGACACTGCATTTTTGAACCCCGCCGGCGTCCTCCAATATTTTACACAACGGCGGCAACCTGCGTTTTATAACCTCGTGGTAGTCGGCGCCCTGCGCGTAAAGGGCTACGCGCCTTTCCGAACTCGGCCTGTAATAGTTGGCCGATAGGACAATCGCGCTATTCGCATCCGCAAAAAACTTTCGCGCGCTGATTTTCGTTCCAAGCGCCCGCGCAACATAGGACATGCCCGCAAACATTCCCCCGTCTATCCATAGTTTGAACCTCTCCGCATCTCCGGGTGGGAAATCTTCAACGGAACATACCCGCATGTCGGAAAATCCCAAAGATACGGCGGTGTCTTTCAATTTGACTTTCAACCGGTCGCGTGTAAGCATTTTCCTGCGCTTAAATGCGTCCGCCGGCGGGGTCCGCCGTGTAAAAATCGCTCGTTCTCATGGCGGGAGAAAGATTCTTTCGATGAAAATGGTAAAGGCAATAATAAAACCCTTCAAGCTCGACGAGGTGAAAGACGCGCTCGCCAAAATAGGGGTTGAGGGCATGACCGTGAGCAACGTCAAGGGCTTCGGTCGGCAAAAGGGCCACTCCGAAATCTACAGGGGGAGCGAATACACCGTCGATTTGCTGCCGAAAGTGGTCTTGGATATATGCGTGCCCTCGGACATGGTGGAGAAAACGGTAGATACGATACTCGAGTCGGCCCGTACGGGGAAAATCGGCGACGGCAAGATATTTGTCATGCCCGTCGAGGAAACATACCGTATCAAGACGGGGGAATCGGGTACCGCCACCCTTTAGCGAGGCGCAAGACGCGGGGAACGTACCGCGACTACGGAGACCGGAGGCACACCGAAATAATTCGCCGACAAACGGCGAGTATTGTTGACATTGCCAGAAATTCGGTTATCGTTTTGCTTTCGAGGAAGGATGTAATGCAAAAATGAACAGAAAAACTTTTCTAAAAACCGGAATAACCGCTGGAGTCGCAGGGGCGCTTCCAAAATGGTCTCTCGCCTCGGCGAAGGACGGCGATAAAATAAAAGTCGCCCTCGTCGGTTGCGGAGGACGCGGAAGTTCAGCCCTGACGAACATGATATCCGCAGACCAAAACATCGAAATAATTGCCCTGGGGGATCTCTACAAGGCCCGTACGGACGCCTGCGAGAAAAAAGTTAAAACCTATATCGGGAAAAACTATCCTTCCATGGAGAAGGAGATATGGAAGGTTTCCGACGACAAAATCTTTCTCGGGATAGACTCTATCGACAAGGTGTTGCAGACCGACGCGGACGTTGTCGCCCTGGCGACTCCGCCCTGTTTTAGGACGCAACAAATAGAGAAGTGTCTCAACGCCGAAAAGAACGTTTTTGCCGAAAAGCCCATATGCATAGACGCCGTCCAGTTGCGCAAAGTCTATAACGAACTTATCCCCCTGGCGGACAAAAAAAGCCTTAATGTCATATGCGGCACGCAGATGCGTTACCACGAGCTTATCAAGGAAGCGGTCAACAGACTCAGGGACGGACAAATAGGGGATATAATCGGAGGTTCCTTCCTGAGGTTTGAGCCGAGTTTCCTCACGGGCTGGTACGATGTGCCGGCAAATCTCAAACCCCAGGATGTGGAGTACCAGCTGCTCTATTGGCTCGCATTCCGTTGGACTTCCGGAGACCAGATTGTGGAACAGTACGTCCACAACCTCGATATAGCCCTCTGGGCGTTTGGAGAACTACCCACGGACGTCGTAGGAACGGGGGGGCGTATATCGGGATTGCCAGACATAGGCGATAGATTTTCGAACATGTCCGCCACTTTTGAATTCCCGAGCGGCGCCACGTTGTCTTCGGGATGCAGGCAGGAAGACGGAACAAGCGGATACGCCACGTTCAAGGTAATGGGGACGAAGGGGGCTCTTTACAGCGGGTTCGGCAAACAGATAATAAAGGGTGAAAAGCCGTGGGAATCCGGAGACAACTGGAAACCCGAACTCGTTTGCGAACACGAGTACATGTTTGGCGCGATAAGAGACGGCAGGCATGTAAACACGATGAAGGCGTGCGCGGATTCCTGTTTTGCGGCCATAGCCGCCCGCGAATCGGCGTATTCGGGAAAGCGTTTGAAGTGCGATTGGATACTGAAAAAATCCCAACAAAAATTTCTTCCCGACAATCTCAAACTGAGCGATACGAAAATAGTGGAGCGCGTTCCTTCTCCGGTAAGCTACAAACTGGGCTAAGGGCGCAGTTTCGAGAAAAAAGCCCTCCCCCGTCGGTGCGTGGCGGGCTTTTTTGCGGGAACAAAAACGGAAGCTCCGAGAAACCTCCTCCTCCCCCCGCAACAACTAGAACAATTTCTTAAGGGCGTCTCCTATGGCCTTGCCGGCGGAATCCACCGCGGCTCCGGTAGATTTCCCCGCGGATTCGGTTCCGGAGGCGGCGCCTTCCACTATGGCTTTCGCCATGTTGTACGTACCTTGAACCGCCAGACTTTCGACGATGCTGGTAACAAGCTGCGAAACGGTAAGTCCGCCTTCTTTGACCCCGAGATTCTCAACCGTAAAGGACGGCAGAACCACCTTCATGCTGCTGTCGTTCAACCCGCCGACAATGTCGCCCTGTTGGAAGACCAGTTTCTTTACTATGAATTTTACGGGGGTCGAATCGTCGTCGTCCGCATCAGTCTGTTGCTTCGGTTGCCGACTGGATCCGGAGTCGTCGTTCAATCCGTATTTCGCCTTGAAAATATCCGATATTTCGGTCAGATTAGACTTCGGAGCCTTCAGGAGCATTTGAAGTCCGGAGCCCGTTTTC
The DNA here is from genome assembly GCA_964564825.1 of uncultured Opitutales bacterium. GTDB lineage: Bacteria > Verrucomicrobiota > Verrucomicrobiia > Opitutales > Intestinicryptomonadaceae > Merdousia. The sequence goes on from CAZMBN010000003.1 coordinate 33,284, forward strand.
AGCTGCACCGCCATTGTCAACCCAACAACCTTTATTTCGTCCACCTCCACAAGTTTTTGGACGAGAAGCGCGGACGGGCTCAACTGCGTGTCGACAACCGCCTCCTTAAACGCTATGGCCTTGACATCCTGGGGATAGTTGGGCGGATTGGTCACATAAAAATCGTTTACGGCAAGTTTCTGCTCCCCTATGTTGAAATCCACCGACCCAAGTCCCACCTCGACGCCCGTTCCGGCAGTGGCGGCCTTTAGGACGTAGTCGGCTATATATCCGAGCGAAAAGTACGCGGCTACGAGAATCGCAACCAATGCAACAGATCCAAACTTCAACAATTTAAAGAGACAACCGCCTCCGCGAGTATTTCCATACGGCTTCTTCACGGAGACCACTATGACAGATGGGAATCCGTTTTTGCAAGATTTTTGAAGCAAATCTTGAAAAAACCCGAATAGTGTGGATTTATAAACGCGCATGAAAATAAAAGCTTTTAAGGCGCTTATACCCGCAAAGGAATTCGCAAAAGATATTGCAAGCCTTCCGTACGACGTGGTGAACTTCGAGCAGGCGCGAGAACAGGCGAAGGGTAATCCTATCAGTTTTATGAGGGTGGTGCGCTCCGAAATCGAGCTACCGGAAGGTACAGACCCTTATTCCCCCGAAGTTTACGCACACGCAAAGGAGAATTTCCAAAAATTAGTGGCGGACGGAAAGCTCCTCAGGGAGAACGCCCCGGCGATGTACCTTTACAGACAACAGATGGGCGGGCACTCGCAAACCGGGTTGGTGGCAACCTTCAGTGCGGAAGACTACGACTCCGACGTCATAAAGAAACACGAAAGAACACGGGCGGAAAAGGAAAACGACCGCTACAACCTCACAAAAATACTGCGCGCCAATACGGGACCCGTATTTTTGACAGTGAGAAGCGGAACAAAACTCGACTTTATCGTCGAGGACGGTCAAAAGTCCGACCCGCTGTTCGATTTCGTATCCGGCGACGGGATACGCCACACGGTATGGAGAATTTCCGATCCCGCAAAAATATCCGAAATAGGGGAAATATTCGACGCCATACCCTGTGCGTACGTCGCCGACGGACACCACAGGAGCGCCAGCAACGCCCGTTGCGCCCGGGATTTAAAAACAGCCAACCCCGCGCACACGGGAAACGAGGATTACAATTGGTTTCTATCCGTGGTTTTCCCGTCCAACCAACTTAAAATACTACCCTACAACCGCGTGGTAAAAGACTTGGCGGGGCTGTCCAAAGACGAATTTTTGGGAAAAATCTCCGGAGTTTGCAAACTCGCCGCGAATGCGGAAAAATCCCCCTGCTCTCCGCGGAGAGTGTCCATGTATCTCGACGGGGAATGGTACGGTTTGGAATTTTGCAACATCGACGGCCTCGACGCGGTAAAGTCCCTCGACGTATCCCTGTTGCAGGATAGGATTCTATCTCCGATTCTCAAAATCGGAGATCCGCGCACGGACGGCCGTATAGATTTCGTGGGAGGAGTCAAAAGCGAAGACGCACTGGGAAAACTTGTCGACGGCGGGAAGTTTGCGGTTGCGTTTTCAATGTACCCCACGACCGTTTCGCAACTTATGAGTATCGCCGATGCGGGACAAATCATGCCACCGAAGAGCACATGGTTCGAACCCAAATTGCGTTCAGGACTTTTCGTCCACACTTTTTAAACATGCCGTCCCCCTCCAAACCAGTCCTATTCCCCGTTCCGAAAAAAGTTTTGTGGGGGGACGGTTTTTTGAGACCTCAAGATGCGGATTTTAGCGTATCCAAAGACGGACTTCCCGTAGGGAAATCCGTCTTTGTCGAATATTCCGCAGAAATGGCGAACGACCAATCCTACGCCTTAAAAATTTGCGGCGATTCCATACGCATAAAATCGCGTTCGAACACGGGGATAAGGCTCGCCGTTCAAACATTGAAACAAATTGCCGTCCAATCCGACGGACGCGGCATGCTCCGCGTGGAGATAAACGACTATCCCGATCTGCCGGTACGCGGGTTTATGTTGGATATCAGCAGATGCAAGGTCCCCACAATGGAGGAATTATCACTGCTGGTGGACAGACTATCCCTGTTTAAATACAACAGACTGGAGCTTTATACGGAGCATACCTACGCTTTCCGCGGCCACGAACTTGTTTGGGCGGACGCATCCCCGATGACGGCGGGACAATATGCCGAACTCGGCAAAATGTGCAAAATCGCGGGCATAGAACTTGTCCCCAATATGAACGGACTCGGACATATGGAAAGATGGCTCAGATACCCAAAGTACCAGTATTTGGCGGAAAGCAAGGCTCCGTTTACGGATCCGCTCGGGACCGTACGAGAATTTCCAACAACACTCCATCCGGACAAGAAAGCCCTAGAATTCATGGACTCTCTTTATTCCCAGTTCTTGCCGAATTTCGAGAGTTCAAACGTGAATATAGGCGGAGACGAGCCCTGGGAACTCGGGATGGGACGCAGCAGGAGGGCGTGCGCGGGCCTTAAATACGGCAAGTACTCCCTCTATATGAGGCACATTTTGGGGCTTAGGGACCTATGCAAAAAATACGGCAAAGACGTATGCTTCTGGGCCGACGTACTGATGCAGAAACCGGAGCTGTCCAAAATACTCCCGTCCGACGCAAGCACAATCGTTTGGGGGTATTATCTCGACCATCCGTACGACGAACAATGTTCCCTTTTGTCCGGACTTGGAGTAAAATTTTTTACCGCCCCCGGAACAAGTACATGGAACTCCTTCGGCTCCAGGTGGAACTGCGCGTTTGAAAACATTAAAACCGCGGCGGCGTGCGCCAAAAAGTACGGCGCGCGCGGTATGATATTGACCCAGTGGGGCGACGGGGGGAACCACCAGCCCTGGTGCGCGATGTATCCGGCAATTGCGCACGCGGCGGCGTGCGCATGGGGGGGCGCTCCCGACGAAGACGCTGTTTGCTCGGCCCTCGACAAATTCGTATTCCACGACAATACTGGGAAATTTTCTAGGTCGCTCTGCGTTCTCGGACGGGTCGATCCGTCCCTAAAACTCAAAAGCTTCCACCATGAAATATTTTTTGCCCCCGGCTGCGGGGTTGAAAAAATCATCGACGCCTATTCCAACCTGCAAATAAAAAAACTCGAGTCGACCCTGAATTCCGCCGCGGCGCTCGCGGGAAAATCGCGCCCAACGTCGAAGGATGCAAAGACATGCCTTTTGGAATCGGCGCTCGCGGTCGAGATGATAAAATTCGCCTTAAACAAGGCAAAGGGGGATTTTTATACCGAAACCCTCGGACAACAAGTGGCGCTAAAATTCATAGCGGCGGAGTACGAACGCGTTTGGCTTGCCCGGGCGAGACTCGGCGGGATGGGGGAATCAGTCCGAAGGGTACGCAACGTGAGACCGGACATATTTCCGTAACGCATTATGCTGAAAATACGAAAAGCGACACTGGACGACATAGGGCTGATAAATTCGCTCGCACGGGAGGCGTTTCCGGCGACCTATAAAAACATATTATCGCCGTCGCAGATAGAATACATGATGGAATGGATGTACTCGCCCCGCAGCCTGGAATCCCAAATAAACGGAACGCACACATATTTCCTGGCGTATAAGGAAGGTAAAGCCTGCGGCTACGTATCCGTGGAAAACGAGGGTAACGGACGTTTCCATCTGCAGAAAATTTACGTACTGCCCGGATATCAAGGTAAAGGAATCGGGGTTTCCCTCTTTGAAACGGCGGAAAAATTCGCAAAAGAAAACCATCCCGCCCCCAGAACCATGAGGCTAAACGTAAATAGAAACAATTCCGCAATAGGATTTTATAAAAAAATGGGCATGTACAAGGTGGACGAGGGCGATTTCGACATAGGCAACGGCTTTTTTATGAACGATTACATTATGGAAATTAAGCTGTGATCTTATTCCTCACGGGATTGAATATTTCAAAAATACGGCTTAAACGTCCGCGTGCGTACAACACGGTCTGCGTAAAATCTTTCCTCGTAACAGGTAAAACGAGTTTTTTTACTTGATTTAAACGGACAAATCCATTTCCTGTCGTAGCTCTATCGTAAGCGCATGGTGCGTTTGCTAAACATTAAACTCAAAACAGAAAGTCATATCCCAGGTTCGCAAAAATGCGGATACGGAGCCAGAACCACATGAATATTACCGTAAAAGATCTCCTCGACGCCAGAGTGCATTTCGGACACCAGACCCGCCGTTGGAATCCAAAATCGAAACCGTATGTCTACGCCCACCGTTCGGGCGTTTCGATAATAGACTTGGAAAAAACATACGCGCTGCTTGAAAAGGCCGCCGCTTTTGTGGAGGAAGTCGCGGCTTCCGGCAAAGATGTGTTTTTTATAGGGACAAAACGCCAAGCCAAGGAAATACTGCACGAGGCCGCGGATGCGTGCGGAATGCCGTTTTGCGTAAACCGGTGGCTTGGTGGGACCCTCACAAACTTCGAAACCATTCTTACAAGCCTCAAAAAATACAAAAGGTTCGCCGCCATGGAGGAATCCGGCGAGCTCGAAAAACTCCACGCGAAAGAGGCCGCCGCTATACGCCGCGAAAAGGGAAGAATGGATCGTAATTTCGAGGGCATAAAAAATATATCCAAATTGCCCGGGGCGGCTTTCATTGTGGATATAAAAAACGAGGAGATAGCGGTTTCAGAATGCCGCAAGCTCGGGATCCCAATCGTAGCCGTGGTCGACACAAATTCCGATCCCACCCTCGTGGACTACCCGATACCCGCAAACGACGACGCCGTAAAAAGTATTAGACTCATAACCGAGATAATAGTCGAATCGGTACAAAACGGCGTCGCCCGCCGTGCCGCAAAGATGGCAGTACCGGAGATAGTGACCCCCGCGGAAACGCCGGAACAATAAAGACAGGAGGACTCTAAAGATGGAAATTACAGCACAGATGGTGGGAAACTTGCGCGCGCGCACGGGCGCGGGCGTGGTGGACTGCAAGAAGGCCCTTGCGGAAGCCAATGGGGACGAAAACGCCGCCGTGGAAATTCTGCGGGTAAAAGGGGTAGCCATAGCCGCGAAAAAAGCCGGCCGCAACGCCTCCCAGGGAATTGTGGCGTCCTATGTGCATTCGAACGACAGAATCGGAGTTTTAATCGAGGTGGCGTGCGAATCCGACTTCGTCGCGAAAAACGAGGATTTCAAGGCGTTTGTCCGCGACTTATGCATGCATATAGCGGCCGCGGATCCCATTTGCATATCAAAACAGGACGTTCCCGCAGAACTTATAGAAAAGGAGCGCGCCATAGCCATGGAACAACTCTCGGGCGATAAAAAACCGGAGGAAATCAAAAAGAAGATTGTCGAAGGAAAGATTGCGAAATACATTTCGGGTCTCGCGCTGCTGTCGCAACCTTTTGTAAAAAACGATTCCATGACGGTGGGTGACGCCATTACCCAAAAGATCGCCACCATAGGCGAAAAAATCGAGGTAAAACGCTTTACGCGCTACCAGGTATAGGGGTGGACGCCGCGAGGAAAAGCGTTCCCAGAATGCGGGGGCGCTTTTTGTGTTTCGGCGCGTTGACCAAATGAAAAATGCGGTAATATTCGATTTCGACGGAACCATAGGGGAAACCATACCGTTGGCGTTGGAGGCGCTGAAATCGGCGTGCGCGCACTGCGGGATAAGACGGCCGTCGAGGGAGGAGCTTTTTGCGATATTCGGTCCATCCGAACGGGGGATATCGCGCATTCTGTATCCCGAGGACCCCGACGAATTCTTTGAGGCGTATTTAACCGAATACGAGAAACTGCACGACAAAATTTCCCCAGCTCCGTTCGAGGGAATTCCGGAAATCATAGACAAGCTCTCGTCGCGGGGCGCTAGGGTGGGAATAATAACGGGGAAAAGCAGGGAAAGCCTGGATATATCCCTAAAAAAGTACGGAATTAGGGTCGACGTCTCAATGAGCGGGGGGATAAACGGCTCGATAAAGCCGGCGTGTATGCAAAAGATGCTTAATCTTTGGAAGATGTCCCCGTCGGATGTGATCTACGTGGGGGACGCCGTAGGCGATGTCCTGGATTCGCGCAAGGTCGGCATATATCCCATATCGGCAAGATGGTCGCGCTTCGCCGCAAGCGCGAAAGAACTTAAAAACGCGGGCCAGGAAATTTGTTTCGACAAGGTTTCGGATTTCTCGGACTGGCTCGACTCTTAAGGAAAGTCTTTTAGTCGGCGTTGCCCATATCCCCGGCGGGTTGTTCCGGGGCTTTTGGCTTGCCAATGCGCGAGCTGAAACACAATATCCCCCCCTATGGAAAACGAAAGTGGAAATGCATACACGCGCGCGGACGGACGCAAATCCGACGTGCTTCGTCCCATAATTTTTAAAACGGGAATAGCCCCGAACGCGGCGGGTTCGGTCCTTGTGTCGTTCGGGGAAACCCGGGTGATATGTGCATGCACGGCGGAGAAGAAGATCCCCTCATGGATGAACACCGCCGAGAAATCGAAGGGTTGGATAAGTGCAGAGTACTCCATGCTTCCCTACTCCACCCCACAAAGAAAACAACGTGCGCAAAACTCTGGGAAACCCGACGGCCGCTCGGTCGAAATCCAAAGACTCATAGGCAGATCGATGCGTGCCGTGGCGGATTTGGAAAAAATACCGGGCTATACGCTGTGGATAGACAACGACGTCCTCCAGGCGGACGGTGGAACGCGCACCGCGTCGATAAGCGGAGCGTATGTGGCGGCGAAAATCGCGGTAAAAAAACTTCTGGCGGCGAAGGAAATACAATCCGATCCTTTTTTCGACAGTGTCGCCGCCGTCAGCGTCGGGATGCTCGGCGGAACCGCGCTCCTCGACCTTCCGTACGAGGAGGACAAAAACGCCGACGTCGATGCAAACATAGTAATGACGGGATCCGGCAAATTTGTGGAATTGCAACTCGCGGGGGAAGAGTCCTGCTTCGACGATTCCCAACTTCAACAAATGATAAACCTTGCAAAAAAAGCCATACCCGAAATATCGGCTCTTCAGACAAAGGCCGTCGAAGACGCGGAATAACGCGGACATCCCGGTATCCCATGAATACCGCGCGGCGGAGACATTGAAACTCCGCAAAGATTGCCCGGTTTGAATACGGGATAAAATCCAAGAAGCGCCTTGACACGATCCGCCGCCGCGTCGGATAATACCGGCGGTTTTTAAGGAAGGGCGGAGTAATGGTCGGAGCTGTTATCGGCGATATTGTGGGATCCCGTTTCGAGTGGGACAATGTCAAATCGAAGGACTTTGATTTATTTACCGACGAATGTTCCTTTACGGACGATTCCGTAATGTCGTTGGCCCTGTGCGATGCCCTTATGCGGTGCAAGACCAATTACGCGGACCTAAGCGAACAGGCGGTGCAATCCATGCAGACAATCGGACGCTCTTATTCCCATTGCGGATACGGCAGTCTCTTCTACGATTGGATCCATTCCAACAACCCCCGTCCCTACAATAGTTTCGGAAACGGCGCCGCAATGAGGGTAAGCGGTTGCGGCTATGCCGGACGGTCGGTCAACGAGGTAAAAAAACTTTCAAAGGCGGTTACCGGAATCACTCACAACCACCCCGAAGGGATAAAGGGTGCCGAGGCGACGGCCGTCGCGATATTCCTCGCCAGAACCGGCAAAAATACGGCGGAGATTCGGAACTATATTGAAAAAAACTACTACCCGTTGAAGTTCACGCTCGACGAAATTCGTCCGAAATACGCCTTCAACTCGTCCTGCCAAAATACGGTTCCCCAGGCGCTGGAGGCGTTCCTCGAATCGACGAGTTTCGAAGACGCGCTGAGGAACGCCGTTTCAATCGGCGGGGACAGCGACACCCTCGCGGCCATCGCCTGCTCCGTCGCGGAGACCTATTACGGGGTTCCGGAAAACATAAGAAAACAAGCCGAAGCTTTCCTAGATAAAAGACTTCTCAAGATATTGAGGGATTTCGAAAACAAGTATCCGCCGGAACCGGAAAAGAAACTACGCCAGGCGGCCGGATAGGGCAGAAACACCGGCGCCGGTGATTTTGACGCCCACGATTTGTCCTTTCAGTTCTTCCGCCCCCTCGAAGACGACTTTCCTGTGGGTTCTTGTACGCCCCGTCATCATACCGTCCCCGCGTTTTGCCGGCCCCTCCACAAGTACCGGCTCGGTCCGTCCGATAAACGCGTCGTTAAACCGCTTGGACTGTGTCCCGAGCTCGCGGAGCAACTCGCCGTTGCGGTACTCCTTCACGTCGTCCGGGACATCGTCGGCGGTTTCGGCGCTCCGGGTCCCCGCCCTCGGACTATACTTAAATATATACGCCATGTCGAAAGCCGCCGCCTTGAAGCACCCGCGGGTCGCCTCGAAGTCGGCGTCGGTTTCGCCAGGATAGCCCACTATCACGTCGGTGGAAATCGATATGTCCGGCGCGCGGGAACGCAATCTCCCTATAATGTCCATGAACTTTGCGCTCGTGTACGGTCTGTTCATCGCCTTTAAGATCCTGTCGCTTCCCGATTGCACGGGTATATGGACGTATTCGCACAATTTTTCAAGGGAGCCGTAGGCGTCTATCAAATCCGGAGTAAAAAACGCCGGATGGGGCGATGTAAAACGTATCCGTTCCAAACCGTCCATATCGTTGAGCATTTTCAGCAGGGACACGAAATCCGCCGAGCCTCCACCGGCGCCGGAGTAGGCGTTAACAACTTGTCCGAGCAGCGTAACCTCCTTCACTCCGCGTTCGCACAACCCTCTTACCTCCGATATTACGTCACCCGGGGGACGGGAGCGCTGGACCCCCCTCACCTTGGGGACTATACAATAGGAACAGTTCATGCAGCACCCCTGCATTATCGAAACGAACGCGCATACGCCGGACTCCCTGCGCAAATCGTGCATGTTTACGCGCAAATACGATTCGCCGTCGTCGGATACGTCGACCCTGGCCGTACTGTACCGCCTCTTGTTGGATACCGTGCGCGGAATAAAAGGCGGAGTTTCGCCCGATTTACGCTCCCTCCATACGTCGATGGAAACGTCCGCCACCATGTGGGTTTTATGCGATCCCAAAACAAAATCCAATTGGGGGAGGATATCCAAAATCGATTCCCCCATATTTTGGGCCATGCAACCCGTAAGACCTATCACCGGGAACAAAGATTTTCTGCCGCGGCGTTCGTCTATCAGGTGGCCGAGTTTTCCCACCGCCTTCTGTTCCGCCTGCTCCCTTACAGAACAGGTGTTTACAACGGCTATGTCGGCAATAGACCAATCGTCGACCATTTCGCAACCGCGCGCCATAAAATCAGCGGCTATGTGGTCGGAATCGCGTTCGTTCATCTGGCAGCCGTATGTGCGTAGATAGACTTTCATGTTAAAAAACCACTTGAAGGCGGCCGGTATTTGGGGCTACACTCGTCCCAGTTGCGCTTGTCGTGCGAAATTTTTCCACTTTCGGCTTAAAGTGAAAGCCTAAAAAAAGCAAAATACAATCCGGGTCGTTATATTTATTGATAAAGGAATAAAAATACAGCATACTCTGCGGTGAAAAACGAATAATAGGAATGAATCCAGTCGTATTCAACAATACCGTTTTGCGCGACGGCCACCAATCGCTGGCCGCCACGCGTATGCCAACTTCAATGATGCTCCCGGCATGCCCTATTCTCGACAACATGGGTTTCGGACTGCTCGAAACATGGGGTGGGGCGACTATAGATTCGGGATTGCGTTTCCTCGGCGAATTTCCCTTCGACAGGCTTGACGCCCTAAAAAAGGCATGTCCAAAAACGCGGCATATGATGCTCTTCAGGGGGCAAAACATGGTTGCGTACCAGCATTACCCCGACGACGTGGTAGAGGCTTTTGTTTATACCTCCGCAAAACACGGGATGGACGTATTTAGGATATTCGACGCCCTGAACGACGTCCGCAATATGGAGTGTTCCATTGACGCTGTGAAGAAGATCGGGAAAGAGGCGCACGGCACGATATGCTACACGAGCAGCCCCGTACACACCGTGGAAAGCTTTGTAAAAATGGGTTGCCGACTTGAAGAAATGGGTTGCGACGGAATCGTACTAAAAGATATGGCGGGTCTCGTTCCGCCGTACATCGCCCACGAAATTATAAAGGGACTCAAGGACAACGTAAGAATTCCCGTGATTATCCACACCCACGAAACGGCGGGGATGGGAGCCCCAACCTACTACGCGGCGATAGACGCGGGCGTGGACGCGATAGACACTTCGATATCCCCCTTTGCAAACGGAACGGGGCAACCCGATACCGCGCGCATGCTGGCGATGTTGGAAAGGCATCCGCGCAAACCCGACTACGATTCCGGAAAACTCGAGGAACTTAGAAGGATATTCCAAAAAGTCTACAACGAACTCGGGTTCTACACCGCGCCTAAAAACGAAGTCATAGACACTGACGCCCTTGTTTACCAGGTCCCCGGCGGCATGCTCTCGAATTTCCGCGTACAACTCAAGGATCAAAAAATGGAGGATAAGTTCGACGAAGTTTTTGCGGAAGTTCCCCATGTACGGGAAAAACTCGGGTGGATACCGCTCGTAACCCCCACTTCCCAAATTGTAGGGACGCAGGCCATGATGAACGTAAAATTCGGGAGGTGGAAAATGTTCACCCCGCAAGCGATGGATATAGCCCTCGGCTACTACGGCCATACTCCCGCGCCTGTCGATCCGGAGATTGTGAAACTTGCCGAGGAAAAATCGGGGAAAAACCGCATCTCGTGCCGTCCGGCGGACCTTAAAAGCCCTGGGATGGACGACCTGCACAAGCAGTTGCGCGGCAGGGGAATAAAAGACGACGACGAACATTGCGTAATATACGCCATGTTCCCGCAACAGCTGGAAGACCTCTATAAAAAACCACGTGACGCCTTCAGACTGAAACCGCCGTCCGAGAGGAAGACCGCCGAAGCTCCCCGCACTCCGGTATTCGGCGTCGACTCGGCAAAATTGCGCATAAATATCGACGGCATCGTGCACGACGTCTCGGTGGAATCCGTAAAATAACCTTTCAAGCCGTAAAATCGCGATCCAAGCCGCGTTTTTTAGAGGAGGAATGCCCGACTGGGTTTTATTTGCTCCATTTGGCGAGGGTCGCACCCCAGGTCAACCCCGCGCCGAAGGCCACGAATAGAACATAGTCCCCTTTTTTTATCTTTCCCGAGCGCGCAGCCTCGTCTATGGCAATCGGAATGGACGCCGAAGACGTGTTTCCGTAGTTCCCTATATTTACGTAGACCTTTTCTGGAGGAATCTTCAACCGTTTCGCAACGCTCTCAATTATGCGCATATTCGCCTGGTGCGGTATAAAAAGAGCGAGTTTATCCGCGGGAATTCCGCATAAATCGAGAACTTCAAAGGCTTTTTCCTGCATTATTTTGACGGCGTGTTTGAAGATTTTCCGCCCGTCCATCTGGAGAAAATGGAGTCCACGTTTTACCGTTTCCTCCGAAGTAGGCATCGCCGAACCTCCAGCGGGAAGCTTCAGCATCGCCGTATCGGAACCGTCAGCGCCGAGCACCGTGCCTATGATTCCCGTATTCCCCTCGCGGCTTGCACTCAAAACAACCGCCCCCGCACCGTCACCGAACAACACGCAGGTTGCGCGGTCCCTCCAGTCGACCATGCTGCTCATTTTTTCGGAGCTCACAACGAGCGCGTTCCTGTAAAATCCCGATTGCATCATGCGCGTTGCAACCTCCACCCCGTAGACAAACCCGGAACACGCCGCTTCAAGGTCGAAGCACGGAATATTGTTTCTTATCCCCAATTTCGACTGCAACAAGCACGCCGTCGAAGGGAAAAGCATGTCCGGGTTGACGGTGGTCACTATTACAAGATCTACGCTTGAGACGTCGAGCCCGGCGTCGTCGAGGGCTCTTTTCGAAGCCTCATACGCCATGTCCGAAGCGGCTTCGTTTTCAGCAGCTATATGCCTTGCCTTTATGCTGGTTCGCTCGAATATCCACTCGTCGGAAGTGTCGAGAAATTTTTCGAGATCGAAATTCGTGAGAACCTTTTCCGGCAGGTAACTGCCCGTCCCGCTTATTACAATGGAATTTGGTTTTTCAGGGTTCATCTTCCCTCCCACCGGTAAAAATATTGGCGTCCGGCAAGTTGCTCATACGACGAAGACAACGCCCTAGATTTCGATGCCGATGTTTCCCGACCCGGAGTTGTCCAACATCCGGGAAACGGCGCCGCTTTCCGTGCGCAACCGCTGGATATCCTCCATTATCCGTCTATTCATCTGTTTTCTCAGGCACAGTAAAGTTATGCCTATCGCTCCGGCTATCTGCCTGCGGTTGCTGGAACCGTGGGCCTTCACAACCAAACCGTTTAGACCCAAAAAAGGCGCCCCTGAAAACTTGTCCACGGGTAACCGTTTTCTCATGTCCTTCAACGCGCCCCTCGCCAGGAATATACCAAGTTTTCTTATCCACGACTTCGACAGTTCCTCTTTTACCAGCTGCTTAAAAAAGTTCGCGCTTCCCTCAAGGGATTTCAATACCACATTCCCGGTAAAACCGTCGCATACGACGACGTCGTAGTCCCCGTTGAACAAATCGAAGCCCTCAAGCAATCCGCCGTAGTTGACCACGCCGTTTTGTTCCCTAAACAGCTTGTGGGCCGATTGCACAAGATGGTTTCCTTTGCTATCCTCCGTACCGTTGCTCAAAAGCCCTGCACGGGGGTTCTTAACCCCCAAAACAACACGGGCGTAGTTTGCGCCCAATATGGCGTTGTCCACCAGGCTCTCCGGTTTCGGGTCGGGGGACGCTCCAACATCTATTAGTACGAAATTTTTCGTCTTTCCAGGTATAACGGTTCCAAGCGCGGGACGCTCTACGCCGTTTACCGGGCGCAATCTCAACGTTCCCCCCGCCATAAGCGCACCCGTATTCCCACAGCTCAACACGGCGTCGGCCGTACCGAGTTTCACAATGTCTATAGCCCGAAGCATCGACGAATCGCGTTTGCTTTTTATCGCCTGAATGGGCTTTTCGTCCATTTCTATGACTTCCTTGGCGTTGTAACTTTTTACGCGGCTGTCGTTCAATATCTTATGGCGCATCATCAAAGGAGTTGTTATCTCCTCGTTGCCCACCACTATAATCTGGTATCGACTCTTATCCTTGTAGAGCGCACGTTTTATGCCCAAGATAATCTCTTCGGGTCCGAGATCCGAACCCATTACGTCTACGGCTACTGTGGGGATCGACCTGTTCATCTATGCCACCCCACCGGACCTCCTCCATTTCAGCAATCTCTGAAACACAACTCCCATATAAGAAAACGCGGGTGTTATTACAAGAAATAACCCCGCATTACAAACAAAAAACCCCGCGGTACCGTTAGACTTTCACGCTTATAACCTGCCTGCCGCGGTAGGTTCCGTTTGAAGGATTGACCCTGTGCGGGACAAAGAAAGTGCCGTCGGTCTTGTCTTTAAACACTTCGGGAAGCTCGTAATGATTCGCCGCGCGGCGTATGCGCGTGCGCTGCTTCGATTGTTTGCGTTTCGGTTGTCCCATTCTGACTCCTCTCTAAAAAGAATGAAGACCGGCGACTCTACAATCGGGGATGCGTATGTCAAATATTTTTTACCGGCGCGTTCCCGGACGGAGACGCTTCCGCACCGTGGGGACAACCCGCCGACGTTGTTTTTCCCAGGCTGCCGGGAAAATTGTTTTGCAATTCAATCCCAAAGACTCTTCCTTATAGGCTATGAACGGCGGTCCAAAGGCGGCGATAATAGACTACGGGATGGGAAATCTCATGAGCGTGCTCAGATCGTGGCAGTTTATTGGAGCAAAGGCGCGTCTGGTTTCCCGCACTTCGGAACTCGAAAAAGACGACCTCGTTTTAGTATTTCCCGGACAGGGCGCAATATCCGACACCATGAAGCTGCTTAAATCCACAGGGTTCGACTCGCTTATACGCGATTGGATCGCTTCGAACAAGCCGTTCTTCGGGATATGTATAGGGCTCCAAGCCCTGTTCGAATTCTCGGAGGAAGGTGGGGGAGTTGAAGGGTTGGGCGTATTTAGGGGGGTTGTGAGAAAGTTAGACCTCCCCGCACGGTTTAAGGTTCCGCACATGGGATGGAACAACGTCGAATTCGCATCCGACGGCCGGCTTTTAAAAGGGATATCGTCCAAGGACCAGTTTTACTTCGTCCACAGCTACTATCTCGACTGCGCACAACCCGGCATAATTTTCGGAACCACGGAATACGGAGGGCAAAAATTTACCAGCGCCGTCTCACACGGGAACCTGTTGGCCACGCAGTTCCATCCCGAAAAAAGCCAGGGGAAAGGGCTTCTCCTTTGCAGGAATTTCCTCGATACGGTAAGCACCGAGGACTAAACGCGGTTTCCCCGCGGCGCGGCCGCCGCACGAACCACGCTATGGTCCGCGTTTTTTGATTGCACCGCACGGGCCTTGTTTTTAAATTAGCTTCCGAAAATTTCCAACATTCCCACAAATATGACAAATCATGAAGTTGCCAAAATTACCCTCGGGAAAAACACCTTCGATTTCCCCGTAGTACGAGGCACGGAAGGGGAAAAAGCCGTCGACATTTCCTCCATGCGTTCTAAAACAGGATATATTACCATTGATGAAGGTTTTGCAAATACGGGAGCATGTCAAAGCGCCATAACCTACGTGGACGGGGAAAACGGAAAACTCCGTTATAGGGGTATCCCTATTGAAGTCCTGGCGGAAAACTCGACCTTCATCGAAACCGCCTATCTGATAATTTACGGGGAATTGCCGACGCGCAAGGAAATGAGCAATTTTTCCCAAAAGGTACTGCGCAACGCCAGTTTGCATGAGGCGATGATGCATTTCTTCGACGGAGGGTTTCCTTTTTCCTCCCCCCCAATGGCGATTCTGTCGTCGTTGCTGAACTCCGTGGGATGCTATTATCCGTACATGGTAACAAACCATCGCGAACAGGATCTGGAACATTTCGACGACGCCGCGGCGCTTCTTTTGAGCAAGGTCCGTACCATCGCCGCCATGATTTACAGGATGAAGAACGGGTTGCCTCTCATATATCCAAAGAGGGACCTCGGATACAGCCAGAACTTCCTGCACATGATGTTCACTGAACCGTACCACGAATACTATCCGCACGACGACATCACGAAGGCCCTCGATCTTATACTGCTCCTGCACGCCGACCACGAGCAGAATTGCTCCACATCGACGGTCAGAATGGTCGCCAGTACCGGAGCGAACCTCTTCGCGTCAGTATCCGCCGGAGTTTGCGCGCTCTGGGGACCCCTACACGGGGGTGCGAACATGCAGGTAATCCAAATGCTTCAAGAAATCCACTCTACGGGAGACGACGGCACGAAATTTATCGAAAGGGCGAAAAAGGGGGAGACCAAGCTGATGGGCTTCGGCCACCGCCTCTATAAGACCTACGACCCCCGCGCCGTAATATTGCGCGGAGCCGCCGAAAAGGTCTTGAACGTCGTAAAATTGAAGGATTCGCTAATAGACATCGCGCGAAGACTGGAGGAAAAGGCCAGAAGCGACAGTTACTTTATCGACAGGAATCTCTATCCGAACGTTGATTTTTACAGCGGCATCATCCTGAAAGCCATAGGCGTGCCTTTGGACATGTTTACCGTTATGTTCGCCATAGGCAGAATGCCCGGTTGGATAGCCCATTGGAGGGAAGTAGCATCGAGATCCAAAGGCAAAATAAGCCGCCCAAGGCAAGTTTACGTGGGACCGAAATTGCGCGATTACGTAAAAATGCGGTATAGGGAAGGGGACACTTCACCGAATTACGGTACGGATATCCGCGGATCCGGGGAAACAGGATCGTCCGGTAACTCTCCGTCAAAGGCGTGACATTCTTTCCAAAAAAATGTAAAAACGCGCACTTCTGCACGGAAATATGAGCGCCGCAACAACCTCTGCAAATGGACTGCTTTCTGATAGACGCATACAACCTGGCTTTCAGGTGTTTTTACGCCATGCCGGACTTGTCGCGTTCGGACGGCTTTCCGACGGGCGCACTGCACGCGTTTTTTGCCAGTATCCTCAAGTTGACGTCGTTGGGGACTCCCCACGCGACCGCCGTGTTTTTCGACAAAGGCGGTTCAAGCAGGCATCGCGGGATATTCCCGGAATATAAGGCGAACAGGTCGGAAGCCCCAGAGAGCTTTAGACTCCAGGTCCCGCACATAAAACATTTGTGCGAAATCTTCGGATTTTCGGTATCGGAACACGAGGGAATCGAAGCCGACGACCTCCTGGGAAGCTGCGCGGCGAGGGTGAAAGAGTCCGGAGCTTCGGCCACAATCGTCAGCGCGGACAAAGATTTTGCGCAACTCGTATCCCCGGGTATTAGACAACTCCTACCCCCGTCCCACCGGTCCAAAGACTGGGTTGAAATGGATTCAATCGGGGTAAAAGTAAAATTCGGCGTCCCCCCATCCAAAATTCCGGACCTTCTGGCCCTTACCGGGGACAACGCCGACAACATACCGGGAGTCGCCGGAGTCGGTCTCAAAACGGCCGCAAAGTGGCTGAAAGACTACGGCGACCTTGGGAACATCATAAAAAGGCACTACTGGTTGAAACCGGAAAAATTTAGGGACATCATCCGCGACAGTGAGGAAATTTTACACAGGAACCTGAATCTCGTCACAATCGACACGTCGATAGACGTGCCGCCGCCGTCACCTAACACGCCGGATTTTCCGGAAATCGCGGCGTTTCTCGAGAAAATGGAGATGAAAAAATCCCTGTCGGCATTGAGAAATTTCGCGCACAGCCAATATCAAACGGACGTCTGACCGCGCCCGGCAAAATTGCAAACGAAACGGCGGAAGTCGGATTCGTCGGCGCTTTTTGTCCACCCGTCCATCAGGCGGTTTTGCCGGAATACTGCTTCCGGTTAAATAAAAACAAACCGCGGCAAAATACAGGGGGATACAAAAACCTTATTTCCCCCAGATTCTGACGAGTGCCTCCCTCGCCTCCCGGTTGCCGGCTTCCGCCGCCTTCCGCATCAAACCGATTCCCCTGGGCTTATCGCGTTCAACTCCTATACCGTTATAATAGCATGCGCCGAGGTTGCCGAGCGCCTGCGCATCCCCCTTCCCGGCGGCGAGAGTCAAATATTTTATGGCCTCTCTCATGTTTCTTACCGCGCCCACACCGTTGACGTAGCAGGTTCCCAAGTTGCTCTGTGCGCTGACGTCCCCCGCGTCCGCGGCGAGTTTTAGCCATTTTATCGCGTCGGAAGCGCTCTTGCCCGTTCCTATGCCTTCCAGATAACAGTAACCGAGATTGCTCTGGGCTTCAACATTCCCCTGAAAGGCGGCGCGCCTGTACCATTTTACAGCCTCTTCCGGATTTTTCCCGCAACCGACCCCGTTGAAATAACAATCTCCAAGATTGTTTTGCGCAATGGAATAGCCTTGAAGGGCAGATTTTTTATACAAATTAAAAGCCTCTGTATAGCTTTTATCCACACCTATGCCGTTGTGGTAGCATACTCCCAAATTGTTTTGCGCTTCGGCATCACCGCATTCCGCCGCGAGTTTGAACCATTTTACCCCCTCTTCGGGACTTGCTATGACGCCCTTTCCTTGCAGATACGCCAGCCCCAACGCCGATTGGGACGCCGGGTAGCCGTTTCTTGCCCCGCGTTCAAAATATTGGGCGGCGGTGTAGTCGTCGACCGATCCCCCCAACCCTTGCGAATAAAACACCCCGAGGTTGTTTTGGGCAACGGCGTTGCCGTCCGCCGCCTTCTTTAGGCAGTCGAGGCATTTCTCAACGGATTTTACAACACCCTTCCCTTCGAGGTGGGCCCTAGCCAAAGATACGTACGCCCTGAGGTTTCCGGCTTTGACCGCCTCGTTGAAGAGCCTTACGGCCTCGGAAAAATCTTTTTTTACACCCTCCCCGGTATAGTAGCAAATTCCCAACGCGTTCATGGCGGAAGGCAAGCCCGCATCTGCCGCGCTTTTTATAAGCTTGACGGCCCTTTGGGCGTTTTGGGGCACGCCGCGTCCCTCAAGTATGCAAGTCGCCAACCCCAACTTGCCATAGGCATCGCCGGCAAACGCCGAGCGCGCAAACATTGTCGCGGCCATGTAAAAGTCGTGGGCGACTCCGAGTCCCTTGAAAAAACACACGCCCGTGGCGTACTGCGCGGCTGGATCGCCTAATTCCGCCTTGTTCGATACGGCGGAGAAAACGCCGCCGTCTATCTTAAGTCCAGGTATTACGTCGTAATCCATTATGCGCGAAAACACCGGGCTGTCGGGGAAACCCGCCGCGGGTTCCGCGCCGAAGGGTGACGACATCCCACAACCCAGCATCAGCAGGGCGCGAAACAAGGCGGACGCGTTAAGTGTGATCCTGTTCATCGGGCGGAGTGCATGTTACGGTACGCATCCGGAAACGCAAGGACGAACAAAAAGCGGGAAATTTTCTTCTCTCTCCCCCCCCTAGTCGACGGATAGATGTCTGCTGAGGCGGGGGCAGGCAATCCGCGCCCGACGCGTCCGTGTCCCCCATCCGTACGCTAATCTTCGTCCTCGGAGTCCAATACAACCGACTCCGGATCGGAGGGATTACGCTCCATATAAAAAGTAACGCTTTCGGGGACGACGCTTTTCTCGGGTGTCGCGGCAAGGTACGCCGGGAAAGTCTTTATATGCGTATGCATGCCGTCGTCCCGAGGAATGGCGGTCACTACGGTCTTTCGAACGAAATTCCCCGTTTCGTTGGTCTCGACGGATATCGTCATCGGAGTTTTTCCGAGTTTAAACCCGTCCACCACGACGGTCGCGCCCTCGGGGACGCTTCTCACCTTTAAAAGTCTCGTGTAAATATCCTTGTCCTCCGTCTGACACGAAACAAGCAATGCGGACAACGCAAACACTCCCGTAAAAAAAACATTCCTCATACTCGCCGCTAGATTACCCCCCTAGTTTGTCCCTTGCAACACATTTTGAATTCACAAAATTTCGGAAAAGAAGAAAACTACGCCGAAAAACAGGCTAGCAACCGTCAATACTACGACGGAGGGATGGAGTATTCTCGTATCGACGAGATCCCGTCCCTTTTCCGCGGGTCCGGACCGGAAGTCGAAGGAGATTCTCATCCATGCAAAATAATAATACACGGAAACGACGGACCCAAATATCATCACGCCCATCAACCAATATAATTGAGCGTACCACGCCATGATTAGAATCAGCAACTTGCCGAAAAATCCGGCGGTCGGAGGTATACCGGCGAGCGAGGCCAACCCCACAACCAATGACGACTCGAGTACGGGGCTGTTCTTTGAAAGTCCGCGATAGTCGGTAAATGTCTGGGCGGAATCGTCTATCCCTTCAAACTGGTTTACCACAAAAAACAATCCGTAATTCGCCAACAAATACGCCGCCAAATAAAAGTAGAGGATTTCGACCAGGAAATCCCCGTCGAAACGGATGCTTAAAACCGCCGCAACAAGAACCAGCAGATACCCCGCGTTGGCTATACCGGAAAACGCCATAAGCCGTTTTACGTTAAACTGCGTTATTGCGCCCAGATTCCCCACAAATATCGTAACCGCCGAGATAACGGACACCGACAATACGGCGTTGGCGCGCAACCGTTCCGCTCCCGCCGATTCAAAATTCAACGCGGAACAGACCTCCATCAAAAATACTATTCCGGCACCCTTGGAAGCCACGGCGAGAAACGCGGAAACGGGGGTCGGGGCGCCCTGGTACACGTCCGGAGCCCAAAATTGGAAGGGGAAAGCCGCAAGTTTAAACATAACGCCCGAAACAACGAGCACCAATCCGATCCGGAACAGGTTGTTGGACAGTCCGTACGGGTAGTTTTCGAACAACAACAAATCCCTGCCGGTCGATACGCCGGCTCCGTAGACAAACGCTATTCCGAGCAGAAAGATCGCCCCGCTCACTCCGCTGACGACAAGATATTTTGCGGCAGCCTCCAAACTCGACGGGACGTCCCTGCTCCACGCCGACATGGTGTAAAGGCATACCGTGGCGCACTCGAGCGACACGAACGCGAACATCAAATTTCCGGAGCGCACAAAAAGAGTTAGGGCCGCCGTGCACAACATTATCAGAGCGAAAAGCTCGTTTCTGTTTTCCGCCCCCTTAATCGAATAGACAAAAACCATCAACGACGACAACAACGCACAGGATATTGCAAATATTCCAAAAGGGGCCCCGAAAGCGGGTTTTCCCGACGACGCCTGTCGGAAATACATCTCCAAGACGAGCGCCGCAATCATGCCGAACACGGCGAAGAGGGACACCCACTTGCCGCTACGTTCGGATCTCGAAAACGCCGCAAAAGCTATCGTAACCACCGCAGAACCGGCCAAGACCCCCTCGGACAGGACGCCGTTCCAATTGAAAATTGCTGGGTTTTCCATAAATTCTATTTGGATTGGTTGTAGGATGGAATCGCGGATATGGTCGTATTGGCTCCGTCGCCCACCGCGCGCGGGAAGCATCCCACCATAAGCAAAAATGCCAAAAGGACGACCGCGGGGATGCGTTCCCTAACGGACAAGTCCGGGGTATCCGCCGAAAGTTGGGGAGACGGTTCCCCCATGAACACCCGCGCGAACGCCCGCAAGGCGTAGACGGCAGATATTATTATGCTCGATGCAGCGAGGGCGCATACGGCGGGGGAGAAATTCCAAAGGCTGATTAATATGCCGAGTTCCCCCCAGAAATTCGGGAATCCTGGCAATCCTATACTTGCCGCGACGGCGGCGAGAAAGAATCCGGCAAGAACGGGCGTGCGTTTGTACAATCCCCCCATCTTAAACATATCCCATTCGCCCGTCCTGTTGGTGACGTGCCCGCAAAGAAGGAACAGCAACGCCACGCTCAAACCGTGCCCGAACATAAGAAAGACGGCGCCGCCCGCTCCGAGTACAGTCATCGGACACAGCGCTAGGAAGCACATGCCCATATGGGAGACGCTTGAATACGATATCATCATTTTCAGCTCCCTCTGCGCCATCGCAACCAAGCCTATGTAGACCACGTTGCACAAAGCCAAAACCGCTATCACCCGCGTCCAGCAAACACACCCCGACGGGAGCAGGGGCACGACGAACTGCAACAGGAGGTACAATCCGAATTTTTTTAAAACTCCGGCATGGAGCATTGAAAACGCGGTGGGGGCCGCCGTATATCCCCGCGGAGCCCACGAATAAAACGGAAAGAGCGAAACAAGTGTTCCAAGCCCGAAGAAAAGCATCGCAAATATCGCGCATTGCCATTGCTCTCCAATCGGATTGCGCGCCAGCGCTTCCGCCAGCGAAACCAAAGCGAAATCGTCGGAACCGCTCATGGCGTACAACGCTATTAGACCCACGAGGGAGATTAGTGCTCCAAGTGTTAAATAGACGGCCATCTGGATTGCCGCCATCCGCCTGCCGGCGCCGCCCCATAACAACATTGCTATAAAGGTCGGGACGATGGCGAACTCGTGGAATATGTACATCCACAATACGTTCGTCGACGAGAACGCCCCCATCAACCCCCCCGTCATAAACAGGAGCAAGGTGTAGTACAACCGGGTCTGTTGAAAATTGCGGCCGGCGGACCATAGACACGCGCAAAACGACACTATCCCGGCAAGGGCGAACAAAGGGGCGGATATTCCGTCCAATCCAAGCGGGGGCAGGGAAAGTCCGCATACGTCCGGCGAACTCGAAAACGCAAACCCCGCATCCCAGGCGTACGAACCGGCGTATACGGCCCACACGACCGTGGAGGCCACAAAAACCGTCCCGGATGCAAACAACGCCAAAGTCTTTATAAAACGCGCCCCCGCCGACGGCGGAAGAACCGCCGTAAGCAGGGCGGCCGCAAGCGGAACATAAAGCGCAACACCCATTAGAATCTCGCAAAACGTATTCATCGAATATAATTTACTGCACGGTTATAAGAACAAATAGCATTATCACGCCCGCGACAATCCAACGCGATTGCGAATTCGCGGAGCAATCGTGCATGCGCTTGAATCCCTGTCCGACAACGGCGCATACCGCCCCCGCTCCCCTCACGCAAAGCAGTTCTATCAGAAACAGATCCACAAAGGTGCCGAGAAATATCGCAATGCGCTGTTGAACTTTGGCCACGTACCACGAATACAACTCGTCGAACCACCCGTGGGCGGCAAGCGCGGAGTAGATAAAGGAACCCCTTTCGCGAAGCATGTCCCTTCTGTTGGGACCGTAAATAAACCATGAAACCGCAACACCCGCAAGAGTGAGGAGCACCGTTCCTATTTTCAATTCGCGCAAATACGGGATTGCGGCTCTCGCCTCCGCTGCGCCGGAGACGAATTTTGCCGCGGACGACGGCACCAGAAAATCCATTTTTCCGCCCAGCCACTCCAGCTCGTATGGGAAAGCCCACGCTCCGCAAAGGGAGTAAACCGCCAAAACTATTAGGGGAAGTGTCATCCACGGGGAGCTTTCCACGGCCTCCGCTGCCTTTTCGGACGAGGGGTTTCCGAGAAATACGTTGAAAAACAGCCGGCACATGTATACGGGGGTCAAAACCGCGCCGCCCAGTATCAGGCAAAAAGCCGTTTTGTCCAGGAAGCCCCCGTCGATAAAGCGTCCAAAGGAGGAAACTAATATGGCGTCCTTGCTGTAATAGCCGGAAAAATACGGCGCCGCCATTATGGAGAGGGTTGCAACGAGCGCGACAACCGACGTCAATGGCATCCTTTTAAAGAGCCCGCCCATTTTAAATATATCCTGTTCGTGGCGGCACGCGTGTATTATCGATCCTGCCGCAAGGAAGAGCGCCGCCTTAAAAAAAGCGTGGGTTGTTAAATGAAACATCGCCAACCTGTAGTCCAGCGCCACCCCCGCCCCCATCAGCCCCAAATGCGCGAGCGTGGAATACGCGAGTATCTTTTTGATATCGCTTTGACCGAGGGCCCACAATCCGGCGAGGAACGCCATCAGGGAACACGATACGAGAACCAGGTCCGCCACCTGCGGAGTGAGAAATCCTATCGCGGCGAGCCGCACCATCATGTATATTCCGGCGGCGACCATGGTCGCCGCATGGATAAGGGCGGATACGGGCGTGGGTCCAGCCATCGCGTCTGGAAGCCATACCTGGAGGGGAAATTGCGCGCTCTTCCCCAAGAAGCCGCACATGACCAACATCCCCATAGCCGTGGAGGCCTCGCCCGGGGATGCCTTGAATATCTCCCTCAATTCGTAAAAATCCACGGTGCCGAAGACGTTCCAGCAAAATATTATTCCGAGAAGAAATCCGAAATCCCCAACACGGTTGACTATAAACGCCTTTTTCGAAGCGTCGCTCGCAACGGCGGTATCGGCGTAATGCGCTATCAAAGAATAGGAACTGAATCCGACAAATTCCCAAAACACGAACATCATCAGCAGGTTCGACGACAGCACTATGCCAGTCATCGAAAACATGAAAAAGCTCATCCCCGCAAAAAACCGGCCCTTCGACGAATCGGTATCCATATAACCCACGCTGAAAACGTGTATGAGGAATCCCACGAGACACACCACGAATATCATGTTTGCGGTTATATCGTCGAAAAGAAATCCCATATCCATCGAAAATTTCCCGAGGCGGAAAAACTCCAAAGGACTCCTGTACACCCCCGATTTCAAATCGGAGAACAACAGGCAAAATACAACGCACAATGTCGCAAACGCGGACGCCACCGAGAGCGCGGCCCCCCCCCATTTGGATTTTCTGAAAAACAGCACTATTACCAGCGCAGATAAAAGCGGGGAGATAAGCAGAAATTCTAGTTGGTGCTGCATGTCAATCCCCCAAATTGTCCATTTCACGGGCAGACACGGTTCCCGCCACGCGGTGGAGTTGCGTTATTACCGCGAGTCCGACGGCGACTTCGGCGGCGGCTATGGTCATTATAAAGAACGCGAACACCCCGCCGTCCATGTCGTTACAAACGCTCGAAAACGCGGCGAACGCAAGTATCGCCCCGGAAAGCATCAACTCTATGCACATGAGTATGCTTATTAAATTTCGCTTAAACATCGCCCCGGCCAGGCCAGTCAGGAACAAAGCCAACGCGGGGAGGAGAAACTGGTTTAATATTTCGTTCATATGCGCGCCTTCCTATGCATTTTTGGTACGTTTTAAACGGGCGACGACTATAACCCCCACCATCGCCGCAAACAGCATCAATCCGACAATCTCAAACGGCAGCAAAAATTTCGTAAACAAGACATAACCGTAATTCTTGGGATGCGACAACATATTCCCGATTTCGGAAGACGCCCCGGTCAAGACCGTGTCCGCATTTGGCGCGACAATCCGGGAATCGAAGAAAACCAGGCACGCGCACATCGCCCCCCACAGGACGAGCAGCATAAGTTCCCGCGTGTACGGTTTTTTCTCGCGTTTATCCCCTATCAACATGGCGACAAACACGAAGAGGACAAGAACGGCTCCCGCATAAACCGACACCATCGCAAAAGCCAGAAAATAGGCGCGCAACAACAACAATAGTCCGGCGACCCCGAGCATCGACGCCAACATCGACATTGCGGAGTTCACAAACCCTCTCAGAAGCAGCACCCCGAGTCCGCCGCCCAGGCACATGGCGCAAAACAAATAATATGTAAAATTCTCAACTTCCATCAGCGCGATCCCTCCAATTCGGAGTTGTCCTTTACCCTCTTCCACTTCATTTGCTTGTCCGGAAGGATGCCGCCGGCCTCGTAAAGGAGACGTTTATCGCGCAGCAATTCGGAACGCGTCAGCCCGTTTATGGAAAACTCGGTCTGCAGAACTATCGCGCGCTCCGGACAAGCCTCCTCGCACATGCCGCAAAATATGCAGCGGGCCATGTCTATCATGAAGCTTAACGGCGCCTTCTCTATATACGCGTACTCGCTGTCTGCGGGAATTTCCCCCGGGACGATTTTTATGGCCTTGGACGGACAAACAAACTCGCACAACTGACACGAGACGCATTTTTCCCTACCCTGCGAGTCCTTTACGAGGGTTGGGGCGCCCCTGTACCCAGCGGGCAAAGACGGATACTGGTCGGGGTATTCCAACGTGATTTTGGGTTTAAAAAATGTCTTAAGCGTTATGTATAAACCCGACGCTATCTGGGGCAGATATGTCCGCTCCCACCAACTAAGACGTTTCCTCTCTACTATTAAAGCCATATCCTTATACTGCCATAAAAATTATATACGCCGTAAAGTTCAACAGTGACAGCGGGACGATTTTCTTCCATCCCAACGACATAACCTGGTCGTATCTAAAACGCGGAAGGGTCCAACGCACCCATATAAAGAAAAACAGCATAGCCGCCGTTTTTACAAGAACTGTCAAAAGCGACAACACCGCGGATATCCATCCCCACGATTCCGGCCAGGAAAGCCCCGGCAGGGGATACCACGCACCCAGGAACAGGGTTACGAAAAGGGACGATCCCACCACAATATGTCCGTACTCCCCGACGAAGAACAGTCCGAATTTGAAGCTGCCGTACTCTGTGTGGTAACCGCTTACAAGGTCCGTCTCGCTCTCGGCCACGTCGAACGGCAGTCTGTTCGTTTCCGCAAACAGCGCCACCAGGAAA
This sequence comes from uncultured Opitutales bacterium, assembly GCA_964564825.1. Classification (GTDB taxonomy): domain Bacteria; phylum Verrucomicrobiota; class Verrucomicrobiia; order Opitutales; family Intestinicryptomonadaceae; genus Merdousia. The sequence goes on from CAZMBN010000003.1 coordinate 59,028, forward strand.
AACAACGCCGACACGGGCTGTGTTATGCAAAACCATAAATCCTCCTGCGCTTGGGCTATGGAAAACAGGTTAAGCGGAGACTGGGAACGGAGTCCGGTCCACAGAACGACGGGAAGAACGGACAGCGCCATCGCTATTTCGTAGCTTATGACCTCCGCCGATGCCCTCATCGCCCCTATGTAGGGGAATTTGCTGTTCGAGGACCATCCCGCCATTATTGCGCCGTACACGCCCAAAGCGCTGACGGCAAGCGCCAGAAGCAAACTTACGTCCACGTCGGCCACGGATATCGGACGCATCTGTCCGTTGCTCCAATACACCCCGAAAGGCACGACGCACGCCACAATCAAAACGGGAGAAAGCGCCATTGCGGGCGCGACCATATACCAAAATTTGTTCACATGCCCCGGAAGGGGATCCTCCTTTAGAAGAAACTTCAATCCGTCCGCCACAAGCTGCATCAACCCGTTTTTCTTCAAAAAATTGCCTATAAAAGGTACGGCCGCCATCACCGGAATAGCGGTTCTATTGGGCCCGTATCTGCCTTGGATAAACGCGCATACTTTCCGTTCTGCAACGACACCCAACCCGGCGAACGTCATCACCATAACTATTTCCAAGAGGGCGAACAGCACCGGCAGGAGCGTGTTGAAGAACGCAAGCGATCCCGCCGCTTCCGCTGTTGATGTTGAAACGGTTTCCATAATACGCTATTCCCGTCTTTTAAAATTGTACGCCTCCGCCTCGGGAAAATCCACGCCGTCAAAAGGCGACGGATCTATCGGCACTCCGGTTGCCCCAACGTCGATACAACCCGACAACAACGGTACGCGCGAAGCCATAACTTCGCGTATGCTCCGCGTCGACATGTTTTCGGACGCGGGGAACGAGTATTCCCCCAACAACGAAAGCAGAAAACGCGAGTCGTCGGCGACGCCGGGCGCCGCATCGACCGCCTTCGAGAATTTCTGGACTCTCCATTGGCGGTTTATCCACATCCCATCCTTCTCAAATTCGTTGCGCATCGGTATGCACACCTTCGCCAGCATCGAGGTGGAATTTTCCAGCGAGCCGCAATATATTACGTGCGACGCCTTGAAATGCCCGGAATTGAACCCCAGTTTCAACAGGTTTTCCCTCAGGCAAAGAACCGTTGCCACCTCCCCGGAATCTATTTTTTCCGCCAGCGCCGAGAGGTCGGATGGGGGATAGTCCTTTAAAAGTCCGGTTACAAAGGCGCCCCTCATATTCGGGGTGCGGTCGGCGCTCACAAGCTTGCCGTCGTCTTCCCCGATATGGCTTGCCATGTAAACCTCCGCCCCGCACAAGTTGGAGAATTCGCGGATGAGGAACATCTCTTCGAGAGTTTGCCAAGCGTTTGCAACTATCGCAACCTTCCCCAGTTTGAGTATTTCCGTGCACCGGGAAACTGCGTATCCCAAATCGCAGGACGTGGAGTCTATGCGCGGGAGCTTTAACCGATTCGCGTCGTTGAAACGCAAATACACGTACCGACCGCTGTCGCTCATAAACATGCCGTTTACGTCGTCGTTGCGGCGCGGGGTTATCCTGTATATTCTCCCGTTGCGCGACCATACGCGCGTGTTCACTCCCGCGCTGCTCTCCGCGCATATGCTGTCCGTGGTCTTTAGGAACCACGGGCGCATCTTGAAACGGAAGGCCTTTTCCGTGAGTGCGCCCACCGGACAACCGTCCACCACGTTTAATAAATAATTGCTTTCGTTGTCGCCGCCCTGGTAGACCGATATTTCGGTCTTCGATCCACGGTTGACGAAGCCGAATACGCTCCTGCCTATGAATTCCTCGCAAAAACGGATGCAACGCGAACATTCTATACATCTTTCGCTGTCCAATATTATCTTGCCCGACACGTCTATATGCTTGGATTTTACGTTCTTGCGTTCAACGTACCTGGATTTGTCCCGTCCGTAGGCGTGCGTATACTCTTGGAGTTTGCATTCCCCCGCCTTGTCGCATATCGGACAGTCCAGCGGATGGTTCAACAAAAGGAATTCGAGAACGCTTTCCCTGCACTTTTTTACGGCGTCGCCATCGGTGACGATGTGCATCCCCTGCGCGACCTTTGTTCCGCAGGCTATCGACAATTTTGGAGCCCATGCGATTTGGACGGAGCCGTCCTCGCCCTTTACAACGTCCCCGGTTTCCCTGTCCCGGGCGGGCATACCTACGGAAACCAGGCACATCCTGCACGATCCCGCGACTTTTAAACTCGGATGGTAGCAAAAAAACGGGATTTCGACTCCGATACCGCGGCACGCCTCCAATACGTTCTGCCCGCCGTCGACCATGTAATCGACGCCGTTGACGTTTATGTCGATCTTCTGTTTTTCCTCCATCGTCAAATCAGTCTGTATGCGTTGTTGTCGCAACGCGCCTGCCCCCCCACGGTTTGCTGGCGCCGGATTTTTTCGTAGTACTCTTCGCGGAACTTGGATACGTTGCTTTGGGTCGGCCATGCCGCCCCTTCTCCAAGCGCGCATATGGTGCGTCCGCACATGTTGTCGGCAATGCTCAAAAGGAGTTCCACGTCTTCTTTCCTCCCCCATCCCTCGCTTATACGGCGGGTTATGCGGGACATCCATAACGTCCCCTCCCTGCACGGGGTGCATTGTCCGCAACTCTCGTGCGCGTAAAACTGATTCAGGTTGGACAAGGCTTCCACCATGTCCACCGTATTATCCATCACTATCACCCCGCACGATCCTATCGAAGTGCCGCACGCCTGGAACGACGGCGCATCGAGCGGAATATCCTCGGTTCTTATCTCGCGCGCGGAACCGTCGGGATTTTTCAGGGCAAACTTCTCGTCCCACTTCAAAATCTTCATGGAGGACCCGCCGGGAATTACGGCTTTGAATCGCCTGCCGGAAAGCGGTCCACCGCATAGGTCGTAGAGCAGTTCGCCGAGGGTCGCCCCGCCGCTGCTTATCTCGTAGCAACCCGGTCTCTGGACAAGGCCGCTCACTCCCCATATGTGCGTGCCCGGGTCGGCGGGATTGCCTATTTTGGATACGTAATCCCCCCCGCGGCGGAACACTATTGGAACCCAACAAAGGGTCTCGACATTGTTTACGACGGTCGGGCAATCGTAGAGCCCCATTGCGGCGGGAAAATAGGGGGGTTTTATGCGGGGATACGCCCTTCCCCCCGCAAGCGACGATATTAACCCCGTCTCCTCTCCGCACACGTAACACCCCGCCCCACGGCATACGGTAATGTCGCAAGAATACCCGCTTCCGCACACGTCGGCGCCCACAAATCCCATGTGTCGGGCGTCGGATATGGCTTTCATCAGTATCCTGTATCCGTTTATGTATTCTCCCCTTATGTATACAAAAGCCTGCGCGGCGCCTATCGCGTAGGCGGTGCACATTACACCCTCCACCAGCTTGTGGGGATCCTTGTAAATTATCTGTCGGTCCTTGCATGTTCCGGGTTCAGATTCGTCGGCGTTGCAAACCAAATAGATGGGTTTTCCGCTTTTTCTATCCAGGAACTTCCATTTCATCCCCGTCGGGAATCCCGCACCTCCGCGCCCCTTTATTTTCGATTTCTCCATTTCCGCGCACAATTCCCCGCGCGGACGCACCACGGTGTCGCGCAGGGCGTCATATCCACCCGCCGACATGTACTTTTCGATCGAAGTATTCCAACCTTCAAGTCCTATGTGCTCGTAAATTATCCTGTTTTCAACCGCGGCCATAACCTAACCATTATACGAAGGTGAATCGAAGTCGTCGCCGCCCGCGGGGGAGGAATCGGCGGGACGGGGGGTTAATTCGCCGGCGGCGTCCATCGCCTCGAGTTTTTCCACGAATTTTTCCGCTTCCTCCGCGGCTATTCTGCCGAAAAGCCTGTCGTTCACCTGGACGGACGGACCGTTCGCGCAATTTCCCAAACATTCGACGAACTCCAGGGTGTACACCCCTTTTGTGGAACCTATCGGACATCCCGTTTTTTTGGAAATCGCGTGCGCCAATTTTACGGAGCCGAGCATCGCGCAGGATAGGGTGCGGCAGACCTTTATATGCACCCTTCCGCGGGGGCTTGTCGAATACATGGGGTAAAAGGAGAGCATGCCGTATACGTCTATGGGTTCAATCCCAAGCTTTTTCGCCGCGTAGCGTACGGCGTCGTCGTCGAAATATCCGTTGGTCTCCTGTATGGCGTGCATTATCATCATCGCCGCGGATTTCTTCCTCGGGTATTGCGATACCAAAGCGTCGCATTTCCTGTCAAGTTCGGTGGTTATTTCCATTGTTTTTCCCTGCCGGTTTCATCTGTCGCACTCGCCGAGAACAAAATCGAACGACCCCAGTATTACGGCGACATCGCTCATATGGTGTCCTGGAAGCAACTCCTGCATGGCGCTCAAACTTGCGAAGGACGGCGCGCGTATTTTCACCCTGTACGGAACCCCGCCGCCTTTCGACACTATGTAAAAGCCCAGGGCGCCCTTCGGATTGTCCGCCTCGAAATACGCGTCCCCCTCTGGGATATACGGACCCTGCGTGGTCAATACGAAGTTGTTTATAAGATCCTCCATATTGCGCAAAACTCCGTCCTTCGGCGGAAGAGTTATCTTCGGATCCCGGATATTTACAGGTCCGTCGGGCATTTTTTCTATCGCCTGCCGGATTATCCTGGCGCTCTGCCGCATTTCCTCTATGCGGACGAGCCATCTGTCGTAGCAGTCGCCGTGTTCGCCCACGGGAACGTCGAAATCGTAGTCTTCGTATCCCAGATAGGGGACGTCCTTACGAAGATCGCTGGCCACTCCGCTGGCACGCAAATTCGCCCCGGTCAACCCCCACTGCATGGCCGTCTTCCCGTCTACTATCCCTATGCCGGCGGCCCTGTCCACGAATATCTTGTTGCGCGTTATCAACGCGTCTATCTCGTCCAACGCCGGCAAAAAACGGTTGAGAAAGGTGTTGACGTTCCCCAGCCAGCCTTCCGGCATGTCCCTAAGCAACCCCCCTATGCGCGGATACGAATTTGTAAGGCGCGCGCCCGTCAGCTCCTCGAACAACGTCATAACTTTCTCGCGCTGGTTGTAGCAGTACATGAATACGGTCCATGAACCGGCATCCATTCCGTAGGCCGCCAATCCGACCAAATGGCTCGATATCCTGGACAATTCGATGCAGATCACCCTTATAGCCTTGCATCTCGGGGTGATTTCTATGCCGGCAAGCTTCTCCACGCATTGCGAAAAAGCCATGTTGTTCGCCATGGGGGCCAGATAGTCCAGCCTGTCGGTAAACGGTATGAACTGGTTGTAGGTCATGTTCTCCGCAAGCTTTTCCTGGCCGCGATGCAACTGTCCCACTATCGGATCCGCACGGAGAACCATGTCGCCGTCAAGCTCCAGTTTCAATCGCAAAACGCCGTGCGTCGCCGGATGGGAGGGACCGATATTCAGTATCATTTTCTCGCCGGTATGCAGGTCCGCAAGCGAACCGGGTTCTGGATATGTAAATTCGCTATCGCACATAATATATTCCGTTACGGATTGCCGTTTCCCTCGCAATTCCCGTCCACGCTGCGCGGTTCGCGTTCCGGACTGAATTTACAGCCGTGCGACGGCGAGTGGAACGGTCCGCCCTCCTCGGGGGCCGGCGTTATTTTCAGACCCTTGTACCCCTCCTCAAACGAAGGCGGCAAAGGCGCCTCCCTCCCCGCCAACGGGAAATCTTTCCGCAGGGGATGCCACGGGTAGGAATCCCACATGAGTATTCTTTTCAGCCGGGGATGCCCCTTAAACTTGATTCCCATGAGATCGTACGCCTCCCTCTCGAGCCAGTCCGCCGACTTGTATACGGAGAACAACGACGGCAACTCGGGTTCGACCGGATTCTCGCACATGCACACCAACCGCAAATAACATTTCCGGGTGTGGGAGTAGAAATGGTACACTGCCCCGAAACGGGGACCCGCGGCGTCGGCTCCCATATCTATCGAGGCTATGTCGTTCAACGATTGGAACTCGAAATCGTCGCGCAAAAGCCTCGCCGCCTTCGGAAGGTCTCCGCTCCGGCAGTCGTACGCCTCTATCCCGTCGACGGACTTGCGGGGGGTCAAAAAAGCCATTTCCGCACTAAATTTTTCGGGACTCATACCGTTTGTTTCCTCGAGAACAGATTCTTCGTCGAACGCTCCGTTCTTATTTTTTCCTGAAGTCGGACGAGGGCGTCGAGCAGCGCCTCGGGACGCGTCGGACAACCAGCTACATATACGTCGACGGGGATTATTTTATCCACGCCCTGAAGCACCGAATACGTCCTGAACATTCCGCCGGAGGATGCGCACGCGCCCATGGCTACCACCCACTTCGGCGCCGCCATCTGTTCGTAAACCCTCCGCACCGAACCCGCCATTTTGTACGTTACCGTACCGGATACAATCATACAGTCGCTCTGGCGGGGGGAAAATCTCATAACTTCGGATCCGAAACGGCCTATATCGAACCGCGATCCCCCCACCGCCATCAGTTCTATGGCGCAGCACGCCAAGCCCATGGGCTGGGGCCATACGGAGTTGGATCTGACCCAATTTATAACGGAGTCGAGCCGGGTATATATAAACCCCTGTTCGTTTACAATCCCGATCCCCTCCTTTTTACAAGTATCCATAAATAAGAAGCGGGCACCGTTTAATCCGAAAACACGCAAAAACTCAATACATTTTTCGACAGACGCGTACGGGTCCCCGGGGGGATTTTTGTCCCCGCCCGCAAATCCCCGCAAAAAATGATAGACTTGCCGGCGAAGACGCCAATACTATTGCACCACCATGGATTCCGGAGTCTTGCTCGACATAGTCGTATTCGCGGCGTTTCTGCTTACGGTCGTCCTTGTGGGGCTGGTCAAAAGCCACGGGGGGAAAGGCAGCGAGGGGTACTTCCTGGCCGGACGGGGCCTCTCGTGGTGGCTTATCGGGCTTTCCCTCATAGCGGCAAACATATCGACGGAACAGTTTGTGGGAATGAGCGGCGGAGCCTCTGGACTTTCGGGATTCGCAATCGCAAGCTACGAATGGATGGCAGCCATCACCCTCGTCTTTGTGGCATTTTTCTTTCTGCCCGTATTTCTCAGGAGCGGAGTTTACACAGTGCCACAGTTCCTCGAATACAGGTTCGACGCCCTTTCGAGAACGGTCATGTCCCTAATGATGGTGGTTGTCCTTGTCTGCGTCAATACGGCGGCCGTCATATATTCCGCCGCAACCGTGGCCGATACGGTGTTCGCTTCCTCCCAGAATATACCGTTCAAGATAAATACCGCGGCCGCCTGTTGGACCATAGGCGTCATTGCGGCGTTTTACGTATGCATGGGAGGACTCAAGGCCTGCGCATGGGTCGACCTCCTACAGGGCAGCGCCCTGATTATCGGGGGCGGACTCATCGCATACTTCTCGTTCGAGGCGTTCTCCGTAAAACCCGTGTCGGAGATATCCACGACCATCGACTTTTCCAAGGACGAACTTGCGAAAATTGCGAATTCGGGGCTCATTGAAAGATTTTTCGAGTTGAATTCCAACAAACTGACATTGTTCCTGCCCGCCGACCACCCGGAATTGCCGTGGACAACCCTGGTCGTCGGCATGTGGATACCCCATTTCTACTACTGGGGGTTCAACCAATACATAGTCCAGAAGACGCTGGGGGCTTCAAGCCTCGCCGAGGGGCAAAAGGGGATTATGCTTGCGGCATGGCTGAAGGTATTGACCCCCTTCATAATCGTCATCCCGGGCATTATGGCATTCAATCTGTTCGCGCCGGAACAACGGGATGCGGCGGAAGGGGACCAGAAAATCGCGTCCACGAACGCCAAGGCGTTCTCCCCGGTGTATTTCGACTGGCTCGACAAGTCGAAACAGCGGTTTGATCCGGACCGGGTCGCAAGGATATTCACCTACAGCACGGGGGAAAAGGATTCGAACGGCGCTTTGGTGAAAAAGCCGATATTCACGTCGGACGAACTAACCGGACTCCATGCGGACTACGAAAGGGCGAAGAAATCCGGCGAACTAGGGAAAATTACGTTCAACTACGACAAGGGCTGGGCGCAATCGAACTCGGGAACCGTACCGGGCGATAGGTACAGCCCGAAGTACCTGGTGGACCAGTGGAACGCTAAAAACGCCGCTTCGGCGGATCCCTCGTTTGCAAAAGCCCTATACGGGTACAAGTACGACTCCGCGTTCGGATTGCTCATTAGCAAAGTCCTACCCGAAGGTTTCGGTCTGCGGGGATTTATAATCGCCGCGCTCCTCGGCGCCGTGGTGAGTTCCCTTGCGGCGATGCTAAACGCGGCGTCCACGATATTCACAATAGATATTTACAAAAAATTCCTGCACCCGTCGGCGACAGAAAAAATCCAAGTTGCGGTCGGCAGGATTTCCGTCTTGGTCTTTGCCGCGGTGGGATGCATCGTGGCTCCGATGCTTGCCAACCCGAGATTCGGAGGCATATTCATCTACATACAGGAATTCCAAGGATATCTCTCTCCTGGAATATTGGCGGTGTTCGTGTTCGGGATGTTCTCGAAAAGGGCGCCCAGATTCGCGGGGGCGCTGGGGATAATTACGGGTCCCATAGTATACGGACTACTCCAATACTTCTGCGGCGATATAGCGTTCATGAACAGGATAGCCATTACGTTCGCGTGCTCCTTGGCGGTTATGTTCCTGCTGACGTTCCTCAAGCCTCTAAAAAGGGACATCGTGCTGCCCGTAAACGGAAATATGGACCTGCGGTCCTCTAGGGGGGCTAAAATCGCCGGAACGGCGGTTATAACCTTAATGGCGGTGTTTTACACATCGGAATTTTGGCTCTAAAAACAACGTGAGAATCAATCCCTATGAAATCCGCCCTATCGTCGCTTTTTAAAAAATTTTACGCCCGCCCCGCCGAAGTCTTTGCTCAGGCTCCGGGAAGGATAGAGTTCATAGGAAACCACACGGACTACAACGGCGGATTCACCATGGGTGTCGCCATCGACAAGGTCGTCATGTGCGCGCTGGCGAAACGTTCCGACAGGAAAATATGTTTCGGCAACGCGGCTACAAGGGAAAAAGTATGTCTCGATATCGACGATATCCGCCCGCAACCCAGGAATCTCAATTGGGTGAACTATCCTTTGGGAGTGCTGAAATTTCTGCTCGAAGACGGGATGGCCGCGGATTACGGCTTCGACATGTTGGATATGAGTACGCTCCCGTCCGGCGCCGGATTGAGCTCCTCAGCAGCCATCGAGCTCTCAAGCGGCTTCGCCATGACGAAGCTTTACGGATACGACACCGGGCTGAAAAACATGGTTAGGATAGGTCGGAAGGGCGAAAACCTCTTCGTAGGAATGCCCTGCGGCATTCTCGACCAGGGGGTGTCGGGTTTCGGCAAGGCGGATTCCATAGTTTTCATAGACTGCCTTACGGAAGAATTTTCAAACCTGCCGCTACCCCGTTCGTGCCGCTTCTGGTTGTTTAATTCCACCGAGAAACACGCACTTGTCGACGGACTCTACGCCCAACGCCATAAAGAATGCCTTGAGGCGGCAAAAATCCTGTCGGGCGGAGGCAAATTGAAGTTTCTGAGGGAATTTTCAATCGACGACTTAAACGCCGTCAGGGGCAAAATGGACGAAAACATCTATAAACGAGCGAAGCACGTCGTCGAAGAGAATATGCGCGTTCTAAAGGCAAGGGAACTGCTCGCCCTCGGCGATTTGACGGGCGTGGGAAAACTGTTGAAGGCGTCCCACGACAGTTCGAAAAACCTGTTCGAAAACTCCTGCGAGGTGCTCGATTTCCTTGTGGACACCGCATGCGGCTACGACGGCGTCTACGGCGCCAGGCTCAGCGGCGGGGGTTTCGGAGGCGCCGTAATGGCGTTGACCGGCGACGACTTCCCGCGTGAGCAGGCGGACGAAATCGCGTCGATATACGAAAAGAAATTCGGGAAACGGCCGGCGGTGTTTTCCTGCCGTTCGGGCGACGGCGCAAAATGCGTTTGATCCGCCCCCCCTTCCCGACGGTACGGGATCCGGGGGGAGCGAGCGGAAAAAAATCGTTGACTATGAAAAACGCCGACTTTAACTGCCGCCTTGCGGTATAAAAAATTTTCGATGGGAAACTTATGAACGTGTTGGTAATCGGCGGCGCCGGATATATAGGAAGCCACTGCGTCAGGCAACTGATAGGGGCGGGGCACACCCCCGTCGTTCTGGACAATCTCGTCTACGGACATAGGGGTGCGCTTAGAAGAGGCGTTAAATTCTACCTCGGCAACCTGGAAGATAAAAATTTTGTGGGTGGCGTGCTCGACGGGGAAAGAATAGACGTCGTTATGCATTTTGCGGCCTACATCAACGTGGGAGAATCCGTCTCCAATCCGATAAAGTACTATCGCAACAATTTTTCTGGCGTTGTGAACCTGGTCGAGACAATGTTGGAGCACGGGGTAAAAAAATTCGTGTTCTCGTCGACTTGCGCTACTTTCGGGATTCCCAAAACGCTGCCGCTTGTCGAAGATCTACCCCAACTTCCGATAAACCCCTACGGGCAAACAAAGCTCGACGTGGAAAACTTTCTGAAGGCGTGCGCGCACGCCTATGGGTTGAGTTTCGTGGCCCTCCGCTACTTCAACGCTTCGGGGGCCGCGGAAGACGGGACGATAGGCGAAGACCACAAGCCCGAAACGCACATCATTCCCCTCACGATATTCGCCGCCATGGGGAAACGCGCCGCAATAAACGTATTCGGCACCGACTACGACACCCCCGACGGGACATGCCTGCGCGACTACGTCCATGTGGACGACCTTTGCCGGGCCCACATATTGGCGTTCAAAAACCTTGAAATTCCCGGAAGCGCGTCCTTCTACAATCTTGGGACCGGAACGCCCAACTCTGTTAGGGAGATAATTTCGGGGGTCGAGGACGTCAGTGGATTGAAAGTTCCGGTGGAGTTCGGACCGCGCAGACCCGGAGACCCCGACGCGCTTTACGCCGACTCGTCGAAGGCGAAAAACGAACTCGGTTGGAAGATAAAATTCACCGACGTCCGGGAAATCATAGAAAGCGCGTGGCGCTGGCACAAAAGCAACCCCCACGGGTTTAAGGAATAGCAATGGACTTATTGGAACGCTTCGAACAAGCCGGACAGGGACACGTTTTTAAATTCTTCGACAAACTCGACAAATCCGGACAATCGGAACTCGTAAAACAGCTTGAACAGGTGGATCTCCCCCTGCTTGGGCGCTTAAACAACGAGCTCGTATTCCGCGCCCCGGGGGAAACCCCCTCCAGGGATTTTTCCAAGTTGAAACCCGCCCCGTACCGGGTCCTTCCCGCCGATAAGGACTCCGTCCCCGCATGGGTGGAGGCGAAAGATATTGGGGAAAAAGCCCTAACGGACGGTAGGGTCGCGGTATTCCTCGTGGCGGGGGGTCAGGGCACGCGCCTCGGTTTCAACGCGCCGAAAGGTTGCTACAAAATTACGCCGGTGAAGCGGAAAAGTCTGTTCCAGGTTTTCGCCGAGAAAATATTGTCGGCTTCCCGAAAGTACGGCGCGCGGATACCGTGGTTAATAATGACGAGTCCGATTAACGACGCCGATACAAAGCGGTTTTTTTCGGAAAATTCGTTTTTCGGACTCGATAAAAACGACGTAATATTCTTTTCCCAGGGATTAATGCCGGCCGTCGACAGGAACGGCAAGATTATCCTCGAGTCGAAAGGAAGGATAGCGATGACCCCCGACGGACACGGAGGCAGTCTGCGCGCCATGTGCGCTTCGGGGGCGGTCGACGAACTCAAGAGGCGCGGCATAGACTGTATCGGATATTTCCAAGTGGACAATCCGCTTGTCGATATTGTCGACCCGTATTTCTTCGGATTCCATATCATGGGAAAATCCGAAATGTCGTCGAAAATGATACCCAAGGCGTACCCCCTTGAAAAGGTCGGGCATTTTTGCGTCTCCGACGGTAAACTCTCGGTCGTCGAGTACTCCGACATGCCCGTACAATACCAGCAGAAACTCGACGAAAACGGCAAACTCGAGTTTATAGCCGGAAGTGTGGCAATCCATATACTAGACAGGAATTTCGTGGAAAGACTCGGCTGCAAGAATTCCGAATTGCACCTTCCCTTCCACCGTTCGGATAAAAAAATACCCTACGCTGACGAAAACGGCGATACCGTGGCACCCGACGCGCCGAACGGAATAAAATTCGAGATGTTCGTTTTCGACGCCCTGCCCATGGCGAAGTCCCCCGTAATAATCGAAGGTTTCCGCGGCGACGAATTTTCCCCGGTGAAAAACGCCGAAGGAATGGACTCGCCCGAAACCTGCCGCAACGACCAAAAAAAACAATTCGCCAGGTGGTTTAAAAGTGCCGGAATAAACGTCCCACTGGATACCGGAGGAACCCCCCTGTGGGATATCGAGGTTTCCCCGTTGTTCGCCTCGAACGAAAGGGATTTTGTCGAGAGGTGGACCAAACTGGACCCCAAGCCGGAAGTTTGCAACAATTTGTACTTGTCGTAGCCTCCCGATTCGGGCGGCGGCGCAACACGGAGCTACCGTGGAATCCGCAACGTCTGTCCGACCCTCAGCGACTCCGGCGTGGACATCCTGTCCCTGTTGGCTTTAAATATGTCAAGCCACCTGTTCGGTGTGCCGTAAACCCTACGGCTGATACTCGATAGGGAATCGCCGGGTTGCGCCGTGTAGGTGGCGGGGATTTCGCGCCTTTCGCGGTTGTTCGACGCGGAATGCTCCGCCCGGCGCGGCGGGCGTTGCGGCGGGCTATACGCAAACGTTGCGTCTTTGGACACCACCACTCTCTGGGAGGATTCGAGTTTGTCTATGATGGAATGCGCAACATTCAACTTTTGCTTTAAATCCAGGTTTTCCTTTTGAACCCTACGCAACAAGTCCTCCAGCTCTATCCTGCGGAAGTTGTTTTCAAAGGGGCTTTCGGGCAGGGACGTCGCAAATTTTTTTTGGGCGGTTCCGATCATTTGGCGGACCATCGGGGAACTGGGGGAATTGGGTTTCAATTCTATATATTTTTCAAAGTGGTAGATGGAGCGTATCGGATTATCTAGTTTCGTCAGATAAATCCTGCCCAACTCCAAATGCGACTCCGCCGCATCCCTGCGCTTTTCCGTAACCTTCAAGAAAAGTCCCAAGGCGTCCTGTATGTTGCCTTTCCTCAATTCCTCCTGCGCGCGTACGTAGAAGGGCTCGTCGGTTTCGCCGAGTTTCTTTTCCGCTCCAAAATCGCAACCGCCGGACGAAAGTATATACAAAACCGCCGCGGCCGCAAAACCCAGCGTCCATAGGGTCCTTTTCCTATATCCGGAGTCGTGCATTAATGCCTGAAGTGCCGGATTCCGGTGAATACCATGGCCATGTTGTTTTCGTCGGCCGCCCTTATAACCTCCTCGTCCCTGACGGAACCGCCCGGTTGTATTGCGGCCGTGGCGCCCGCCCGCGCGGCGGCCACGAGTCCGTCGGCAAAGGGGAAAAACGCGTCGCTTGCAACCACGCTCCCCTTGAGCGATAAACCGGCCTGCCCGGCTTTCCAGACGGCGATTTGGGAGCTGTCAACCCTGGACATTTGGCCCGCGCCCACGCCGAGGGTTCTCTCTTCCCCCGCGTAAACTATCGCGTTGCTCTTTACGTGCTTTACAACCTTCCATGCGAAAAGCATGGCGCGCCATTCTTTTTCGGTCGGTTGGCGCTTGGACACCACTTTCATCGAAGCCGCGGACTCGGCGACCCCGTCGAAAGTTTGAACCAACAACCCGCCGGGGACGCTCTTTATCCTCAAATCCGGATCCGGCTTTCGCAACGAAAGCATAAGGCGTAAGTTTTTCTTTTTCGTCAATATTTCCAAGGCGCCGTCGGAAAAATCCGGGGCTATTATCACCTCGGAAAATATGTGCGACACCGTTTCGGCCAAATCCGAATCCAACTTTCGGTTTACCGCAATTATTCCGCCGAACGGCGCCTGTTTATCCGTTTCGAACGCCTTGTTCCACGCTTCGAGCAGGCTGCCGCAACTCGCCACTCCGCACGGATTCGTATGCTTGAGTATAGCCACGGTTGGGGATTCGAACTCGGCTATGAGCTCGGACGCCGCGGATATGTCCACAATATTGTTGTACGACAGTTCTTTGCCGTGAAGTTGTTTGAAAAATTTATTAAAATCGCCGTATAGGGCCGCCTGCTGGTGCGGATTCTCCCCGTAACGCATCTTTTGCGCAAGTCCGAGCCCTATGTTGAGCGTGGATGGGAAACCGCCTTCGTTGTATTGCCCGTTGAGGTATCCGGCTATGGCCGCATCGTAGGCGCTTGTGCGTTGGTAAACCTTTAACGCCAACCTCCGGCGAAGGTTTAAAAGTTCGTCTCCGCCCTTTTTGATCGAGTCCAAGACCGCGGAATAGTCCCCGCAGTCGCAAACCACAGTTACGTCCGCATGGTTTTTCGCCGCGGATCGCAACATGGACGGCCCTCCTATGTCTATGTTTTCAATGGCGTCGGCGATGGTGCACCCATTCTTTGCAACCGTGGCTTCGAAGGGATACAGGTTCACGACTACAAGGTCTATCATCCTTATGCCGTGCGTCTTTGCCTGTTCCATATGGCTCGGATTCGAACGCAGACACAACAACCCTCCGTGGATTTTAGGGTGCAGCGTCTTTACTCGCCCGTCCATCATTTCGGGAAATCCGGTATAATCGCCCACTTCGGTAACGGGAATCCCCTCTTTTCTCAAAAGCGACGCCGTCCCCCCCGTGGAAAGGATGGTGTAACCGTGCTTGAGCACGAGTTCCCTCGAAAATTCGACAATGCCGGTCTTATCGCTAACGGATATCAGGGCGAGATGTTCCATGGAGTATCTTCAAATACATTGTCCCCCCTTTTACAAGTCTAAATAGTCGAATCGGTCCCGCGGGTTCAAAATTCGTCCTCCGCGCGGCGGCACCGGTACGGGGGCCCCGATTGTCCTCCGCGGAACCCGGACTCCGCCGCTATTTTCTTGACTATAGCTGCGCCGTTTCTAATTCATTCCGCGTCGGGTCTTTCTGCGGAGGGGTTTCTGCGGATCCGGGCTGTTAGACGGAATTTTTACGTATGAAAAAATTTGCATGCCTACTCGTGCTATGGGCTTTTCCGGGGATATCCGCCTTTGCGGACTTTCTATTTAAACCGCAGGATTTAACCGTCGGAGAGTCCTTCAAAAACCCGGTGGGGTTGAACCTTGAAAACATGTCGTTCTCGTGGAAACTGCCCCTGGTAAGGAAGGGCGTATCTCAAAGCGCCTATCAAATAGAGGTGTTCGACGCCGGCGGAAAACTTTTGTGGAACAGCGACAAGGTCGAGTCGACCCAATCGATAAAGCTTCCGTACGGCGGCCGCCCCCCGTTTTCCCGCGAACGGCTGACGTGGCGCGTCCGCGTATGGGACGAAAACGGCGACATATCGGAATGGTCGGATACGGCGAGCTTCGAGAGCGGTCTGCTGTCGAACGCCGAGTGGAAGGGCGCATGGATTTCAACCACGCGGCAGCCGGAGATTTGTACGGAAGAACGTAAATTCGGGAACTCGTCCAGAAAATGCAAAATATTAAAACTCCCCCCCACGCTTTTCCGTAAAGAGGTGAAACTGTCCCCTTCGATAAAAAGCGCCCGCCTATACGTCACGGCGAGGGGAATATACCAGATATACGTGAACGGCAAGAAAGTCGGCAACGACTTCTGGAGTCCCGGATGGACCGACTACGATAAGCGCATACAATCGGCAACATACGACGTCACATCCGTCGTGGGCGAAGGAAAAAACGCCGTTGCCGCCTGCGTGGCGGCCGGATGGTACGCGGGAAGGCTCGGCTGGAATCTAAACGCCTGCAACTACGGAACAAAGCCGCAACTTCTCGCCCAATTGGAGGTGGTCTACAAGGATGGATCGTCGGACATCATACCCACCGATGCAACTTGGAAATGGGCGGAAGGTCCCGTTGTTTATTCCGATATATTCGACGGCGAAGATTACGATGCTCGCCGGGAGATAAAGGGGTGGAACGAGCCAAACTTTAACGACTCCGCCTGGAATACCGTGGATACCGGACGGGTGGAGAAATCCCCGTTGATAGAGCCCATGAGAATGCAGCCCGTAATCGAAAAGGACATACTCCACGCGATATCGGTCAAGACGGTAAAGCCCGGAACGTACGTGTTTGACTTCGGCCAGAATATGGTGGGGTGGGCGCGCATAAATGTTCCCGCCGTGGCGGGCGGGAAAATCACGATTAGGTTCGCCGAAATGCTGAACGCCGACGGCTCCCTGTATACGGACAACTACCGTACGGCGCGCTCAGCGGACTCCTACATCCCCGTCGGGGACGGCGCCCATTGGGAGCCTTCCTATACTTTCCACGGCTTTAGGTATGTGGAACTGGACGGTCTGCCTGAAAATGCGAAGCCTTCGACGGATTGGGTGAAGGGGGTGGTGCTGCACAACGATATGGAACGAATCGGTTCCTTCGTTTGCTCGAATCCGAAAATAAATTGGCTTCAAAGCAACATACAGTGGAGCCAACGCGGCAACTTCTTTTCCATCCCCACCGATTGCCCCCAGCGCGACGAACGCATGGGGTGGACGGGGGACGCCCAGGTATTTTGCCCCACCGCGGCGTTCAACATGGATGTGGAAGCGTTTTTTTCCAAATGGTTTTTCGACATACGCGACACCCAACATCCCGACGGCGCCTATCCCGATATAGCCCCCATGAAAAATCCGAAGGCCAAAGGGGGAAACGCGGCATGGGGGGACGCCGGGGTTGTATGCCCGTGGGAAATATATCTTGCGTACGGAAATAAGAAGGTCCTCGAGAGG
The DNA here is from genome assembly GCA_964564825.1 of uncultured Opitutales bacterium. Classification (GTDB taxonomy): domain Bacteria; phylum Verrucomicrobiota; class Verrucomicrobiia; order Opitutales; family Intestinicryptomonadaceae; genus Merdousia. The sequence continues at coordinate 75,981 of CAZMBN010000003.1, forward strand.
AACTACGACTCCATGAAGCGTTACATAACCTACCTGGAGAAAAATTCCGACAACTTCATAAGACCCGATTCCGGATACGGGGACTGGTTGCAGCCGAATCGGGAACCGGGGAAAAGCGACACCTCAAAGTCCGTGATAGGAACGGCGTATTTTGTCCGCTCGGCGGATCTGGCGTCGAAAACGGCGCAGGCGCTCGGAAGAACCGACGATGCAATGCGGTATTCGCGTTTGGCCCGCGGCGTTAGGGACGCCTTCCGTAAAAAATATTTAAAACCCGACGGGGTTGTGGGAAACGACTCCCAAACGGATTATCTTTTGGCGCTGGCGTTCGACATCCTTCCGGAGAACAAGCGGAGCAAGGCGTTTGAAAGACTGCTCGGCGCGTTAAAAAGGGACAAATGGCATCTGAATACGGGCTTCGTGGGAACTCCGCTCCTCAATCCGGTGCTCTCGCGCTTCGGAAGAACCGACATAGCCTACAAGCTTCTGAACACCGAGACCTACCCGTCATGGCTTTATTCGGTAAACCAGGGCGCCACAACCATGTGGGAACGTTGGAACAGCTATTCGCGAAAAGACGGCTTCGGCAACGCCGTCATGAATTCCTTCAACCATTACGCCTATGGGGCGATAGGCCAATGGCTTTACAAGGACGTCGCCGGAATTTGGCACGACGACACCGTTCCGGGATATAAAAATATAATCTTCGCACCCAAGCCCGGCGGCGGCATTAACTTTGCAAGCGCCTCCAACGCCACGCCGTACGGCGACGCGATGAGTTCATGGAAAATATCCGACGGCGTCATGGAGTGGACTGTCGTGATTCCGGCGAATTCCACCGGCACCATAGTTTTCCCGACGGCAAACGCCCGGTCTATCCGTGTCGACGGCAATAGACCCGCGGAATCCTCCCTCTCCGTCAGGGACGGCTATCCGGCCATGCTCAAAGTTCCTTCGGGCGAATACAAGATCCTACTGCACCCGGACGTCAAAACCGCCTCAAAATAGAAAAGAAAACCGCAATTTGTACGATTGGAAGATTACGAATTGACGCAATTTTCAACTTACACTATTCCGAAGACGCTTATATAAAGATTTCATGAGAAACAAAATTATTATATTCGGCGCGTTGCTGGCCTTTGGGCTTAGTCTGGCGCAAACTGCAAACTGCGGAACAAAGGGACAAAAGACGGGAAACATCCTGCCCCGCATCGAAAAAAGTTACGATACAGCTTTGTCCGCGGCAAAAAAAGACCGCAAATACGTGTTCCTCCTATTCTCGGGACTCGACTGGTGCCCTCCCTGCAAAAGACTTCACAGTCAAATCGTAAATACGGAAGAATTTGCGGAGTACGCGGATAAAAACCTGCACGTTGTAATTGTGGATGTCCCAAAAAATGGAAGCCCTAAAAACAAAAACCACCGCAAATTACTTCAGGAATACTCCGTGCGCTCTTTCCCCACCCTACTTATAATCGACCCCAACGGGGAAGTTGTCGACACCATGGTCGGATT
>CAZMBN010000003.1:77595-127916 GCA_964564825.1 uncultured Opitutales bacterium
CCACCCTACTTATAATCGACCCCAACGGGGAAGTTGTCGACACCATGGTCGGATTGGAAGTGAGAACGCCCCGACAAATGATAGCGCGGATCGAGTCGGTCAAATAAATTGCGGGAAGACTAGGGTTTCGACAACTTGCAAGGGAGGCTGTCGCCGTCCGCGTCTAACGCCCGTTGTTTTTCCTTCCGACTCTTAAAAAAGTCGCGGACCGTCGCCTTGTCGTTTGAAATCTGTCTTACAAGCGCATCGAGAGTATCGAATTTTTTTTCCGGACGCAAAAATTCAACCAAACGCACTTCAATTCTCCGTCCCGCCCCAAAACTCGGGGCTCTGAACAAATGGGTTTCCAAAACGGGGGAACGTCCCGGTTTCCCGACGGTCGGAGCCAGCCCGTAATTCGCAACCCCCCGGGAAAAAGATTCCCCGCCGTTTTTGCTTACCAAGACGGCGTAGACTCCGAACGGGGGTTTGCAGTCTGGATTCCATGGGAGATTAAGCGTAGGATACCCCAACTTCCCCCCCATCCTCTTTCCTCTTCTCACAACTCCCGAACACGTATAGGGAACTCCTGTCATCTTCGCATACAATTGCATATCCCCCTTCTCAAGGGCTCTGCGCAACCCGGTGGAACTCATTTTCTCCCGAGGGGAAAGCATTATCCCGTCCACCGCGCGATAGGTCCAACCCCTTTCAACGCATAATTTTTTAAGGCAATTCCAGTCGCCGGCGGCTTTCGCTCCGAATACAAAATCTTTCCCCGTTACAATCCCCTTTAATTTTGGGAACTTTTTCCCCAGGAATTCCGCAAATCGAGGGGGGGGCTTCGACGCAAAATCCGGGGTGAAAATTTTTACAAACACCTTGTCCACTCCGAATCTGACGAATATTTTCGCGCGTTCCCTAACGGGGTACAGCATCCTTACGGGCGGACGTCCGCCGCCAAGAATTTCGGAAGGATGAGGCGTGAACGTCAACACGCAAGGCTTTGCCCCGCCGCACCCCGCGGAGCAACTTAGAAGTTCCTTTACAACGGCCCTATGCCCCATATGCATGCCGTCAAAAACGCCTATCGCCAAGACGCACGGCGAAGCGTACGGTTTCATTTTGTCGACTATCGTGAGATATTTGGCCATGTAATTTTTTCAGAGAACAATGCTTGGAACCGCCTCGCAAACGGGAATTAGAAGCTTCCGGATTGCGGACGGACCCATCTTTGCCAAATCGTCGAGTTTTACGGCGTTCGAAACATGGAATTTGTCGCTTGATATGCGGCGGAGGGAAACCATATGGGCGCCGTAGCCCATCCGCCTGCCCATATCGTGGCAAACCGTACGGACATAAGTGCCCTTACTGCACACCAAACGAAATTTTGCTATCGGATTTTCCCAATCGAGAAGATCGAACGACGATATGCGTATAAAGCGGGACGGACGTTCAACTTCCTTTCCCTGCCTCGCCAGCTTATACAGGGCTATTCCATTGACTTTTTTTGCGGAAAACATCGGCGGCGTCTGGTACTGATCCCCGATAAACGACAACATATGGGTTGTAATGCTTTCGGCACTAAGGTCGGCGGGCACCGGCGTCGATGCGATGATTTCCCCGTCGCTGTCTTGGGAGTCGGTTTCCTCCCCGAGCTTAAAGGCGCCTTCGTAAACCTTGTCCAGGCTCATGAGGTATTGGGACGCTTTCGTCGCCCTTCCCACAAGAACCACAAGCAGTCCCGTTGCAAGCGGATCCAGTGTTCCCGCATGGCCCACCGAACGCATTTTAAGACAACGCCGCACCCTATCCACGACGTCGTGCGACGTGCATCCGCTGTCCTTGTCCACAAGAAGTACTCCTTCAAAATCGTTTGCGGATTTTTCCATATCAACTCAAACGTTCCCGTATTAGATGCAGCAATTTGGGTAGCAACGTATCCGGAGATTCCCCCTCGACGGTAAAACCGGCGGCGGCGTGGTGTCCTCCCCCCCCGAAGACGGAAGCTATTTCGTCCACTTTGTAATCTGGTTTTTTTCCGCGCAAACTTACTTTCGAACCGTTCGGCAACTCCTCTATGAGGGCGGCTATTTCCACTCCTTCGACACTTCTGGCGTAGTCCACAAGACCGTCGCTGTCGCTCTGTTCCGAGTCCGTATCCCGAAATATTCCGAGCGGGAGCACCCCTATGCAGACTTTTCCGCCGATATAGGTTTTTAAGGAATCCAGATAGCGGCCCAACAATTTCAATTTGCCCAATTTCTCCCTTTGGTACAGTTGCACGGCAATCCGCGACGGTTCCGCCCCGCGCCGCACAAGTTCCGCCGCGAGTTCGAAGGAATCGCGGCGCGTGGAACTGGTGGTAAACTGCCGGGTATCCATCGCAATCCCCATGTACAACAACGCGGCGGCATTCTTCGAAATCTCCAACCCCAAATCGACGCAAAGCGCCGCTATAAGCTCCGACGTCGCACTGGCGTCCGGATCTACTATGTTTATACGCGCGTAGCGCGGATTTGAAACATGGTGGTCTATGCACGCCAGGGGCGATGGAAAACGCGCGGTCAATGCCGGATCCGTGCGCGCGTAATCGGCGCAATCTACTGCGACTATTTCAAAATAGTCGTCCTTAAGGTCCGCCGCCGGACGCAGGCGGCAGGGATCGGCAAAATTCGCGTACAAACGGGGCACGGGGTCCCGGTTGAGTACGGCTGCTTCCTCCGCTCCAGCGTTTTTAAGTATTTCGGCCAACGCGTACTCCGACGCTATACAGTCGCCGTCAGGACGGACGTGCCCCACCACCGCGATCTTCGATCCTTTCGCCGCATCGAGAAGTTTTTTAAACTCGGCGGAAAGTTTGGGATAGTATTTTCTCATACCGTGAAACGAAACTTTTGATTATTCGTCCGCTTCGACGACTCCCGCGCCGTTTTTCGTTTCGGATGCGGATTTCTCCTCCTCCAGTTTGTCGAGGGCCGATATAATCCTCATTCCCCGCTCGCCCGACGGGTCGAATATAAATCGCAAATCGGGAGTGTACTTAAGTACGACGTCTTTTGAGAGCAACCGTCTGAGTTTCCCCTTTGTTTTTGCAAGAAACCTTCCGGCGGCGGCAACGGACTCCCTGTCACCCAACACGGAATAATACACGTTCGCCGAATGCAGGTCGCGGGACATCTCCACCTCGGACAGCGTTATCGACACCGTCTCCTCCCTCCAACACGAATGCAGGAGCCGGCTCAGTTCACGGAGTACAAGTTCCTCCACTCTAACCTTGCGTTGCCCCATGTTTTAGAGATCTGGACGTATTTCGAGGATTTCGTAACATTCGATGGTATCGCCCTGCTCGAATTCGTCGAAATTACTGAACAGTATACCGCACTCGTAACCGGCCCGGACTTCCGAAACGTCGTCTTTAAAACGCTTGATCGCCGCAATCCGCCCTTTCGCCAGCTCGTTCCCGCCGCGCCAAACGCGCGCAAGCTTGTCCCTCTTAACAGTTCCTTCCGTAACCATGCAGCCGGCGACGCGTCCTCCCTTTGATATATTGAACAAGGCCCTAACCTCCGCCGCACCAAGCTTGTTTTCGCGCAGCTCCGGATCGAGAAGATCCTTCATGGCGTCGCGAACCTGGTCTATCAGTTCGTAGATGATATTGTGCGTTATAAACCGCACGCCCTTGTGCTTCGCTTCCCCCGCAACCCCGTTCTCCTGCTTCACGTTGAAACCCACTATGGACGCATCGACGGTAGCGGCAAAGTCCACGTCTTTCTTCGTTATCTGCCCGACGCCGCTTCCTATTATTTCAAGCTTCACTTTGTCGCTCTTTATGTTCCCAAGGCATTCGCAAAGGGCTTCAACCGTTCCGGATACGTCGCTCTTTACCATGCACTTAAAGACTTTATGATCCTTGCTCTCGATAGCAGCCATCAAATCTTCGAGGCTCGCCGGTTTTGGCGCAACATCGTGGGCAATCCGCTTCTTTCTCTCAACCGCGGCCTCGTCCACCATCCTGCGCGCAACCCTGTCGTTTTCCACTTTTACGAAATTATCCCCCGCTTCCGGCGCGGCGGTCCACCCCATCACGACCGCGGAGGTGGAGGGAGTCGCGTTGTCGAATTTCGATCCTTTGTCGTTCAGAAGAGCCCTTACCTTGCACCAGCATTCGCCCGATACGAGGATATCGCCGGTCTTAAGCGTGCCGCTGCGGACTATTACCGTGCTTGTAGCCCCCCGTCCGGGTTCGATTTGACTTTCCAATATTATCCCCTCCGTCTGCGATTTCGGATTGGCTTTAAGCTCCATCATCTCGGCCTGCAATAGAACGAGCTCCAGTAGTTTGTCTATATTTTCCCCCTTAAGGGCGGATATGGGGGTGCAAAGGGTCTCCCCGCCCCAATCTTCGGAGGTTATTCCGCGTTTTTGCATCTGTTGCTTCACGCGGTCCACATTGGCGCCTTTTGCGTCCATTTTGTTTATGGCCACGACGACGGGAACTCCCGCCTTTTGGGCAAAATTCAAGGCCTCGTCCGTCTGCGGCATAAAGCCGTCGTCGGCGGCTACAACAAGAATTGCAATGTCGGTAACGTTGGCTCCGCGCTCGCGCATCTTTGAAAAAGCCGCATGACCGGGGGTGTCGAGAAAGGTGATTTTCTTCCCCGAATGTTCAACTTGGTACGCCGCCGTATGTTGGGTAATTCCTCCGGCTTCGCCCGCAACAACGTTCGTATTGCGAATTGTATCCAAAAGAGTCGTTTTCCCGTGGTCCACGTGTCCGAGCACGCAAACGATTGGAGGCCGCGGAACATAGTTTTTTATATCGTCGACTATCTTGCGCGCCATTTCCTTGCGCCGGTTCGCCTCAAGCTGGTGCTGTTGCTCGTCCCTGCGCCTTATGTCCAACTCGAAACCGTGTCTCTCCGCTATTTTTACGGCCAAGGACTCCTCTATAGACTGGTTCATGGAGGCGAATATGCCCATGTCCATAAGTTCCGATATTAGACGGAATGGCTTTAGCCCCATCAGCCTTGCAAAATCCCTGACTATAATCGGGGGTTTTACCTGGATATTTTTTCTCTGGGTGGGATTTTCCTCGGAAATTTGCTGGTCGCCTTTCGAGACGGGGGGAGGCACAACCGCTCCCGGGATCTTCGGGGCGGTTTTTATCGGCGGAGGAACGGCGTTCATGGGCGGACGCGATATGGAAGCAAAGCCCGGACGCAACGGCGAAGGCGGTTTTACCGCATTTGTGCGGACCACCACTTCGGGTTGCTTGGATTCGGAATTCTCGGTCCTCCTGATATTGGAAACCTCCGGCATGGAAATTTTTGGACGCGCGGGAATCTTGGGAACATCCAAAGACGGGGGTTTGTCGGAGGAAACTCCGGCCTGCGCGGAACCTGGAATTACGGGAGGCTTGGCGGGCGGGACAACTCTGGAGGGGGCTTTGGGCATCGGGGGCAAAATCGGCGCCGATTTCGCCCGCGGAGCGGAAGTTTTCTCTTCCCCTTGCGTATGCTCGCCAACCGAAGTCTTTGATTTTCCCTCCGTTTTTTTCCCCTTTGCCTGCGCGGATGGGGTCCGGGTTGCTTTGGCTTTTTCGTCCTTTACCGTCTTGGAATCTTTTTCCGGCGAACCGGCGGCGGCGGAAGCCGCAACTTCGCCGTTTTGGTCCCCGGTTGCCGCCTTAAAGTCGTCCGATATGTCCGTGGCGAGAAACGACGCCACCGTGCTGGAGGGCTTTACACTCAAGCGGTATTTATCGAAGCGCTCGTTGATAAAAGCGGCGAGCTCCTTGCTCGAAACTTTCAACTCCTTCGCCAACGTGTATATTCTTATACTCATGAGAACCCTCCTTAAAAAGTTTACCGAAAGGAGACGGCTTTAGCCGTGGTATTCCCTGACTTTTTCAAGTATGGACGCCGCCTCTTCCGCGGAAAATCCCATCTCGATAAGGTCGCGGTCCTCCACTCCCTCGAATGCGTCCGTGCTGTTTATTCCGTTCTGGGCAAGCACCGACACCTGCTCCTCGCTTAAATGCGACAACACTTGACCGAGGCTACCGGCCGCCTGCGCCAATTTTTCCTCGAGTCCCATTTGGGTCCCGCCCTCCTTGTCGATGTTCAACTTCCAGCCGAGCAATCTCGAAGTCAGTTTCGCATTGGACCCGCGCTTGCCGATTACAACGGACAGATCCTGTTCCGATACGTCGAACGAAATTCTTTTCTCCTCCGCGTCTATTTTGATATTTTTCGCCGCCGCGGGCTTTATGCACTCCTCCAACAGGACACGCGGATCGGACGAATACTTTATAACGTCGATTTTCTCCCCGTTCAGTTCCCGGACTATGCTTTTGACGCGGCTGCCGCCCGTTCCCACGCAGGCGCCCACGGGATCGATTCGCGGATCCGAACTGCTGACGGCTATCTTTGTCCTATAGCCCGGCTCGCGCGCCATCGCCTCGATCTTTACGGACCCGTCGCCTATTTCCGACACTTCAAGTTCGAAAAGTTTCCGCACGAACTTATAGCTTGCCCTGCTCAAAATAATTTCGGGACCGCGTGGGGTATTGTCGATGTTTAAGAGCAGGCAGCGTATCCTATCACCCGGGGCACAATCCTCCCCGGCGATGGATTCGCGCTTGGGAAGAATGGCCTCCGCCTTGCCCAAATCCACTATTATGGCGCCCTTTTCGCGCCGTCGAACAGTTCCGGTAAGTATGTTCCCCACGTCGTCCTTATAGTCGTCGTAGATATGTTCCTTCTCGATCTGGCGAACTTTTTGTATAATGCTCTGGTATACGTTCTTGGCCGCTATACGTCCGAGATTTGAAAGGTCCAGTTCGCGCTCCACAACATCCCCTATTTGGGCGTCTTTTTTGTACAATCTTGCCTTGTCTATATGGATTTGGGTAGAGTTATCCGCAACACTGTCCGTAACGTTGAGCAACGCCCACGATTTTAGGGCGCCGGTACGCGGATTTATCTCTATTTTCAGGTTGTAGTTGGCGTGCTGGCTCTTTGCCGCGGCGCTCCTAATGGCCGAGGCTATGGAATCAATCATGTCCTGGCGGCTGATCTGTTTCTCCTTCTCCATATACTCGAGAATCGCTAAAATTTCGCTACTGTTGCTCATGTTGAATCCCTTCCGGTTGTGTTTCGCATGTAGTTGAGACAAAAAAGAGCGGGCGGAAGCCCACTCTTTTTGAGAGTCCTATTCTTCCGCGCCAGTGTGCCATCGATTTACGTCAAGTCAAGTATTTTATGCATCTTAAGACACTCCCGCAAAGTCTTCCCCGCGGACGCCCGAAATTCCTTGTTTTCTAAAAAATTACTTGCGAAATCCGCTTTTTGATGTTGAACTGCCGCCGTTGGTCGCGGAATTTCCCCCGCGGTTGAAGGCTTCGATCCCCGCGGGAGGGGTCTGTCGCGCCGGCCAACCATTCGGAACAAACTAAAGGACAAATCATGAGCGAAACAAAACTTCCATCGTACCTGGCCGGTGCGAAATCGAATAAAAACCGTGCGCCGTGGTACAAAAATACCGCGCCGGCATACGCCGGCATAGTATTGTGGTTTGTATTCTGGCAAAACATAGTCTCCACAAACACCCCCGGCGGGGCTCTTGTCTACGGTATCGGCCTGCCGATACTCGCGATAATAGCGACCGCGCTTATCGCCCACTTCCTCTACCATCTTGTACCGGGTCTCTTCGGAATGAAGACGGGCTACGGTTTGGCGGTTGTGGGATCGTCTGTGTTCGGGGCGGGAGGGGGAACGTTCATGCCGGGACTGCTCATGGGTCTTCTTCAGTTCGGCTGGCTGTCGGTAAACGGATACTTCGCATCCGTACTGATAGCACAGGCGCTCCCGTTTAATATCGCTCCGGAAATCATAATGGTGGTCTTTATTGCGGGGGCGTTGTTTGTGGGACTGAAAGGGATTAGGTATGTGGCGCCCATATCGACGTGGCTTCCGCTTATTCCCGTTGCGGTCCTCGTATGGCTGCTCGCAAAGACCGTCGGAACCGTGGGAGATTTCAATTCGTCGACACTGCGCGCGGCGGGCGGCTCCAACGTGATGAACCAATTTGAAATAGTGGCGTTTATCGTCACCTATATGATCGGATTTTTCGCCACGGCGGGAGCCGCGGGGGTTGATTTCGGTGCGAACTCGAGGAACTCGAAAGACGTGCAACTCGGAGGCTTGGTCGGGGTCTCTCTAATGATGCTTCTCACGGGGGTGGCTACCGTCCTGATTCTTGCGGGAGCCTACGGAAACCCCGGATACGCCCCCGCCTTGGTTGCGGACGGATCCCCCATGGATCCCACTAAAATTATGGGGGTTGTCCTCGGCGGCAATACCGGCAAGATTTGCATGGGACTTCTCGCGTTGGCGGCTTTCCCGTCCGCATGCTTCGCCGCGTTGATTTCAACAAACTCCTTCAAGACAATGCTCCCCAAAGTCAACGCCAACGTCTCCGTCGGCATAGGAGGACTGTTTTCCATAATACTCGCGGTATCGGGCGTGGCGGGCAACGCTTCGGGTGTATTCGGATTTATCGGGGCGAGCTTTGGTCCGATTTGCGGAGCGATGTTCGTAGACTACTTCCTGTCTGGCGGCAAGTGGACGGGTCCGCGCGCGGGATTTAATCCCGCGGGTTGGTTGTCCTGGGCGGTCGGGTTTGTAGTGGGGGTGCTCGGAATACTCAATTACGTCCCCATGGGTCCTTTGTGGGCGTTCGTTACGGGAGCGGTCGTCTATTGGGCGGCGATGCTTGCGGGGATGAAATCCGACGTGTTGGACTTCGACAAATAGCCCGGCGGGCAACCTTGGTAAAAATTTTTAATTTAAATTACAAAATCCGGACTAAAAAAGCTTGGTCCGGATTTTTTTTACGGTACCATTCGAACCATGAATTCGATCTTAAGGGTGAAGCTCAGCGCGGTGATGTTTTTCCAGTTTATGATATTGGCGGTGTTCTTTCCGCAACTGGCCGCCTACCTCGGGAATATAAAGGCGGATACCGTAATGGTGGCGACCATTATGGTGACCATGGCTTGGGGGGCGTTGCTCTCGCCGGTTTTCGGGATGCTTGCCGACAGGTTTATAAACGGGGAAAAACTTCTCTTCGCGCTGAACTGCGCAACGGCGGTTTTTCTTTTCATGGCGGGGGAAACCCAAAACCATCTATTGCTGTTCGTCTGCCTGCTCGGCGCCATGCTCGCGTACATGCCTACCTGGAGCCTTGCAAGCTCCATAGCAATCACCAACTCCACTCCGGAAGCCTTTCCCATGATACGGGTATTCGGCTCCATAGGGTGGGTTTGCGCGGCGGGATTCGCCCTGTTCGGTAAAATCTTCTTTGAAACGTCGATAGACGGAACGCGGATACCGCTTTTCTGCGGCGCGGGGGTCTCGTTGTTTGCCGCGTTCCTCGCCCTGACGATACCCGCAACTCCGCCTTCGGGGAAAGGCGGACCGGTCTCGTTGGTCGACGTGCTCGGATTGCGGGCCTTCTCTCTTTTGAAAGACGTAAACACCGCCGTATTTATGTTCTGCGCATGCCTATGGATGTTGGCTTTCGTCATATATTGGCTCTTCTTCTCGAAGTTTCTGTCGGAAGTTTTAAATGTCTCCGACATAACCGTAACCATGAGCATAGGCCAAGTTTCCGAAATGTTGTTCATGGTACTGTTGCCCTTCTCCATAAAGATATTCGGGATGAAAAACACGATGGCTATCGGGATATTCGCCATGCTTTTGCGTTACCTCATGTGCGCGTTTTCCCCGGAAATCCACGGACTGCACATCGGCGCCATTGCCGTACACGGAATAATTTTCGGATTCTTTTTCGTAAGCGCCCAAATGTACATGGCGAAAATCGCCCCGGAATCGCTGCAAAGCCAGGCTCAGGGGTTGTTTTTCTTCCTGGCTTTCGGAATATCCCAGATCGTCGGCGGATATTTTACCGGTTGGCTTATCGACGCGAACATCCCGCAGGGGAGCGCGGCGCCCGCGCCGTCCGAACTTGTCTGCGCATGGGAAAACATATTCCTCATAGAAAGCGGGATAACGGGACTACTGCTCGTATTTTTCCTGTTGTTTTTTAAAGACGCCTCAAAGAAAAATCCGAACGCGGTTTAAACGCACACCTGCTTCTTTTCCGCCTACGGCAACGCTTCCGCCTCCAAAGTCCGGCGGAGGCGTTTTTTTGTATTTATCCAACACCTGTAAATACCCGATTCCCCCTCCCTTTTTCTGGAAATCGAAATTAACTACCCCACCGCATAGCATCCATTTCGCAGATCAAGCCTCCAAACTTCCAAAATCCCCGGATTTCCGCAACTTATTATTTATAAACAATCAAACATCCCTTACGCTCCTCGTAAACCTTACCGCCTTGTCCCCACAAGGAGGGATTTTATCCAAAGAACACGCCCGTATAAATCCCCGTAAGTCGACTCGTCATTGCATGCCCTAAAAATTTTTTTAATTTTTTTGTTGACGAAAGGGAAAAGATGACCATATTGGTAATGTATTATGCTTTTTAATAGTCTAATCGAAATTCCTAAAAAAGTTCTCCTGTCGTATATTTCAAGGGGGCTTCATTTGTTTGCATACTGTACACGAATGAGATAGGCGGGGATAGAAATTTTTCCCGCGGAATTTCCATACCGCCTTACAAATGCTTCCATGCGGAATTTTTAACTCAAATAAATACTATCAAATAAATAGTCTATATAGAAAAAGGCCAAAAAGAAAATGAAAAGTAGAATTATAATATTTGCATACGCCTTGCTGGCGTCGTCTCTAACTTACGCGCTTTCTTCGGAAACCGCGCAAAAAACCGCAAAAGGAACCGCCTCGGCGGGGGGCAACGGCCCCGCAAAGGAGGAAAAAGCCCCCCCCCTCCCCTTGCTTACTCTCGACGGCGTCGGCGGAGTGCTTCTCACGTCGATTGCCTATCCCCTGAATCCGGGTCCGAAGGGAACAAAAATCGGGGTGCCGTCCATCGGCTTTACCTATGTGAACGCCAGGCACAAGAACGTTGAAAGCTTCGGCGTCGCTGAAACCCTGTTCGGGAAGCTGGAAATCGGCTACAATGCAAGCCGTTTCGGAACGGGCACGTTGCAACGCGATATTTTAGCCTACGCCAGCACCGCTATATCGCGCAACGACGTATGGCTCCACACCGTAAACGTGCGCTACAACATCCTGTCCGAAAACTCCTTCGACACCTCCTATTTGCCGGCGGTTACGCTCGGAGTACACGGGAAATTCAACGACGGCATAAGCGACACGAACGACGACCTCGGAGGCTTGTTGGACACCATAGGGTACGACAGGGAATACGGGGTTGAATTCACGGTTACCGCAACAAAAGCCTTCCCTATTTACGGGCATCCGCTAATCCTTTCCATCACGGCAAGGGCGTCGGACGCGTCGAATCTCGGATATACGGGCTATTCCGGCGACTACCAGTTTTCGCTCGAGGGAAACGCCGTTTTCGGAATTACCGACTGGCTTTTCCTCGCCTTCGAATACAGGCAAAAACGCAACCAATACGATTCCGTAGTGGCGGGCGGACACACCCTGGTGGGGAAGGAAACCGACTGGTGGACAATCGGACTCGCCGCAATACTTTCAAGCCATACCACGGTCACGGTCGGTTACGGACACTTGGGAACGGTTTTGAACACAAAGGAAAACGGCGCATGGGCGCTGGCGGCGAAATACGAATTCTAAGATTGCGCACATCCTATTCGCAAAGTGAATCGAACGGCGTCTCCCTTTGGAGGGGAGGCGCTTTTTACTGCGCCTGCGGAAAGGTTGCGCCCGCTGCGCCTCGGCTTTAACAGGGAGAGTCCGCCCACTTTATTTCTCGACATTTTCCGCGAAAAACCGTAATTTTCGCATATGAAAATTTCCACAAGGGGCAGGTACGGATTAAGGATAATGCTTGATTTGGCTCGCAACGACGGGGAAACTCCGCGGATGATAGGCGATATTTGCAGAGCGCAAGGGCTCTCGAAAAAATATGTAAGCAGGCTTATCATCGAACTCCGAAAGGGCGGGATGATTTTCTCCGTCCGCGGGGCGAAAGGTGGTTATAAAATAAAAAGGCTTCCGAAGCATATAACCCTTTTGGAAATAATAGAAACTATGGAGGGTCCCCTTTCCATCGTCGATTGCGTTAACTGTCCGGGCAAATGTAAAAAAAGCGCAACATGCGCGGCGCGCGAAATTTGGAGCGAAGCGAACGCCAAAATACGCAAAGAATTTGAATCTATTACCCTGCAAGACGTTCTAAACCGCCAGGAAAATGCGATGGATTACTGTATTTAGCGGCGAATCCTCCCCGCAAGCGCGCCTTTCGCCGCATTGCGCAGGGAAAAATTACGGTTCCGTCCGCAAGCGTTAAAATCGGAAAACAATTTCCGTTGTCCTATTTACAAAACCCACAAAAATTAACTTTATTTTAGGAATAAACTGTAAGAGGGCGGACTCCGCCCCGGCGTTTGACGCGTTCAAACGGCAATCTTTATCTTTTTTAAGGAATATTACCATGCAAAACAGATACGCCCGGCAAACGGGACTTTCGGGATTTGGGGAAGAATCGTCGGCAAAATTAAAAAACACCAAAATAGTGGTCGTAGGGGCGGGGGGAGTGGGAAGCGCCGCCCTTCCCCTTCTCGCGGGCGCGGGAATCGGGAAAATTACGGTGGTTGACGGCGACACCGTATCCCTTTCAAACCTGCACCGCCAAACGCTTTACACGGAGGCGCAAATAGGGATGGGGAAAGCCCGTATCGCCGCCCGGCGTCTAAACGACATAAATTCCGAAATCGACACCGTCTTTATCGAAGGATACTTGGATAACGAGGATTCCTTAAAAAAAGCGATTTACGGTACCGACTTATGCATAGACGCAACGGACAATTTCCGTTCCCGCATCCTAATTTCCGAAGTCTGCCTAAAATGCAAGGTTCCGGAAATACTCTCAAGCGCGGGGGGATACCTAAGCCAACTCTACATGCTGGGGGACAATATATCCTTCGCCTCCATTGTGGGCGACGAATCGGCAAGATACGAGGGGTCGATGGGGCTCCCTATTTTCGGGCCGGCGGCGCATTTAAGCGGAGTCTGGGGAGCGGGAACGGCGATAAGAATCTCCGTCGGAATCCAAAACTTCGAACCCGGAACCATTCAAAGCTACGATTTTTCAACATGCAGGTTTTCACGGTTCAAGATCTAACCGACGCCGGCAAAACAAAAAGGCGGGAGAACCCTCCCGCCTTGACTTCTTAAAGATATTCGTCCGCTACTCGGAGTAAAGCCACGTGGAAAGATAGCGCGTGCCGGTATCGGGAATGATAACAACGATTTTCTTTCCCGCGTTTTCCGGCTTCTTCGCCAATTCCAAAGCCGCCCATGTTGCGGCGCCCGCGGAAATCCCCGTATGAATACCTTCAAGCTTGGCGAGCTTTCTTGCAACGTCGCCCGCGTCCGCGTCTTTCACGCGTATTACGCCGTCGACAACCTTCGGATCGTAGATCTTTGGAACGAAGCCCGCCCCGATACCCTGGATCTTATGGGTTCCGGATTGTCCCCCCGAAAGCACCGGAGAGGAATCCGGCTCCACCGCATAGATTTTTACCGAAGGTTTCAGCGGTTTTATTTTTTGCCCTATGCCGCTTATCGTCCCGCCGGTGCCGACTCCGCCCACAACGATATCGACCGTTCCGTCGGTATCTTCCCAAATCTCCTTCGCGGTCGTCGTCCGGTGGATTTCCGTATTCGCCGGATTCTCGAATTGTTGCGGAATAAACGATCCGGGATTTTCATCCTTGAGTTGCAGGGCCTTCTCAATGGCGCCTTTCATCCCTTTCGACCCCTCCGTGAGCACGAGTTCCGCCCCAAGACTCAGCAAAAACTTCCTCCGTTCAACGCTCATCGTATCCGGCATCGTAAGAATGAGCCGGTAGCCTTTAACCGCCGCGACAAGCGCGAGACCTATGCCCGTATTGCCGCTCGTAGGCTCTATAACAAGCCCCCCCGGCTTTAGCGCGCCCGTTTTTTCCGCGTCTTCAATCATTGCAAGGGCGGCCCTGTCCTTCACCGATCCCGACGGATTGAAAAATTCGAGTTTCGCCAAAATTTCGGCGGCGCCGTTGTTGATTTTGTTTATGCGGACAAGGGGGGTTCCCCCCACAAGTCCAAGAATATTGTCTGCTATTTTCATCTTTTTTTACCGTTTTAAATTAATACGTTACGCCAACACTTCGTCGAGGGCCTCTATTAGATCCTCCGAATTTTCCAATCCGATGGAGAGCCTTATCAGGTCCTTCGTGAGACCGCTCGCCAACTGGTCCTCGTCCGAAAGTTGCGAATGCGACGTGCTTGCCGGATGCAAAATAAGGCTCTTTGAATCGCCCACGTTTGCAAGGTTGCTGAAAAGCGAAATGTTGTCGACAACCTTCACCCCGGCGTCGTATCCACCCTTCAGACCAAAAACGACTATTCCACCGTAGAGACCGTTCTTTACGTACTTGTCCGCAATCTTGTGGGCGGGATCGTTTTCGAGTCCGGGGTAGCGAATCCACGCCACTTTCGGATGGCTTTCAAGGTGCTTCGCAACCTTCAAAGCGTTTTCGCTGTGGCGCGCTATCCTCAAGGGAAGGCTTTGCACCCCCTGCAGGAAGATCCACGCGGCGTCGGGCGCGAGCGTCGGACCCACGTTCCTAAGACCCACCGTGCGCAGGCGTAGGATAAAGGCGAGGGGATTGAGGTCGCCCAAATCGTGGGCGAACCTCAATCCGTGGTAGCCGCCGTCGGGCTTGTTGTACAACTCGAATTTATCGTCCGTCCAATCGAAGTTGCCGGCGTCGATTACTATGCCTCCTATACCGGCGCCGTGCCCGCCTATCCACTTTGAGAGCGAATGTATCACTATGTTCGCTCCGTACTCTATCGGCTTAAATATTCCGGGAGGGGTGAAAGTCGAATCCACTATGAGGGGCAAATGGTGCTTCTTTGCTATTTTCGAATACTCGCTTATATCCGCAAAATCGAGCTTCGGATTGCCTATGGTCTCCACGTATATCGCGCGGGTCTTGTCGTTTATCGCACCCTCGACCGCGGCGAAGTCGTTGACTTTGGTAAATCTTGTCGTAATTCCCCACGCGGGCAAAATCGACGCGAACTGCGTGTATGTGCCCCCGTAAAGGTTGTTCGCCGAGACAAGCTCGTCCCCCTGCTTTAATATGTTCGTTATGGTGAAGGCTATCGCGGCGGTTCCCGACGAAAGCGACAACGCCGCCGCTCCCCCCTCTATGGCGGCAAGCCGCTTTTCAAGGACGTCGTTTGTCGGGTTCATCAGCCTTGCGTATATGTTTCCCGGCTCCCTCAAAGCGAATAGATCCGCCCCGTGTTTTGCGCTCTTAAAGTTGTAGGCGGTCGTCCTATAGACGGGAACGGCCCTCGCCAGCGTTGCGGGGTCGGGAATTTGCCCCGCGTGTATCGCCAATGTTTCGTATCTGTAATTCTTTTTGCTCATATTTTTTCTTTCTAAATCTTTAATGTTTGAACGTGGTGTTGTTTATTTTTGTTTTAATTATGCGTATTGTTCGGGTTGTATTCTACAGCTACACATTCGCCCCGGCATGCTAAAGCAAATAAAGATATTTTCCTGTTTGCCTCCTTGACTCTTTCGGGTTGATTGAACTCTTGTTTTCATTGGTTTAATCATTATTATTTTGGTAGTGTTTCAAAAAATTTTCATGGTGTCAACAAAAATTTTTACTTTTTTTCATTTTATTTAAAAGGTCCTTTTAATTCGATATATACAATACCATTTTAAGGGTAGAATAATTTTAAAAAATCTTCCCGGAAAATATTTATCGATAATAAAAGGACATTAATTGCGGACCTGTGTAAGCCCACATCCTACAACTTTGTATCGAAGGGCATAAAACCGCCCCCACCACCACCATATGTCTACCCGAAGACCCGTCGCAGACGGAGTGTTCTAGTTCGGCACATAAAATACCAAAAATTGAACCTTGTTTGAACCGGACGGCAAAAAGAAAGAACTCCCTCGGAGGTTCAAAAGGTTTTGTCAAAGGAATACGTAAAACAGCACCTTTAACATATCCTTCCCCTAATTAAGGGTGTTATTCGCAATAATTCGAGGGATTAGTTTTCATTTTTTTTATTTTTTTCTTCTTCTTCTTTATATTCATATTTAAATAAAGGATCCAACTCTGGCATATCCAACGATGTCCGAAAAGTTGTCCATCTTCCGTTCCTATTCACGTCAAGAAGAGCATAAGGAATAATAGGCATTCGAAAAATATAACGCCCTACATCATTTATCCGAATATAAAAATCGGAAACTGTGTTAGAACAAAGTTGAAGGGGAATTCTCCTCTTCTTACCGAGAGAATTGTTAAAATCAGTCAGTACCTGCTTTATTTCCTCGAGATCATTACGATACAACAAAGCATCAATTATCCCATCCATGCAACGGTACTCGCACACAAGTGTGGGAAAATCGTTAAACCAAATTTGACTATCTCTTAAACATTCCTGCACCTTATAGATTTTATCGAGATCTCCCACAACTTTATCTGCATAAACGAGATCCTCGTAAGTTCTGCAAAAACGAAGGACGTCATTAGTATGCTTAGATGCATCCTTTGTATCCACCTTGTCGATTTTATCGAGATTCTTTCCACTGGAAGAACGAAGGTCAGTAATATGCTTAAGCATATCCTTTACAAAATATTCGCAGAGATTCCTGTCGTCACATATCTTGATCCAATCTCTCGAAAACTCATCGGGTATTATCTTGCATTTGTCGTATCTTGGATCTTTTTTCCAAGACCAACCCCTGAATCGAATCCACTCATCAGTTCCAAACTTGTGAGACACCAATCTGTCATTTTTTATATTCTCAATATCTTCCTTTATCTTCTTTTTATCGTCTATTTTAAAAATTCCGGCAAAATTTTTTAGACGCTTGCACACATCATCTTCCCCGTAATCGGAGTTAGGGTTAATAAACCGCTTTTGCATTTCCCTCATACTCGATATCGATATCAAATCCGGTGCCAACTCTCCATCGATATTTTTCTTGGTGTCGTGGGTGGTTTGGGGAAGTAAGTATTTCGACTCCAATTCGCTATTTTGCGTCTTTTCATCGTCAAATCCAAGTTCCTTGTAAAACACGTAGGTGTACGAATTTAACGTTGCTATTTGGGATAACAGACACACCTTCAAAAGTGCTCGTTCTCTCGCCGATAATGGAACTCCTTTCGATAGATTGTCCTTCAGATACGTGATGTATAACCCTCTTGTAAAAATAGAAAAATCTCTAATGTTAACCGAATCGTTTCCCTCTATTTTGCTTATTCCATTTTCGTCCCATGTCAGACAATATTTCTGTTCGGAACCTTTTTTATCAATTCCAAGTCGTACGAAAGAACTGGACGAGTCTTTTGTTTCCACTTCCTTGATCTCCCGTATCCCTGCTCCCAATGCGTACACATGGATCTCAACTAAAAAAGTAAAAGTAAGAATTATTTTTAAGGTTCTCATATAGTTAAAAGTCGGTTTTGCTTTCGGATTTACTATTCTTCTCGTCCTCCCTTGGATGAGATATCCTCGTCACCATCGATTGAATCCTCATCTCCCGAGATCCCAACATCAAAAGTTCCCTCGGGGAAATCCCCCATAAGATCCTTAGGGGTAATCCCCTCGCCATCATCGGTTGAATCTTCATCCCCCGAGATCCCAACATCAAAAGTTCCCTCGGGGAAATCCCCCATAAGATCCTTAGGGGTAATCCCGCTGAAACGATGATAGTTTTTATTGTAGGTATTCAAGAGAGCTACTACTCCTACTACTACACAGAATTTCATTCCTTTGAGGAATTTTTCTGGTGAAATACCACGAACCTTTGGTGTAATTTTTCTTTTTGCGAATGCCTTTTGACTGCTTTTAGCAGAAGGTCTTTTCGATTTTCTTTCGGCAAGTTTCGAATCTCTCCCCCCGCCGGGTTCTTTCCCCAAATCCGTTTCTCTTATACGATTTTTTCGTAATTCGTTTTTTTCATTTGCTTTTATATTTGCATCAATGGACCATTTCCAAATTTTATAACCGGCTTCTTTCATGCAGTCTCCAATTCGACACTCTCGAAGACATGTCGAATATTCTTGCGCAAGTTTCGATACAGACGCATAATTTCTAACATTGGAAAGCTTTCGTTCAACCATAGCGGCGTACTTTTGCGGGAAAAAATCCTTTGCCGCTTTAACAAAGCTCTTTCCGATTTCCTCGGGAGGCATAAGATGTTCGGTAAGCGTGGTATTCCAGTCTCCTAAAAGGTGGATACCGTGGAACATTCTAATAAGTGCCAACGCTTTTTTTTCGGGCAAACCTGTAAGCCCTATTACTCTTTTTACCACTCCTTTGCCGAAATTGTCCCATGCTTTTGCAATCTTGACTCTCTGTTCCGGGCGGAATTCCTTCAATACCGACTCGGGAACCGCGTCGCCTAAAAGTGACGCATGCCCCAGAATTCTATGATTCCCGGGAAGTTTATCGATAATTTTTTCATTAATTAAAAAATCCCGAAAATCGGAATCTACCGTCGCGCTAACTATTTTTGCGGTTTCCTTAAACTCGGGATCGTACCCAAATCCATTGAAAATGCAGGATAAATCCTCAAGATGGGAGGGTTCTCCTCCCCTATTAGGCTGAAAAGGAAATGCATAAATATCCGCAACAAAAGTTACTAAAAGAAATATTATAGCTGTCGTTTTTATTTTCGTACACTATATATAGTATGTATTGGAAATACTATGGGCACAAATTATCCATAATTAATTGACATACAAAAAGTAAATAAAATCCATTTTCCGTATAGCAACGTGAAAATATTCAACATTAGATTTCTCGAATTCGCGTTATTTACTTATTTCCAAATAATTATAAGATATTTCAAAGTTTTAATTTGACATGGGTATTTCCAATACCATGCACATTTTCGACGTACATTTTGCGAAGCGAAACGAACCCCAACGCCGATACCACCATTGAGGGAGGACAAATAGAACGACTCACGGCAAGATAAAATAAACACGCACACCCTCCGTCCGCCGGAACGCAACGGGGAAGAAAGGCGAACCACCGCTTTTAAACGCTATTTTTCGCCGGACTTTTTAAATTCCATAAGTAAATCGGTTCCCTTGTAGAATTTCAGGGAATCGCCCGCAAGTTCGAGCCTGTCGGTGGAGGTAAGGGACTTTAAAAATTTCGTTTCGTATTCTCCGAACGGACCGGCGCGGAAAGTCGAGAAGAAATTGCCTCCCTTAAAAGCGCCGTCGTCCGTTATCTCGGGATTGCCGCCGAAAAGGTTGTTCCCCGACATTCCGTTGACCCGCAATTCTTTTGAGAAACGCAGGAACACGGGTTCGTCGCCCTTCGACGCGTCCGGAACCTTGGCGTTGCCGAGATCCTTCACAAATACGGGTTCCCAACGGGTATCCGCAAGTTCCGCCCTAATATTCGCGCTCTTGGGGCTGTCGCAAAGGGACTTGCACGCCCCGGCAAACAGCGCAACCGCACACGCGCACACAATGAAATATAGTGTTCTCATTCCTCTTGAGACTGGCTTCTTCGTTAAAAAGTTTCAAGCTTTTATAAAAAACTTTACATCCCGCAACGCCGCTTCAAGCTTGCGGATATGGATAAACTTGAAATTGGCGGAAAGGTTTTCGACGCCTACACCGTAAAAACGGCGAATACCTCGATATTGATAATACGCGGCGGCTGCGGAATGCTCGCCTGCGGATACCTAAATCTGGAAACCGCAAACAAACTCGGAGACGCATTGGCCATCGTCACGGGGGTGGGCTCGTATGCGGATATGCTTAAAAAGCCAGTAGTCGCCGTCTCGAAAGCCGCGGAGGCTCTCGGCGTAAAACCCGGCGTCAGCGGAGAAGACGCCGTTTCCCTGCTTGCGTAGCAACAATTTCCCATCCCCGCCCATATCCCCCCCTGGAAGTTTGCACAAAGCCTTTTTATACGGCAATCGTGTTTGATTGTCCTTGAAAACAACATATTTCCGACGATAGGCTAGGACGCGCCATGCTTATAGACGAAAAGAAAATACGGGAAAAATCCCTGGAGGGGAATGTGGGTCCGAAAAAAATGATACCAGTCTCCACCCGTTTCAAAAGGGCGCGGACGCCCGCCGAAAGAAGGATGGAGTTTGCGCGCCTGGCCATAGGCTTTTGCCTTACGGCGGGATTCGCCGCCGCGGTCGTAATGCTTGTATATTCCCTCGTGGACGGGGGAGTCGAGTACGGGCGCACGCTCGGGAAACGCAACGCTCCCGCCAAGTCGCAATATGTGGAGGTTATTTTCAAGCCCAAATCCGCCTCCGACGTTTCAAAATGATGCGCGCCGACGAACTTGTAACCGTTCTCGGTCTTGCCGAAAGCCGCGCAAAAGCGCGGGCGCTCATCGAGGAAAAAAAGGTTTTTTGCAACGGAAAACCCGTCGACAAGCCCTCCCGCCAACTTTGCGAAACGGATTCGATAGAAATCGACGGCTCGGCTTTAGCCCTGCGCTACGTATCGCGCGCGGGACTAAAGCTTGAAGCTTTTCTGGATAAATACAACGTGGACTTGCGCAATATGAGAATCCTCGACGCAGGGGCGTCGACGGGGGGATTCACCGACTGCGTATTGTCCCGCGGGGCGTCCATGTCGGTGTGCGTGGACGTCGGAAGCGGCCAACTGCACGGGAAACTGCTTTCCGACCCCCGCGTCGTAAACATGGAAAAAACCGACATCCGCTCAATATCCCTTTCCGACTTCGACAATATTCCGTTCGATTTCATATGCGCGGACTTGTCTTTCATTTCGCTGGAAAAAGTCCTAAAGCCGCTCTTGTCCCTTCTAAGTCCGGACGGAATGCTTGTGTGTCTGGTAAAACCCCAGTTTGAAACCTCCCCCGAAATAATGCGCAAAAGCAAGGGCGTACTCAAAGACGAAAAACTGCGGCATATTGCCCTCGATAAGATAACAAATTACATAAGGGCCAACTGTCCCGATTTTCAAATAACAGGCGTTATGCCTTCGCCTATACGGGGAGGCGACGGAAATATCGAATATCTGCTGGGGGTAAAGAAATTCCCTCCCAAAAATCCCGCCGAAAAACAACCCTCCGTTTAAGGCGAAACTCCCCAAGAATTCTCAGGAATCCAGTCCTATGTCGACCCAACGGCTTGAATGCACGGGAGCCGCTGTGGATACGAAGTCCGCCCCAACTTTTCCTATATCCGCAAGGGTTTCCAGCGTAACCCCTCCGGAGACCTCCGTCCAAGCCCTGCCGTCCACAAGCTCCACGGCCTTGTATAAATCGTCGAGCCGGAAATTGTCGAACATCACCACGTCGACCCCCGCATCGAGGACGGGCGGTATCTGCGATATTTCGTCGACTTCCACCTCTACGGGCACACCCGGATTTTTGCCGCGAACCGACTCCACCGCGTCCGCCAACATTTTCCCGGAGCAGGCGTGCGCGGCAGCAAGATGGTTGTCTTTCAACATAATACGGTCGAACAGCCCCATCCTGTGGTTGTACCCCCCTCCGCAGGCGAAGGCGTATTTTTCCAAGACACGCAACAAAGGCGTGGTTTTTCGCGTATCCAAAAGTTTTGTTTCGGATCCGGAAAGGACCGCCGCATATTCCGCCGTCGCGGTGGCCACGCCGGAAAGTCTTTGGAGAAAATTCAACATTATGCGCTCCGCCTGCAACACCACGCGTGCGGGACCTTCTATTTCCGCCAACACGGAACCTTTTGGCAGCCTGTCGCCGTCCCGGACCGCGGGGACAAAAACGCACTTCCCTTCGTCCGAGTGCGTTTCGTAAATTTTTAGTATTATAGCCGCCAATTTTATTCCGCATACAACCGTATCGCGGCGCGCAACCAAGTTCGCGCGCATGCGCGTACGGGGCGTCAGCGACATCGTCGTAATGTCCGCGGCAACACGCGGCGGATTCCTAAGCCCAGCGCCCCCGATATCCTCCGCGCGTGCCGTGTCCACCAAATTTTCGATATATTTTATATCCAAATCGTCCCACGAGATACGCCTTATCAGGTGCGGAATATACGCGGGATTTTTCATATAGGACGCCGTAAACGTGGTTAATCCAAAAAGAATTTTCTGTCCGCCGCCGCTCTTACCTCAACGCAAAGCGGTTTTTCCTTTATATTTGCCGACTTTAATTCCCAAAACGCCCCAACTGATTCCATCAGCGACAACCCCGCGGCCACATCCCAGAGATATAGGCGCTTCTCCGTATAGGCGTCCGCCCTGCCGGCCGCCACCCACGCCATGGCGGTGCACGCGCTGCCCACCATGCGGATTTTTTTAAAGCTCTGAACCGCGCGCACAAAATTCAAAACACCGTCGTCGTCGAAATTGCTCGCCGCGGGGAAACCCGTCATTAAAACGGCCTGCCGGATATCGTCCGCCCACTCTGGTTTTACTTCCGTTCCGTTCAGGGTGAGGGGAAATCCCCTGCCCCCCGAAAACATCTCGTTGCGGGTAAAATCGTATATCGCCCCCACGACGGGCTTTTTCCCCCTCATGAGGCCTATGCTGACGCATACTCCGGGCATATTCCGCAGGTAGTTGTAGGTTCCGTCGATGGGGTCCACAACCCAATAGGGTTCGTCCCCGTCCAGCATGCCGGCATCTCCGCCGCGTTCCTCCCCTATCACGGGTATGTTTGTCGGGGACAAGATATCCCTTATAAACAATTCGCTTTCCACGTCTTCCTGGAGCTTCACGTCGTTGCCGGCGTCCGAATTCACCCGGCGTTGCGATATCAACTTCAACCTGTCGCCGGCTTTTTTTGCGGTTCCGCGGGCGATTTCGAGCATGGCCTTCGCATCGAATAATTCCATGGCGGGAATAATTTCCCCCGAGGATTCCTTTACAATAAAAAAATACCGCCGCCGTTCCTTTAGGATTGCAAGAAGCGCCGAATTTTTAAAGTCTCTAACAAATTTATGGAAGGCATACCACCCATAGAACCATTTTTGGCGAGACTGAAACAGCTCGACGAAAAAATGAGCCGCCCCGATTTTTACAACGACCAACGCGAGGCTAGCGCAATATCGAGGGAGCACCAGCAGTTGTCGCGGCTTAGGGAGCTGTACGGGGAAATCGAAAACGCCTTTCGCCAGATTGCGGAAAATAAAAAGATACTGGAAGACGATTCGGATCCCGAACTTTCGAACCTTGCCAAGGAGGATCTCGCCGACTTGGAAGCCAAAACGGAAGTCCTCAAAAACGAAATTCTAAAGACGATGGTGCCGGCGGACCCCACCGATTCCCGGAATACCGTCGTGGAAATCCGTGCGGGAACAGGGGGCGACGAAGCTTCGCTTTTCGCCGCCGATCTCTACCGGATGTATTGCCGCTACGCCGACGGACGGGGTTGGAAAGTTGAAAATCTAAGCTCCAGCGAAAGTCCGGCGGGTGGTTTCAAGGAAATATGCTTCCTTCTTTCGGGGGACGACGTCTACCGCTCCATGAAATACGAAAGCGGAACGCACAGGGTTCAGCGGGTTCCCGTAACGGAAGCGGCGGGCAGAATACACACATCGGCGGCTACCGTGGCGGTCCTTCCCGAGGCGAAAGAAGTCGATCTTCAGATAGACCCATCGGAAATCGAAATTTCAATAGCCCGCGCAAGCGGTCCGGGCGGACAGGGGGTAAACACCACCGACAGCGCCGTGCAAATTCTCCACAAGCCCACCGGAATGATAGTGAAATGCGCCGACGAACGCTCGCAATTAAAGAATAAAACAAAAGCTTTAAAAGTCCTTCGATCGCGTCTTCTGGAAATGAAACAACAACAGGAACGCGCAAAATACGCGCAGGACCGCCGCAATCAAATAGGCAGCGGGGATCGGTCCGAACGGATTAGGACGTACAATTTTCCCCAGGGCCGCATAACCGACCACCGCATAGGACTCACCCTGCACTCCCTTCCCCAGTTTATGGACGGGGAAATCCACGAAATGATAAAGGCGCTCGAAGACGCCGACTACGCCCAACGCATTAAGACACTGACCGAATAAATGCAAAGCGTCCTGGAAGTACTCGACAAGTGCGCGGCGTACTTTTCCGCAAAGGGCGTTCCGAACCCGAAGTTCGACGCCCAAACCCTTTTGGCGCACGCCCTTAAATGCAAGAGACTTGAGCTTTTCCTCCAATTCGAAAGATCCATGTCGGAGGACGATCTTGCCGTTTTTAGAAACTTCGCCAAGCGCAGGGCGAAGCGCGAACCTCTCCAGCATATTTTGGGCGAAGTCGAATTCTTCGGCTTGCGCATAAAATGCGACCGCCGCGCGTTGATACCTCGCCCCGAAACCGAGGAAATGCTCGACACCTTGACAAACTCCGCGCTTTGCAACGTCCGTCCGGCAAGGATACTCGATCTGGGGACGGGATCGGGAGCGATAGCCCTGGCGTTGGCGAAGCATTTTCCGGAATCGCGCGTACTCGCGGTGGACACCAGCGTCCGCGCGCTGGAACTCGCAAAAGAAAACGCCCTGTTTTCGTCCGTGCAAAACGTGGAATTTAGGGAATCGGACTGGTTTGACGGCGTCGACGGATCCTTCGACCTTATCGTGGCGAATCCCCCGTATCTGAGCGGGGAGGAAATTTCGCAATCCGAACCCGAGGTGCGCGATTTCGACCCCGTATCCGCGCTGCTGTCCCCCGACGGCGGCATGCGCGACCTGCGGAAAATACTCGGCGGCGCCCCGGAACACCTCGTTTCAGGCGGCGTTCTGGCGTGCGAATGCGGACTCGGACAGGCGGAGAAACTATCGGACGAATTCGCCGGTCTATACGGAACAATCTCAACCGCAAAAGATTTGTCCCGCAGGGAGCGGTATATCTTCTGCACCGCAAAATAACGGAGGCGCCCCCCCCGTTTATCCGCGTCCGCCGCAAAAAAGTCTTGCATTGCAAGCTTTTTTCGACTCTAATCCGCGGTTTCTTTTTCGGCGTGGTAGCCAAGTGGTAAGGCAGGGCTCTGCAAAAGCCTCATCGTCGGTTCGATTCCGACCCACGCCTGTTTTATTTATTGCGCCTCTTGCGGAAAACAACACGGCGCTACCGCGTTTCGTCCGCCGCCCTTTCGACATCTTCCCCGTTTAAGAACCTATTTATTGAAGCCGCCGCAATCTTCGCCTGCCCCATCGCGCTTATTACGGTTGCCGCTCCGCTTACAACGTCCCCGCCGGCAAAGACTCCCGGCATGGAAGTCTGAAGAGTATCCTGGTTTACGAGCAGGGTTCCCTTTTTCGATATGGAAAGACCCTTGCAAGTCATGGGGATGAGCGGATTCGGACGGTTTCCTATGGCGACAACCACCGCATCGCACCCGAGTTCGAATTCGCTTCCCGCAACTTCTACGGGGCTGCGCCTTCCCGAGGCGTCGGGTTCGCCCAACTCCATCCGCACGCACTCCACCGCCCGGACTTTGCCGTCCTCGTCCGCAATAATCCGCTTCGGATTGGTCAACAAACGCAAATCCACCCCCTCCTGCTCCGCGTGGAGAACCTCCTCCTTTCGGGCGGGCATTTGCTCCCGGGCGCGGCGGTACACCAATGTGGATTTCGCACCGATGCGCAACGCCGTCCTCGACGAATCCATTGCCACGTTCCCTCCGCCCACAGTCACTATATGCTTCGCCCTTACGGGGGTGGTTCCGTTTTCGGGGAAGTTGTACGCCTTCATAAGGTTGAACCGCGTCAGGAATTCGTTGGCGGAAAACACCCCCACGCTGTTTTCCCCGGGGATACCGAGAAAAACGGGAAGCCCCGCCCCCGAACCTATGAAAACGGCGTCGAACCCCTCCGCGAAAAGGGAATCCACCGTCTTCAACTTCCCCACCACGTAATTGAGGTGGATTTTCACCCCCAATTCCTTCAGCAATTCGACCTCGTGGGATACAATTTCCTTGGGCAGGCGGAATTCGGGAATACCGTACATAAGAACGCCTCCGGGCAGGTGCAGGGCTTCGAATATTTCGACCGAGTGCCCCGATATCGCCAAGTCGGCGGCGGCGGTTATGCCGGCGGGTCCGCACCCGATTACCGCGACGCGCTTCCCCGTCGACGGCGCAACCCCGGGCTTCTCCTCCAAGCCGTTTACCCTAACGTAGTCGGCGGCGAACCTCTCCAGCGTTCCGATAGCCACGGGCTTCCCCCTGAGTCCCAATACGCAGCTCCCCTCGCACTGGAGTTCCTGCGGACAAACACGTCCGCAAACCGCGGGCAGCGCAGTCTGCCTCTTAAGTTTATCGGCCGCGGATTTCGGATCTCCCTTTGAAATCTCTATTATAAATTCGGGAATCCTTATATTCACCGGGCACGCCGACATGCACCTGGGTTTTGGGCACTGCAAACAGCGGGACGCTTCGTCCATTGCCGTTTCAAGCGGTATCCCGTAGGGGACTTCTTCGAAATTGCCCGCACGCCTCCGCGGATCCTGCTCCGGCATTACCAAACGGGGAAGTCCCGACGCCTTTAGTTTTCTCTCTTTTCCCTCGGCCATTATTATCTCCTTAACGACGGCATTTGCCCCCGATATGGCGGGGCATGGCTTCTATTTCCAAAAGTTTATAGGCGTTTCTTCTCTTTCCGAGCTCGGAAAAATCCACTTTGCGCAAATCGAAAAACGGGCCGTCCACGCACGCGAATTTCGTCTCGCCGCCCACGTTGACCCTGCACGCCCCGCACATCCCCGTTCCGTCCACCATTATCGGATTTAGGGCGCAAAGCTGGACCTTGTCGTCCCCGAGCGGCGTTTTCGACGCAACTTGCTTCATCATGAACACGCAACCCACGGCGATAAGCGCGTCGTATTCCGATCCTATTTCTGCCACGGTGTCGAGGTTGCCTCCCTTCCTGCCGAAAGTGCCGTCCCGCGTCCTAATTACGACGTCGTCCGCGTACTTGGAAAGTTCGTCGGCGTAGTAGAGCATGTAGGAGGAGGATGCCTCTATCGCCGCCGTTACCTTAACCCCTTTCCCTTTCAGGGCCCTTGCAACGGGGTAAATGGCGCCGATTCCGTAACAGCCGCCCGCCAACAGGACGCTTGTGCCCGCCGCGAAGAGTTCGAGATCCACGGGAGTTCCCAAGGGGCCGCTTACAACGCAAAGTTTATCCCCCTTGGAAAGCGAGGCTATTTCGGCGCTCGAGCGCCCGACCTCCTCTATTATAAACTTCACCCATCCCTCGGCGGCGTTCCAGTCGATTATCGTAAAGGGGGAACGCTCGCTGTGCGGATTCGCCATAAGGATGGCGAATTGCCCCGGCTTGGCGAATTTCGCCACTTCGGGGGCGAGCACCGTAAGTTCGTGGAAGTTCGGGGCAAGCGTCTTGTTTCCGAGAATCTCGTACGAACCCGCGTCGTCTCCACCGGCGTTTTCCCGTTCACCGGGGGAAAACGGCAGTCCGAGCTGCGCAAGATCGGGGGCGTAATCCGCCAAATAGTGTCCCATAAACCTTGAAGGGATTGCGGATTTATCCGACGTCGGGAATTTTGTTCCCGTAATTTTTTCGGGGCGGGGCATGTATTTGGACGCGTCCAAATCCAGACTTTTGCAAAGCTCCGACAATATTTCCGACATGCGCACGCCGTCTCCGGGTGCCGAAACAAGGGAACTGCAAAGAAATTCCCCCCCGTCCTCCGTGAAGAGCGTTCCCGCGTCTTCCGCAAGAACGGCGGCGGGGACAACAACCTCGGCGAAATTTTGCGGGTCCGTTTTTAGGAAGTCGGCAACAACCAATCTCCCCGCTTTTTTCGCATTTTCCACCGATATATAGTTGCCGAACGCGACAACCGCTTTGTATTCCCCGCCCGACAGCTTGCGGAGCATATCGGGAGGAAGCGATTCCTCTCCGGAATCGAGCTCGGGCTCCGCCAAATCCGACTTAAAGAAGTCCGCCAGGGCGCGCGCCGCCGCGCGCGTTTCGATGCACGCTCCCTTTGGAATTATCATAAGCATCGCCGAATGCGCGTCTTTGAAAATTTCCCCGAGTCTTTCCGCAACTTCCGCCCTTGAGGCGGGAATCTGCTCTTTTCCCTTTCCAACGTAGGCGCGCGCCAACCTCTCCCGGGAGTTTATCAGTTGGGGGTAGACAAATTTCCCTAAAACGCACAAGTTGTCGCGTTTTTCAAGCGACACGGATTTTGTACCCACCACGCGGGCGTCTTTTATTTTTAAGGATATTTTGCAATGCTTGGGGCATAGGGGGCAAACGCTTTCGGCGGTTTTGTCGGGAAACCCGAACCATTTCCCCCACCTGTCGGTAAGGCAGCCCGTCGGGCACTCCTCCACGCACGCGCCGCAAAACAGGCATTCTTCGCCGCTCCACGCTTTCTCGAATTCGGACGCTATCTTCGCCTTCTTACCGCGGTTGACTATGGCTATCGCGGGTTTGTCGTGGATTTTTTCGCAAACTCGGAAGCATCTTCCGCACAATATGCACAGATTGTGGTTTTTATCTATAAACGGATCGTTCCTCTCCACTTTCGCGGGGTCGTAAATCGCGGGCAACCCTATATCGCGGATGTAATTGCCTAAAACCGCTCCGCGCAATTCGCAACCCGGGCGGTTTGCGCACGCCCCGCAACGCGTTGCGGAAGTTGCGCGCGTGGGTTGGACTTTTTCCCTTTCGCAATCCTCCCGGGAATCGCATATTAGGCACGGGGAGGGATGTCCGCTCAACATCAGTTCAATAGTGCGGCGTCTTTGAAGCTGGAGTTGCTCCGTGTTGGTTCGGACAACCATACCGGGGGTCGCGGGGGTCGTGCAGGAAGTGGGGGTGCCCCTGACTCCGTCTATCTCAACAACGCAGAGCCTGCAGGCGCCGTACGGGTTGAGTTCGTCGTGGGCGCAAAGCGAGGGAATGAACAGTCCCGCCTTCTTTGCAGCCTGCAACACCGTCGTTCCCGGGGACGCCTCCACTACAATCCCGTCTATATTTAGGGTGAAAGTTTCCATGCTAGTGTCTCAAAATAGCGTTGAATCTGCAATTCTGGTAGCATGCCCCGCAGGATATGCATTTGCCGGAATCTATATTGTGGATCTTCTTCGGACCTCCCGAAATTGCGCCCGTCGGGCACACTCTTTCGCAAAGGGTGCAACCCGTACATTTTCCGCCGTCCACCTCGTAGCTTATCAGTCCGGGGCATTCCATGGCGGGACACTTTTTTTCGTTTATATGGGCGAGATACTCGTCCTTAAAATATCTCAACGTGGTTAAAACGGGGTTCGGAGCCGTCTGCCCCAATCCGCACAGCGACGACTGCTTCATCGTCGCCGCTATTTTCGAAAGTCTGTCCAAATCGGCCGCTTCGCCTTCGCCGTTGCAAATTCTTTCCAAAATCAAATGAAGATGCTGCGTTCCCATCCTGCACGGGACGCACTTGCCGCACGATTCGCTTTCCGTGAAGGCCACAAAATATTTCGCAACCTCCACCATGCAGGATTCCTCGTTCATTACCACAATTCCGCCCGAACCTATAATGGACCCCGCCGAAGCCATTCCTTCGTAGTCCACGGGAAGATCCATATGCTCCTCCGTAAGGCATCCCCCCGACGGTCCGCCCGTCTGGACGGCCTTGAATTTCTTCCCGTCGGGACAACCGCCGCCTATTTCGTTGATTATCCGGCCGAGTTTCGTTCCCAACGGGACTTCTATCAGGCCGGTCCGCGAAATTTTTCCCGCAAGGGAGAAAGTCTTTGTTCCCCTGCTCTTCTCGGATCCCAAAGCGGAATACGCGGCGGCTCCGTCCCTCATTATCGAACTTACCGCGGCAAGGGTTTCCACGTTGTTTATGTTCGTCGGTTTTTTAAACAAACCGCTGTTGGCGGGAAACGGGGGTTTCGGCCGGGGCATTGCGCGCACCCCCTCTATACTGGCCATGAGCGAAGTCTCCTCGCCGCAGACGAAAGCTCCTGATCCCTTTTTTATTTTTATTTCAAATTCGAATCCGTTTTCGAATTTAGTCCTAAGAAGTCCGGCGTCTTCGGCCTGCGATATCGCAAGCTTAAGCCGTTCCACGGCCAGGGGATACTCGCTTCTTACGTATATATACGCCTTTTTCGCGCCTATGGCGTAGCCGGCAATCATCAATCCTTCTATTATACTGTGCGGATCGCCCTCGAGTACCGACCTATCCATAAAAGCTCCGGGGTCTCCCTCGTCGGCGTTGCATATTATGTATTTGTCGTCGGATTTCGAATTTCTGGCAAAGCCCCACTTTACCCCCGTCGGGAATCCCGCTCCGCCCCTTCCCCTCAAGCCGCTTGCTTTTATCTCCTCTATTACCTCTTCCGGCGTTTTGGAAAAACTGTTCTCAAGCCCCTTGTACCCGCCGCGCGCAAGGTAGTGTCCGAAATTCGACGGATCTATCACCCCGCAATTTCGCAACACTATGCGCTTTTGGAATTTCATCATGGGATGGCTTGCAAAAGGCCGTATGCCTTTAAACGGTTTGTCGGACATTACCGCCTCGGCCTTCGCGAGGACGGGTTCCCCCCCAACCAGGTGTTTTTCAACAATCTCCGCCGCGTCTTTGGGCGAAAGTTTCGAATAAAGGACGGAGGGTCCTCCGGCTTTTTTTACTTCCACAAGGGGTTCCGCATAACACAATCCTATGCACGAAGTTTCCACAACGTCCACATCCAAGGATTTTTCCTTTATAAGTTTTTTGAATTCGTCCATGACCGCCAAGGCTCCGGCGGCGCGTCCGCAGGTTGCGGCCCCCACCAACACGAGGTTTTTTTTATCGGACGTGAAATTTTCCCATTCTTTTTCGGCTTCGATTCTTTTTGTCTTTAATATATCCATGTTACCGAAGTTCTTTTAGAATTTTATCGAGTTGCGCCAACGTCATGCGCGCATGGACTTTGCCGTCGACCACCATAGCGGGAGCCAACGCGCACGCTCCAAGGCACGCCACGCGCTCAAGGCTCACTAAACCGTCGGACGTGGTCTCGCCCTCCTTTATCCTGAGGCGTTCCTCCAACGCCGCAAGCAAAGTCCCGGACCCCCTGACATGGCACGCCGTTCCCTTGCAAACCCTTATGGTGTGTTTTCCGGGTTTCTTAAATTTGAACTGCGCATAAAAACTGACCACGGAATACGCGTCCGCTTTCGACACCCCGAAGTAGTCCGCAGCCTCCCCAACCGCGTTCTCCGACAAATAACCGTCCCTTTCCTGTATATCCTGGAATGCCCGCACCAGGTATTCCCTTTTAACGTCGTATTTTTCCAAAATACTGCGGTAGTCTTTACTTTCAGTCATACCAACCTATACACAGATACTTAAAAAAGAATGCATTCGCACGCTCCCAACACAACACACTGCGAGATTCAATTTTATTCCGCCCAAAATTGCAATACTTTTATAACGGCGTTTGATCCGCCCGTTCCAACTTTAAAAACATGTTAATAATCCGTTAAAAACCATGCCGAATACCGGTGGAAATCTTATAGAAGACTTTTGCAAATATTAATAACTTCGAAATATCAACCTCCTATTCGCAAGGATTTTCACATAAATATTTTCCATAACCAATTATTCCTCAAATAGTAAAATATATGTTATCTTTCCTCACAACCTTTACTGATACCGATTATTTTAAATTATCTTTATTCATAAAAGTAATAGAGACAACGCATCCAAAAGTACCTGCATCGTCTATTTTGTCCTACGGACGTAAATCCTTCAAAAAAATAAAAACTCCCGCTCCGTCGTTATCTTCGGTCGGTATGTGCGTCTGACCTTCAATAAGTTTGAAACCCGGGTTTAGTTCTATAAACCTGAGCGCGTTTTCCTTATTTTCCTTCGGATCTATCGAGCAAGTGGAATACACGAGTTTTCCCCCGGGGCGCACGAACTTCGCGGCGGAATTGAGAAGTTTTAGCTGCAATTCCGCACAACGGTCGATATCGGATTCGCTTAAACGCCACCGGATATCGGGTCTTCGTCTAAGAACTCCCGTATTTGAACACGGCGCGTCGAGCAATACGCCGTCGAATAAAACGGGAAGTTTGCGCCCGGCAAGTTTCGACTCCAACTCCCCTTCTATTATGTCGCAGTCTATGACTACGCCGTTTAAAAATCCAACCTTAAGCATGTTTTCGCGCAATATCTTAATCCGGTTTCCTTTATCCACGGAAACTAAAACGGTTCTTTTAAGGTCCTCGGAAGTGTAACGCGATCCTTCACCCAAGGTTCTACCCAAGAGCAAATCCGCCGTGTATCTAGACTTTCCTCCGGGGGATGCGCATAGGTCGAGATACGCCGCCCCCGGGACGGGCGCCAACGCTTCCGGGGCGTAGGATGTGGACGGGTCTTGCGCGTAAAAATAGGGGGTATCCAAAAGGGGGCGCAATTTTTTCCAATTTCCGCTTTTTAATTTATAAAAATTTTGAAATTCCGTCGCTTCGAAAAATTCGGAATACTTCAGATACAAACTGTCGGCTTCCGGTGCGGGCGATTTTCTGAAGAAAACCTTCGAAGGCGTGTTTTCTATTTTAAGCAAATCCGTGCATTGTTTTTTGCCGAAACACCGTAGATACCTTGAAATTAGCCATTCGGGAAAACTATAGACCGTCGACAAGGATTGAATATCGTCCGTATCGGCTTTTAAGCCGGCGTAGGTTGCCGGAAATTTTCTAAGGAGGGCGTTTAAGAATTTCGCCTCCCCCTCCGAGAACGACGATTTTACGTATCCGACCCAATTGTCGGCTATCCGCGGACCGTTGTCCGGATCCGACAACATGTCGGCGAAAGCGCATAGAATTGCGCACTTTAATTTTTTCTTGGGCGGTTTTAGACTTAGTTTTTCAAGAATCTTTTCGAGCGCCGTTTTGTTTCTTAGAAAGGTTAAAAAGACGGCGTTTATGTAGGAATGCGACTGCGCGGGCAAGGGAAAATTATCCGACACGTCCGATTTCGCCAGTAGCGCCCCCGCTTTTTGCGGCCTGCCGTCGTACGACAAAAAAAGCCCCAAAAGCTTTTCCTGCGCTAAAAAATCCTTGTGCATTGAAGGTCATGAAAATGCTCCGGAACGAAGCTTCAAGCATTTTAAAAATATTGAAAAATAAAAAAGATAAAATTGACAAATTGACAAAAATGATCTGTTCTATACGGCAAGATGGATTGCGCTGGTAAACGCGTTTTAAAAACGGCGCGGGAGCCTGCCGTGAAATTTTTAGGGGAATTTGCGCCGCATCCGCATGGTGCGGTGCGGATTTGGTCTATATAGTTGCGGTATGTGATTCTCCTTTTTTAGCGCGATTCAATTTCGAACAGACATGAATCCAGAATCAATCGATCTTATCATTAAAAAATCGCCCAAACTGCGCAACAAGCGCGGAAAACTCGAATCTATGTGCGACGGCGCGTACTGTTTACACGGAAGTTGGGGCTTCGGGCGCATAAATTCGTACGATCCAGCCACGGGGAAATTATCCATAGATTTTGAAGGCAAGCCGGGACATTTAATGGATCTCGGCTTTTGTGTTGATAAGCTCGAGATATTGACTCCCGACAACCTCCTGGTCCGCTACCGCACCGACAGACCCGCGCTTGAGGCCGAAATGAAAAATACTCCCGACAAATTCGTCGCCGGCTACCTGGCTACGAAACCCGACGGCAGCGCAAGCGCCATAGAGTTGGAAAACCTTTTCAAGCAGCTTTTCGGCTTCAAACCCGTAAATGTGGAAAATCTTCCCGAGAGGGATTTCGACAATTCCAACAAGGCGGCGGAAAAAGAATACCGCAAGTGGTGGAACAAAACAAAGGAACTCCTGTTCAAAAATCCGCGCATAGCGTGTCCGAAGGCTAAAGGCGAATCCTACGTTCTTCGCAAGGAGGAAGACGCCATGAAGCCGGAGGAGGAGGTTCTGAGGGAATACTTCCTCAACAGGGAGCCGAAAAAGAAAATCTTGCTGGCGGAAAAACTCTACAAAACGGCCGTCAGCGCTTCCCAGGGCAGGCTTTATTCGGGCGGCGACGAAGCCGGAGACGACGAATCGAACGACGAGAAAATCAGCGGGTCCGAAAAAATCAAGGCGTCGCTCGACAAGATACGCGACGAACTTACGGAGGCCATAAAAAACGCCCGTTCGCTCAACGACGCCGACCGTTTGCACGGGATATGGGTTCGAAACAATTTAATCCGCTATCTTTCCGAGGGGGACGAATCGAAGGTCGAAGAAATAGCCCCCCGAAGCAAGGATATCATAGCCGCCGCCGTCGCGAGGGATCCCAAGGACGGCTTGAACAATTTGGCGAAAACCCTTCCCACGTCCTATTTGGAGCGCTTCCTCGATTTGTTGACGCGTATATACAGCGAAACTTGGCGCGACTGCATAATAGACCTGCTAAAAAACAGCGAGGGAAGACTCACGAAGGAATGCGTGGACTACCTTTTAAGTTGGGACGTTTCCAAGGAATCCCATTTTGTCAAGGGTGCGGAAATATCCGACGACGGACGCGGAACTTCGCGTTCGTTGATATCCTCCTATCTCAGCCGCTGGCTTGTCGAGCAAACGCTGCACGGTCCGGTGATTCTTTGGATAGTGAAGAACCGCAACGAGCCGAAATACAAGGATATGCTCCAGGGCCTTATAGGCGAATCCCTTTTCAGCGCCATTCTTTCGGCCATAGACGACGAAGCCCTCCGTCGCGAGACGGTTGTTTCCACAACGAAAATCCCCTTGGCGGACGCCGTCAGCGAGGATCGTACGCTGGTGGCGGAACTTCTCGCCAATTCCACCGCAGATACGGCCAGGGATCTCGCCCAGACTATACTGCTTAACCAGGGCTTTGAAGACTTGACCAAGAAATCCATATTGGCGCGCATAATAAAGCTCTTTCCCAGCGTGCAAAGTCTTGTGGATTCCAAAGGGAGCTCCAAGGCGAAACGTCTGCTTGTTTCGGAATGGAGCCTCAAGGCGCGCCGCGAAGAGCTTGAGGACATTATCAAGAACGAATTGCCCGCAAGCAAACTCGCCATCGAAGCCGCGCGCGAACTCGGCGACTTGCGCGAGAACTCCGAATACAAAATGGCGCGCGAACACGACGAGGTCCTGTGCGCCCGCCGCGCGCAACTCGAGAAGGAGATTTCCATGGCGGATGTCTTCGACTTTACCGCCACTCCGTCCGATAAGGTTGGAATCGGATCCGTCGTCACCCTGAAAACGGACAAGGGGGAGGTTCTCACCTGCACCATTCTCGGCGCGTGGGACAGCGACACCGTCCGCAACATATTTTCCTACCAGACTCCATTGGCGCAAGCCTTGATAGACCACAGGATAGGCGACACCGTGGAGACCAACATCAACAACCACGTAACGCGTTGGACCATCGAAAAACTTGCGCGTTACGTTGACGAAAGATAGGGAAATCCCCGGGACCCAGGGGAACTACTTGAGCACCTCCAAAACGAGGTTGCTGGGGGGAGTGTTCGAACGCGCGGAGGCGAGGCTTAATTTCGCCTTCTTTCCGTTTACGGTAAAGGTTTCCCCCAATTTGTAGGAGTCGCCGTTTATGTAGAATTTGGCGTCGTTAAAACCGCTTTTACGGTCCAAAAATTCAACCAGCGTATGCTTCTTTTGAGGGAATTCCCCTTTTATTTTCAAGTTTACCGTACATTTTTTAAATTGCGCCTTTTTTACAAAGACGACACTTGGAAGCTTTCCGTCCTTTTCCTCGAAATTCCATTTAAAATACCACGGATCCGTTTCTTCGAATATGGAATCTATGGTGGCTCCGCCGAACGAAAACTTTGAATCCCCCACAAGGGAAATCGTCGCCCCGCAAGGTTGTTTTGGGGAAACCACAGCCAAATTTACCGGCACTATGCACGACAACCCGCCGCGGTTGGAGAATTCGGTGTCGATAAAGCAGAATTCAACCCGTCCCGCGTCCCGCGCCTCCGTCCAGTAGGTTATGTCGAATACGCCCTTGTTTTCAACCGTGCATTTCTCCAGCCTTACCAGGGAGTCGAAATTCGTTGTGGGAATTTGCCCTCCGAAAGATTTTTTGGTTTTTATAGTACGGTTTTTTGCAAAAACATCCTTTGATGAAACGGTGGCAAAAGACATCACCGAAATGTCCTGGTCTATTTCAAAAACCCAGCCCGCCCGAACCAGAAACCTGTCGCTCGGTCCGGGTTTTTGCGGAAGATTCGCGGTATCGTAATCTATGTGGCTCCCCCAAGTGCAAGTGGACCATTTCCCTTCCTTGGGGTTGGAAGACGTTTGACCGGGGAAATAATCCAAGGCGGACAGATTCAACCAGGCAAACAGCAATACCGCGGTGTAAATTCTCCCTTTCATTGCATACGGTTGATATACCGCCCAGGTTTGCCGGGATTACAAAACCCCGTCAAGAAAAATTCGAACGGGCGGATGCGGCGCGGAAACGCAACGGGCTTCACGGGCGGGATTTCCGCGCCTATTTGCTCTTGTTCTTTGCAAATAATTTTGCCGCCGAAAACCTTACAAGAGCCTCAAGACGGTCTATTTCGTCGTCGGAGAGTCTATTCTTTTTTGCGTTTTCTATCGCTTTTAACGCGTTTTGTTTGGCTTCCTCGATCTCCGCTTCGTTTATGCCGGAAACTTCAAGCGCCGCTTCGGTTAAAACCGACACTACGTCGCCCATACAGCGGGCGTATCCTATATCCACGGCAAGTCCCTCCTCCCTGCCGTGCGACTTTACAACCACCGCCCCGGCGTTGAGCATGGTTATCAGGGGGATATGACCGGGAAGAATCTCTATTTCCCCGCTTCGGGCGGGCAAAACCACGCTGTCCACCTCGTTCCCCTGCCATGCTATTCCGTCGGGGGTGACTATCTCCAATTTTAACGGCATAGGCTATTTCCCTTCGTTCCGACGGCTTGCGGCTACTACGTCGTCTATACTTCCCTTCAGGTAGAAATCGTTTTCGTTTACATCGTCAAGTTCGCCGTCGAGGATCATCCCGAATCCACGTATCGTTTCGGATACGGGCACATATACTCCCTGGACGCCGTTGAACACCTCCGAAACGAACATCGGGTGCGATAGGTATTTTTGGACTTTTCTTGCGCGCGAGACCACAAGTTTGTCCTCGTCCGAAAGTTCGTCCATTCCAAGGATCGCTATTATGTCCTGGAGTTCCTTGTAGCGTTGAAGGATTTGCTGCACGCCGCGCGCAACCCTGAAATGTTCCTCGCCCACAATATCGGGAGAAAGCGCGTTCGAGGTCGACGCCAGGGGATCTATGGCGGGATATATCCCCAACGCCGCTATGGATCTGTCGAGGACTATCGTCGAGTCCAGATGCGCGAAAGTGTTTGCGGGGGCGGGATCCGTAAGATCGTCCGCCGGTACGTAAACCGCTTGGAACGATGTAATTGAACCCTTTTTCGTGGATGCTATACGCTCTTGCAGTTCGCCCATTTCCTGCGCCAGGGTGGGCTGGTATCCGACGGCCGACGGAGAGCGTCCCAGAAGGGCGCTTACTTCGCTGCCCGCCTGGGAAAATCTGAAAATGTTGTCTATGAACAACAGGACGTCCTGCCCTTGGACGTCGCGGAAATATTCGGCCATGGTCAGGGCGGTCAGGGCAACCCTCATCCTGGCTCCGGGGGGCTCGTTCATTTGCCCGTAAACCAACGCTACTTTCGATTTTTCTGGTTCTTTAAGGTTTATGACTCCCGATTCCGCCATTTCACGGTAAAGGTCGTTGCCTTCGCGCGATCTCTCCCCCACTCCCGCGAATACGGAAAATCCCCCGTGTTCCTTGGCGATATTATGTATCAATTCCATTATTACCACCGTTTTGCCCACTCCCGCCCCTCCGAAGGCGCCCACTTTGCCCCCTTTCAGGAAGGGGCATATCAAGTCTATGGGTTTGATTCCCGTTTCGAGGATTTCCGTGCGCGTGTTTTGGTCCAGGAGCGACGGCGCCTTCCTGTGGATAGGGAGTCTTTCGCAGGTTCCTATTTCCCCCTTGTTGTCCACCGTATCGCCCGTGACGTTGAATATTCTTCCCAAGGTGGGCGTCCCCACGGGGACTTTTATGGGACCTCCGCTGTCCCTAACGGTATCTCCGCGTTTAAGCCCCTCCGTGGACGTCATCGCCACGGTTCTAACCGTACCCTCCCCCAGTTGCTGTTGAACCTCCAACGTGACCTCCGACGATTTTCCCGCCGCAACGACCTCCGTCTTCAGCGCGTTGTATATGTCGGGGATTGTGTCGACGGGAAATTTTACGTCGACTACCGCCCCCAATATTTGGGTTATGCTTCCTTGCTTGCTGTCGGACATATTATCTTGGTGGTTTATTGTTGTTGGGCGTTTGCCGCCAATTCGAGTATTTCGGTGGTTATGGCTTCCTGCCTCGCCTTGTTGTATTCGAGGGTTAAATTCTGCACCAGTCTGTTTGCGTTGTCGCTTGCGTTTCTCATGGCAACCATCCGCGCGGAGTGTTCCGAGGCTTTTGCGTCGCGCGCCATGTAATGCAGCGCCTGCTTAATGTAAAACGACGGCAACTCCTCCATTATCTCTTCGGCGGAGGGTTCGAAGGCTATTTCCCTTTCCTCCTTCGGATGCGTCTCCAAATCGAGTTTGTATGACTTTCTCAACCGTTCTATGAACGAGTCCAACGAATTGACGGGCGCAAGTTTAACCAATACGGGTTCCTGGCGCAGCGTGTTTACGTATATGGGATACAGGACCTCTATACTGCGCACGCCCCCCTTCCTGGCGGTTCGCATTGCAAATTCCGCTATTTTGCGCGTTTCGGAAAATTTTACCGCGTCGGATATTTTAAATTGGGCGAGCACCGTGCGCCCCGTGCGCGCCAGAAATTTCGCGGCTTTGTTTCCCGCCGCTATAAACAGGGAATCCCTTTCTATTTCCGATATTCCCTTAAACAGCGTGTTGTTCAATGAGCCGCAAAGCCCCTTGTCCGTGGAAAGCACGATGACAAGCCGTTTCGCGTTTGGGTCTACTTTTACCCCCGCATCGAATCCGCCCGCCTCCGCCTCCGAAAGCACCGTTTCCGTCAAAGCCAGCAGCAGCGTGGCGTACGCCCTGCCGGATTCCGCGGCCTTCTGGGATTTTCTCATTTTCGAGGCGGCCACAAGTTCCATCGCGTGGGTTATTTGTTCCGTCCCCTTCACCGCCTTTATGCGGTTGCGTATTTCCCGCATTCCCTTCATTGCCTATGCGAAAGTTTTGCGCCAATTTTGGCATTCCGATTTCAACGCCTCCGCAAGTTCGTCGGTTATCGTCCCCCCCGATACGATGCGGGCGAGGGTCTCCGCCCCGTGCGCCGACATGTAGTTTTCAAAACTCGATTCGGCTTCCGAAATCCTCTTTATCTCTATGTCGTTGAAAAATCCGTTTTGAAGCGCCCAGAGTACGGCGATTTCTATTTCGGTTGGTTTCGGGCGGTTGTTTGTCTGCTTCAATATCTCCGCCAACCTGTCCCCGTTGTCTATAATCGCCTTTGTGCGCGGATCCAAATCCGAACCGAACTGGGCGAACGCCGCAAGTTCCTTGTATTGCGAGTATTCGCCTTTGAGCTTGCCCGCCACCTGTTTAAACGCCTTTATTTGCGCCGAAGATCCCACGCGGGATACCGATATCCCCACGGATATGGCGGGGCGGACACCCTTGTTGAACAGGTCCGTCTCCAAAAATATCTGGCCGTCGGTTATGGAAATTACGTTTGTGGGGATATAGGCGGAAACATCCCCCTGCTGGGTTTCTATTATAGGCATCGCCGTGAGCGACCCGTTGCCGTTTTCCTCGTTTAGGCGCGCCGCCCTTTCGAGGAGGCGGGAGTGCAGATAGAACACGTCGCCGGGATACGCCTCGCGTCCGGAAGGCCGCTTTAAGAGGAGGGACACCTGCCTGTACGCCGCCGCGTGCTTCGAAAGGTCGTCGTAGACCACAAGGGCGTCCATTCCGTTTTGCATGAACCATTCCCCCATGGCGCATCCCGAATACGGGGCTATATACAGGTTTGCGGCGTTTTCCGACGCCGACGCCGCAACCACGGTGGTGTATTCCATAGCGCCGTGGGATTCCAAGAGCTGTATCGTGCGGGCGATGTTGGCGTTCTTCTGTCCTATGGCGACGTAAACGGAGTATACGGGACGGAATCCGGGATCTCCGCGCGCCAGTCCCTCCCGGTTTATGCGCGCCTGGTTTATTATGGTGTCGAGAGCTATTGCGGTTTTCCCCGTGGAGCGGTCCCCGATAACCAATTCCCGCTGTCCGCGCCCTATCGGTATCATGGAGTCTATCTCGAGGATACCCGTCTGAATCGGCTGGTTTACCGGTTTGCGCGGCAGTATGCCGGGGGCTATTTTTTCTATGGGATAGTATTCTTTCGAGGGGATTTCGTCCTTGCCGTCGACGGGGCGGCCGAGCACGTCGACCACCCTTCCCAGCAGTTCCTTTCCAACCGGTACGCTCAAAAGTTTCCCCGTTGTCTTTCCCGTGTCGCCCTCCTTGATCGACGAAGTGTCCCCCAAAAGGACGCACCCAACCTCGTCCTCCCCGAGGTTCAAGGCGATGCCGAAAACCCCGTTGGGGAATTCCACCATCTCGTTGTACATTACTTCGCCCAGACCCGTCAATCGGGCGACGCCGTCGGAGAGGCTTATTATCTCCCCGACGTTTCTTTTGCGGTTGGAACTTTCCAGTTTCTCTATGCGGGAGCTGATTTCTTTTAATATTTCGTTCATGTACTTAACTTGTTAGGACGGGCGGTTTCCAAAGGATATGTCTTCAAGAAAAGCGCTTACGGAACTTTCCCAAACGTTGTCCGCGCAGGTTATCCTTACTCCGCCCAGTAAACCGGGGTTCGTCTTGGTTTCGAGGTATAGGAAGCTTTTCCCCGATTCTTTTTTGACAAAATCTTCGAAAAGCCCGAACGCCTCCGGGGAAAGTTCGCCCGACGATTCTATTGTGGCGGTCTGCGCCGCCAAAACATTTTTTAGCATGCGCATATATTCCCTTAGAAGCGCCGTGGATTTCGTTCCGGACACGCGGTTTTGCACGTAGTCGCAGACGGCGGAAACCCTCGCGGGATCGACCCGTCCGGACGGGTCGACGGATTCCTTCAGCAGAACCTTTGTCAAAGTTTTGTCGTTCACGGGCGTTGGGCGCTTATTTTACGCATTGCTATTTCGGCAAGTTGGGAGCGTTGGGCGTCCGTCAAAATCTCCCCCACCGCCGATTTTGCGGCCTGGACCACGAGTCCCGACAGTTCCGTCTTCATTTCCGCCATCATTTTCGCCTTGTCGTTTTTCAGCTGTTCGTCGGATTTCGCCTTTATTTCGGCCGCCCTCCTCCTCGCCTCCCTGTCGGCGTTTTCCGCCGCCGCCTTGGCGTCGTCCCGCGCCCGCTTTAAAATCTTCGCCGCCTCGGCGGACGCCGCCTCTATCGTGTTTTTGGCTTCGCTCTCGGCTTTTGCAAGCCGCGCCTTCGCCTCGTCGGCGTCTTTCAACCCCTGCTCTATTTTCCTTTGCCTTTCGGTCGACGCCGCTATCACGGGTTTAAAAACCAGGAAATAAAGCGCGGTTGCAACAATGCAGAAGGAGAGCGCCTGGCTTGCAAGCAGCCGCCATTCCACTCCGAATTGGGTTAAAAACCCCAGGGGGTTCCCCTCCGCCGCAAGTATGTTCAACATCGCAAACGGGAATTTTTATTTGCCCAGGAAAAGCGCGTAGAAGGCTACGGCCTCCGCCAGCGCCATGCCCAGGATGCCCAATACCATCACTTTCCCGAACGCGCCGGGGTTGCGTCCCGCGGCCTCGACCGCCTTCATTCCCACAAGTCCCACGCCGAGGGCCGCCCCAAGACAGCCGAGACCGGCTTGGATGTTTCCGCTTATCGATCCCATTTGATTTATCGCATCTGCCAATATGTTCATAATTCGAGATTTGTTAATGTTTTGTGTTTAAAAAGTCTGTTTTCTACGCTTCCTCCGTCTGTTCCTTCCCCGTCAAAAGCCCCACATATACGGCGGTCAGCAGCGCAAAGAGGAAAGCTTGGATGAGTCCTATCAACATTTCAAGCAGATAAAAGGGAATGGGAATCAGCCACGAGACGCAGCGCGGCAGGTCCATTGCTATGCGGTGCATGTTGTCGAGCAGCGCCTCCCCCCCGAAATTGTTTCCGAACAACCGGAACGAGAGGGAAAGCAGGCGCATGGCGATGGATATTAGGTCTATGCATCCCACGGCGAAAAATACGAAAAACAAGGCGAGATACACGGGATACGCTATTTCGCTTTTGTCCGCCTTGTTCCCGAAAGTGTCTTTTAGAAAGCCCCCCACCCCCACGTATTTCACCACGAAATAAATCCACGCCGCAAAAGAGATAATCGCCAGCGCGAGCGTCGTATTCAAGTCGGTGTTCGCAGGGCGCAAAAACGGGACGAACTTTTCGTAGACCTGCGCCGAACCCTGCACCGCGTGGAACCCGTCTTCAACGTACGCCGCCCCGTCCGCTATATTTTGCGCCGACTGGATTTCCCCCACGGAACCCACCCCGGGCAGGAGTCCGCTCCAGTTCATTATAAGGATATAGGAAAAAAAACCGAGCAGAAGGGGGAACGCCTCCATAAAGGGTTTTTTGCCCATAAGGGGTTCGAATATCGAACGGAGTCCGTCCACAATGCCCTCTATAATCTGTTGTCCGCACGGGGGCGACAGTTTCGCCCCGCGGGGGATTAAAAGCCTGAACAAAACTATTATGGCGAACGTGAAAATCCAAGTCGTCAACATCGAATTCGTTACGGGCAGCCCCCCCAATTCGAACAGGGTCTCCCCCTTCACGGAAGACGCCGCCGCCGCGG
Source organism: uncultured Opitutales bacterium (assembly GCA_964564825.1). Lineage (GTDB taxonomy): Bacteria > Verrucomicrobiota > Verrucomicrobiia > Opitutales > Intestinicryptomonadaceae > Merdousia. The sequence continues at coordinate 120,570 of CAZMBN010000003.1, forward strand.
GCAATGCCCCGAAAATTTGCGAACACGCCGTTATTGCGGAAACCTTTAGCAACTTTCCCATATATTGGAACGCCTTGCGGGGGGTAGAGTCGGAATTTCTGAAAAATTTGTCAATAAATATTCTTCGCGGGCGTCCGCGCGGAAAAATCTTGCGGGCGCTTTCAAACGGTGGGAAAATTCCCTCCGAATGCTTGAATTGGGAGGAAAGAGACCCTACGACGTTATTGTCTGCGGAGCCGGCCATGCGGGGTGCGAGGCCGCCCTCGCCTCCGCGCGCATGGGCGCCGACACTTTGCTTTTGACGGGCAACTTGGACACCTGCGCCAAGATGAGTTGCAATCCGGCGATAGGCGGTTTGGCGAAAGGCCACATAGTAAGGGAGATAGACGCGCTCGGGGGAGAAATGGCAGTGAACGCCGACGCCTGCGCCCTGCAGTTTAGGTTGTTGAACGCCTCCAAGGGTCCCGCCGTGCAGTCGCCCAGGGCGCAGTGCGACAAGCAAACGTACCAATCCAGAATGAAATCCGTTCTGGAAAAGACCCGCAAACTGGATCTTTTCCAGGCGGAGGTTACGGGACTTTTGGTAAAAAACGGTTCCGTTTCGGGGGTGCGCGTAAATTGCGGGTTGGAATTTTACGCAAAGTGCGTGGTGTTGACCACGGGAACCTTCCTAAGGGGACTGATGCACATAGGGAAGTCGAAGATGGAGGGGGGGCGGATGGGGGATTTCTCGTCCAAGGAGTTGTCACGCAGCCTCTCGGAGCTCGGTATAAAACTCGAACGGCTTAAGACGGGTACCCCCGCGCGGATACACGGCTCCTCCATAGACTTTTCAAAATGCGTCCTCCAGCGGGGCGACCCCTCCCCCACCCTCTTCGGGTTTTACGATACCCGCGATATCCCGGGTTTCCAAGGCTTGACCCCCGCCGCCCTCGAAAAGGATAAAATGTTCCACGTGGAACAAATTCTCGGCTACGGGGGCTTTGCGGGGTTTGGACGCTCGCAACTTTGTTGCTACGAAACATACACCACTCCCGAAACCGCCGAAATCATAAAAGACAACCTCGCCAGTTCGGCGATGTACGGGGGGGAAATAAAGGGGGTTGGTCCGCGTTACTGCCCCAGCATAGAGGACAAGATTGTGCGCTTCCCGTCGCACGAAACGCACAGGATATTCCTCGAACCGGAGGGGCGCGGCACCGACGAATGGTATATCAACGGGCTTTCCACCTCCATGCCGGTCGACGTGCAACTGCGTATCGTAAAAAGCGTTGCGGGGCTCGAACACGCGCGGATGTTGCGGCCCGCCTACGCTGTGGAGTACGATTACGCCCCCCCCACCCAGTTGAATGCCGACTTGGAATCCAAAATTGTGGGGGGTCTTTTCTGCGCGGGACAGATAAACGGCACCAGCGGATACGAGGAGGCGGCCGGGCAGGGGCTTGTTGCGGGGGCGAACGCGGCGGCGAAGGTTCTCGGAATAAAGCCCCTTGTGTTGAAAAGATACGAGTCGTACATAGGGGTTTTGATAGACGATTTGGTTACAAAAGGAACCCGGGAACCCTACCGGATGTTCACAAGCCGTGCGGAATACAGGCTGTTACTGAACCATTCAAGCGCCGAAATCAGGCTGTTTGAACACGCTAAAGAAATGGGGCTTCTCCCCGAAAGCCGCCTGCGCAACATTGCCGAAAAAGCCGAACTTGTGGGGAAATGGGTGAAAAACTTCGAGGACGGTCCGCAGTCGTTGTATTTGCGCCGCGGCGGTTCCGCCGACGCCCTTCCCGCGGAGTTCCTTGCGCTTTCGTCCAATATCCGCGGGGAGGTTTTATATAGGAGCGTCTACAAGGGGTATCTTGAAAGGGATTTGCGGCAGATAGAAAAAATCGGAGCATACGAGGATTTCCCGATTCCTTCGTCGCTGGACTACTCCGAGGTGCGCGGACTGCGCATAGAGGCGTCCCAAAAACTTGCCGCGCTCAGACCCGCAACGATAGGGCAGGCGTCCAGAATATCGGGCGTGTCTCCCGCCGATGTCGGGGTGCTGACCGTGTACGTGAAGGCGTTCCGGCGGTAACAGAAAATGTTCCACGTGGAACATTTTCCCCGTTGGTCCGGGAGCTTTGGTTGCCGTGTCCGCCCGTCTTCCGACCGCGGAGGGAAGGACGCCGTCCAAGAAAGCGACCTTTGTAAAGGTTTTTCGCGCACGGGCGCGGAAGGCGTTTTGCCGCTATAATATATAGAAGTATGCGCCCCCGACCAAAAATAAATTGCCTATGAAAAAGGGGAAAAAGGAAATTGCTTGAAGGACCTCCCCGAATCGGGCAGGGTTGGGGAAATTTCACCCGTATAAACAACAAGGAAGGAACCGAAAATGCCGCTGTCGTGGAACGAAATAAAATTGAGGGCCCTGAAATTCTCGCGCAGTTGGAGCGGCGCCCAAAGAGAACTGTCCGAATACGCCACGTTTTGGGACGAGTTTTTCGAGGTGTTCGGCAAGTCCCGCCGTACGGTTGCCGTCCTACAAGAGCCCGTAAAGAAAATAAACGACAAATACGGCTTTATAGATCTTTTTTGGCCCACTCAACTGCTTGTGGAGCATAAGTCCAGGGGGAAAGACCTTTCCGAGGCGCAATCGCAGGCGTTCAACTACATACGCGACCTGCAGAACGAACATAGGGATGCGGAAGTTCCACGCTACGTGGTAGTAACGGACTTCGAGCGCTTGAGGTTTTTCGACTTGGAACCCGAAGACGGAGAACTCTTCCGGAACGGGCAACCCCGGTATACCGAGCTCGAATTTCCCCTGAAGGACCTCCACGATCACGTGCGGTGTTTCGGTTTTATAGCGGGCTACGAACAATACAATCCGAAGAAGGAGGACCCCATAAACATTCGCGCGGCGGAATTGCTCGACAACCTCCATACGGAATTGGACGCGAACGGATACCGCGGACACGATTTGGAGGTCCTCCTTATAAGGGTGCTTTTTTGCATGTTTGCCGAGGATACGGGCATATTCGAAAAGGATTCCTTCAAAAGGGGCGTCAAGGATAGGACGAACAGCGACGGTTCGGATCTCGGTCCGTGGCTTTCGAGACTTTTCGAAGTGCTCGACACCCCGCGCGAAAAGAGGCAATCCAATCTCGACGCGGATTTGGCGCGTTTCCCCTACGTGAACGGCGGACTTTTCAGGGACAAGTTGAATTTTGCGGATTTTAATTCGGAAATGCGTTCGGAACTTTTGAAGTGCGCGGATTTCGACTGGGGGAAAATCTCCCCCGCGGTGTTCGGTTCGCTCTTCCAAGGGGTGATGGATTCCAAACAGCGCAGGGAGACGGGCGCGCACTATACTTCGGAACGCGATATTTTAAGGCTCATAGGACCCCTTTTCATGGACGAATTGCGTGAGGAGTTCGAAAGGGCGAGATCCATGGAAAATTCCGTGCAAAAAAAGCGCGCGCTGGACAAGTTGCTTGGGAAACTGCCGAATCTGCGTTTTTTCGACCCATCCTGCGGTTGCGGAAATTTCCTTGTGCTGGCGTACAGGGAATTGCGCACGCTTGAAATGGACGCCGTGAAGGAAATGTCGGATTGCAGGGGCGTCGGGGGGGGGGGCGTCGGCGCCTATTGCAGGGTGAACGTCGACCAGTTCTACGGAATGGAGATATCGGAGTGGCCCGCGCGCATAGCCGAGGTTTCCCTTTGGCTTATGGACCACAAGATGAACATGCTTTTTTCGGAAAGTTTCAACGAATATTTCGCGCGCATACCGCTGAAAAAATCGCCGAACATACGCATAGGAAACGCCCTTACCCTCGATTGGGAGGAGGTGCTTCCCCGCGCGGAATGCTCCTACATACTCGGCAATCCGCCCTTTTCGGGCGCGAGGATTCAAAGCGCGCAACAGAGGGCGGAAATAGACGCCGTGTTCGCCGGCCGCGCCAAAAGCGGCGCGTTGGACTACGTCTCGGGCTGGTACGCCAAGGCCGCGGACTACATTTCGGGAACGGGTATCCGCGCGGCGTTCGTATCCACAAATTCCATAACGCAGGGAGAGCAGGTTGGAATCCTCTGGAACTACATGAAGAGCCGCGGGATAAGCATACACTTCGCATACCGCACTTTCCGGTGGCAAAGCGAAGCCCGCGGCAAAGCGCACGTCCACGTCGTGATAGTGGGCTTCGGCGCCTTCAACGCGAAGAAAAAAACCATATACGAAATAGACCGCGAAGGCGAAATATCCTCCCACCCCGCCAACAATATAAACGGCTATCTTTTGGACGGAGGCGACGTTTTCCTTCCGAACAGGAATAAACCCCTCTCCGCGGGCGTACCCGAAATGGGTATGGGAAACCAACCCATAGACGGCGGCAACTATCTTTTCAGTGCGGAGGGGAAAAGGCTCTTTCTCCTAAAGGAGCCGCGCGCGGAAAAATATTTTAAACGCTGGTACGGTTCCGAGGAGTTTTTAAACGGCGTCGAGCGCTGGTGCCTGTGGCTCGGAGACTGCCCGCCCGGCGAATTGCGCTCCATGCCCGAATGCCTAAAACGCGTGGAAAATGTCAGGGATTTCCGACTAAAAAGCAAAAGCAAGCCTACAAACAAATTGGCTAAAACCCCAACGCGTTTTAACCATGAAAATATGCCGCAGGGAAACTATATCGTTGTGCCGGAAGTATCCTCCGAAAAACGGGAGTATATCCCGATAGGTTTTTTAAATTCCGATGTGCTTTGCAGCAATCTGGTGAAGATTCTTCCCGGCGCCTCGCTCTACCATTTCGGGATTTTAACCTCCGCCATGCATAACGCGTGGATGCGGCAGGTTGCGGGAAGACTGAAATCCGATTACCGTTATTCCGTGGGCATTGTGTACAACAATTTTGCCTGGCCCGAAAATGTTTCGGCTTCCGACATGGAAAAAATAGGGAAACTTTCCCAAAAAATTTTAGATGCAAGGGCGGAATATCCCTTAAGCACCTTGGCGGATTTGTACGACCCCCTAACCATGCCGCCGCGCTTGAAGAAGGCGCACGAAGCTTTAGACAGGGCGGTGGATAGGCTTTATAAAAAAACCCCGTTTAAATCGGAGGCGGAGCGCGTGGAATTGCTTTTTACCCTCTATTCGAAAACGGATGCTCCCGTCTTTCCCCATACTCCGCATAAAAGGCGCGAAAGCCGCATCTCAAGTTTCAAGGGCAAAAAAAACCGTAAATTATCCGTGTAGCTCCGCCCCGTTTTGCGGATTGTCATATCCTTCTTGCAAAGGAAAATGCGTCCACGTTTGCGAATCCGCGTTTTTTCAGTACGCGGGCGCATTCCGACATGGTCGCCCCCGTGGTCATGACGTCGTCAACCAACACTATTTTTGCGTCGCGGCGTATATCCGCGAATGCGGGATCGCCCCCGAGGGCGAAAGCGCCCCTTATGTTTCTTTCCCGCGCCGCTTTGTCCAGTATCGTCTGGGTGGTTTTATGGCGGACGCGTTTTAGTAGGTTTGCGGTTTTTATATTTAGGCCGGGAAACGAGTTTTCCACCGTTCTTGCAATCAATTCCGCCTGGTTGTAGCGCCTGCGTAGGCGGCGGGTAAAATGGATCGGCACAGGGCATAATACGGCGTTTTCAAGAAAGGGCTTCGCCCTCGTATTCTTAAGCAGTATTTTCGAGATGTCGGCAAGCAGGTGCGTTCCGCCGCGGTATTTTAGGCAAAGCAATATTTGCCGGCACGTTCCCGAAAACGCGCATATGCTCAAGCTCCTGTTAAAATGCGGAGGATTGTCCGCGCATTTCGGGCATTGGGGAAGGTCGAACGAACCGGGATTCCCCGTCAATTCCCCGCAACGCAGGCACCTCGCGCCCTTTATCTCGCAAATTTGCGCGGCGCAGTCTTCGCAAATATAGTCGAATTCCCCTCCCGGGTTTATTTTCCCGCAGCCGACACATTCCCTCGGCAACAAAAAATCAAACAGCGCTTTTACGTAGGACTTAATCATGGAGGGGGGGGATATATCGGATTCCATATTCGAAAGAAGCCCCGTATAATCAAGGGATTTTTGCATTCGGTGTCGGGATTACCCTCGTGAAGGGGTGAAAAATACGTCGAAACCGACCGTTTTAGTTTTGCACAATTCAAAAATGAAGTCATACATTTGCCGTTGTATAAACGATGATATGAAAGGATAATACAATGTATAGGAGACGCGGAGAAAACGGCTTCGAAGAGTTGACAACGGAAAAACTTGTCCAACACGGATACGAACGGGGGGGGCGACGATTTCAATAGGGAGTACGCCGTGGACGTCAAACGGCTTTTTGAGTTCTTAAACAAAACCTAAGGGAAGAGGCGAAAGCGAAAAACATAACAGAAGACCTAAATAAAGGAGTTAACATTACGAATGAGAGTAATGTGTATATTTCCAGTGTGGGAGAAGTTGGGGAAGTTTAAAGGCGACGGGCAAACAGACACCGAAATGGAGGCACAGGTGCGAAAGAAAGAGATTGCCCGATGAGGGAAAATGCAAGGTGCTTTCATTTTCATGCCCGGCGGAATATGTAAAGCTACTGGAGGATAATCCCACACCGAAGATACAGCTGATTTTAAAAGTATTCCTCAACCTACCAATGGAGTCGGTTTTTCAAGAGTCGTTAGAAATTAAGCCGAAAGGATGGCTTGTAAGTAATAAGCGTAAAACGGAGGTTTATACGGATGATACAAATTGAGCCCGCGCAGTCAACGTCGAACAAAAGTACAACAAAGGCATAACTATGGTAGGGGTAAAAGATAAAACGAAGGGACAAATCTACAAGAACGCGAAGTTTTTGAGACATATTGCAACCTTTAAAGAGCAAATGGGGGAGAGCGCGGAAGGCGTGGTAGAACTCAATCTTATACGCTTCAATCGCGCGATCGCAAACTCGAGTCCATCGGGGAAAATCGCACCTATGTACGAGATAAACCGCTGGATATACGACTTCGACGCGGGGACGTGTGAACCGTCCCCCCACGGCATAAGTTTTACACATAATCAAGCGAGAAAACTTTACAAGGTTTTGAAAAGGGAATTTGAAAAAGAAACGCAACAAAGGAAACAACAATGGATGCAACGGAGGGCAAAAATGTGATATTCAAGATATTTGGGCGTATAACGGCGGACGTTATGGGCGTCCGTGGATTGCAAGGATGATTGACGACGGGATGTGCGATTTTGACTCCGGCGTTGGGCGCGGAGCAGGGATTGTGAATTGAAGGGGGAAGTATGTTCGTAGTGGGTTGTGTGTGTGGTGGTGTGTGGGGGGGGGGATAAGAAAAAAAATAGAAAAAATAAAAAAAAGGGGAGGAAAGGGCTT
>CAZMBN010000004.1:0-11128 GCA_964564825.1 uncultured Opitutales bacterium
CCTCAAAGCCGGGGTGGTAAACGCGGTTCGAACGCGCGACCCTCGGAACCACAATCCGATGCTCTAACCAACTGAGCTACTACCACCGTTGTAAGGCTTTGCATGAAAGAACCGGGCGGAGGCTTTGTCAAGAAGCTTTTTCCGCCCCCCCCTTACGCCTCCGCCCCTCCCGGAAAACCCTTTAAAATATTTTAAAATCCTTTGGAATCTTTTAAACGCTTGACAGCGCCCCGAAAACGGATTTAATCCGCCCGAACCTTTGTTTAAGCGCCGTCTAAATGCAGGGAAAAACGAAAGCTACGCCGGAGGACGCAACGGGGGGAACGGGGGCGGATTCCGTCCCCGTTTCCAAGTATGCGCGCGGCGGGGCGCGGACCGGAACGGAGTGGCCGCGCGTCCCGAAATTTTTAACGCCGTGAAATTCACCGTGGGATACCGGAGGAACGACGCCCTTAAGGCGGAGCTGCTTCGCAACCGCGGGGCGGTTGCCGAAATATATTTTCCGTGGAGGGGTTTTGCAAGCGGCAGGGGCGTTGTGCCGTCGGAGGCGGAGCAGAGGGAAATGGAGGACGACCTCGCCGACTACGTCCGCGTGGGCTTCAAGACCAACCTGCTTCTCAACGGCAACTGCTACGGCAGGCGCGCCCAGGCGAGGGCGTTCCACCTGTCGGTGGGCGACTGCGTCTGCGAACTGGGGGAGCGCTTCGGGCTCGGGTCGGTTACGACGTCTTCGCCGGTAATAGCGAAATTTTTGAAGGCCAACTTCCCCGGATTGGAGGTGCGCGCCTCCGTCAACATGGAGATAGGATCCCCCGTGGGGGCGCAATACGTCCTTGAATACTTCGATTCCTTTTATTTTAAGCGCGAATACAATTGGTATTTGGAAAAGCTCCGCGCAATGCGCGCATTCTGCCTGTCGAACGGAAAAAAGCTCTATTTGCTCGCCAACAGCGGATGCCTGAACTTCTGCCCCGCCAGGACGTTCCACGACAACCTTGTGGCGCACCAGCACGAAATTTCCGAAATGGACAACGCCTTCGACTTCAAGGGGGTCTGCCACGAATTCGTGCGCTCCAAGGACAACCGCAACGGGCTTTTGCGCCTGTGCAATTTCATACGCCCCGAGGACGTGCGCCTCTTCGCCGGACTGTGCGACGGCGTCAAGCTCGCCACGAGAACCAACGGAAACCCCGCCGCCGTGGTGCGGGCGTACTGCGCGGCGCACTACGCGGGGAACCTCCTCGATTTGACGGAACCCAGCCACTCGCAAAGCCTCTACCCCGCGGCGGTTGAAAACGCGAAAATACCCGCGGGATACGCCGAAAAGCGGCTGGGGTGCGGCAAAAACTGCCCCGAATGCGGCTATTGCGACGAAGTGCAGAAAAACGCAACGGTGGACATGGAAAGCTATCTTGAACACGGACAAATTGCAACATATGGAAAAACTGACAAGTGAGATGGTGAAGGCGGCCGCCCTCGCCGCGGGCGCGGACGCCTGCGGCGTGGGGAACATGGCGCGTTTCGAATCGACCCCAAAGGAGATGGACCCCAGGGAACTGTTCCCCGAGGCGAAGTCGATAATCGGCATGCTCTTCCGCATACCGAGGGGTCTGCAAAGGGGAATCGAGGAGGGAACGCAGTTCTACCAGTACCCCTCCATGGCGTACGGCGGCATAAACGAAATATCCGCGCCCGCGGTGTTGTACCAGGTGGGCAGGCTCATAGAGGACCACGGATACGAGGCCGTGGCGTACCGCAATACGGGCGCGCGCGGCTGCGTGTCGGACATGGACGGCACGCCCGGCAAAACGATATCGCCCGAGGAGCACCTTGAAATATCCGAACTTGAAAGCAGCGGCGCCCCGCTTTGGAAATGGGACTACAACCGCGCCCTCCCCGCGCGCCCCGCGCGCCCGGGCCAGGTTCCGCCCGACATACTCATCCACTTCAGGCTTGCGGGGGTTGCGTGCGGACTGGGCGAAATAGGGTGGTCGAAGATGTTCCTGAGCCCCCAGTTCGGACCCAGGCAACGCCTCGCCTTCATATTCACCGACGCCGAGCTTGAACCCGACCCGCTCTATTCGGGAAAGCCCCTTTGCCGCCGCTGTATGGCGTGCGTGAGGGAGTGCCCGGGCGGCTGCATAGACCCGAAGAAGAGCGTAAAGGTGGACGTGGGCGGAAAAATCTGCGAATGGGGAAAACTCGACGAATGGAAGTGCTACGCCTTCTACGCCCACGGCGGACCCAAGTTCAACCCCTTCGTCCCGAAGGAAATCTGGAAGGAGGACAAAAACGGCGACTTGGACCTGCTCTTGAACAAAAAGCCGTCGAACGTGGAGGAGTGCCTGAAATGCTACGGCGAACTCGAAAAATACTTCCCCTCGTGGGTGGGCTACAACATGGCGAAATGCGGCGGCTGCCTGCGCGGCTGCGAAAGCATGCTCGAAAAGAAGGGCGGCGCCCTCAACGGAAAATTTAAACGCCCGCTGCGCACGCGGGCGAAGGCTTGGGCTATGGACAGATAGGATTTACCATGTTGACCGCGCAAAAAATAAAGGAAAGGGCCCTGGAACTCGGCGCGTCCGCCGTGGGGATAGGGGATATAAAATACTTCGAGGGGACCAATCCGCAGAGGAATCCGAAGTCGATTCTCCCCGCCGCCGCGTGCGTTATAGGGTTCGCGTTCCGCGTGCCCAGGGCGCTCTACAAGGTGATGGAAAGGGGCAAGCAGTTCTTCAACTACACGCAGCTGGGGACGAAGTACATCGACGAGGAGATGTCGGAGATATTCCTTCTTAAGATGGCGTCGCTGATAGAGGACGAGGGCTACGACGCCTGCCTGCAAAGGAACGTTTCCAACCTCCGAATCAAGGGGGACAAAACCACCAACCCCGAATTGGGCGACACCTACGAACTCGTGTACGCCGAGCCCGTCGAGGAGGGAAAGACCGTCCCTGAGGTCATAATGGACTTCAACCAGGCGGCGAAAATATGCGGGCTGGGCGCCGCGGGAAAGAACGGGCACGTGATAACGCCGAAGTTCGGACCCTACGCGCGGTTCGTATTCATAGTTACCGACGCCCCCCTGGAATGCGACGAGCCCTTCGGGGGGACGCTGTGCGACGACTGCGGCGAATGCGTAAAGGCGTGCCCCGGGCACGCCATAGCCCCGGACGGCTCCATAAACACGTGGCAATGCGCCGTGTACTACCGCGGGGCGCACAAATCGAACCCCTTCATGACCGACGAATTCCTCGAGGGCGACCCCGAAAGGGAGGCTGTAATCAACGGCGAAAAGGTGTTCGACAGGGAGTCCGCCAGGGGAATATACAAAAAAATAGATTTCCTTCCAACCGCCCCCACGGGTTATTCGCCGTGCTTGTGCGGAAAGAAATGCGACACCGCCTGCTACAAACATCTAAAGGAGAAAAAGGTTTTATGAGCACTCTCAAGGAACGAATAGTCGAACAACTCCGCAGGGACGGAATCGACATAGTCCGCTTCGGCGACGCCGCACGCTTCAAGGATCCCAACGTAAAGATTCTCATGCCGGAGGCGAAGACGGTTGTATGCGCGGCGGCGCGGCAACTCAGGGGGGCCCGGCGGCTTGTGGAGGAGGGGACGGCGTACCACCACTTCTCCACGGTCGGCTTGGAAACGCTGGAGGAGACCGTCCTTCCATTCGCCCTTCTCAGGGCGTGCAACATCCTTGAAGACGCGGGATACGACGCCCTTCCCCAGAGGAGGAACCAGCTCGTCATGGCGGAGGAGGACGGCACCAATCCCGAAATGGTCTACGGCAAGATATACCGCGGGAAAACCGCCGAACACCAGCTCGACTTCGAACAGTGCGCGGTGGACGCGGGACTCGGCGAAAGGGGTCTCCACGGCACAATCCTCACGGAGGAGTTCGGACCCTTCCAGAGGTACGCCTTCGTAATAACCGACGCCGAAATCGAACCCGACCCCGTCCCGGAACCGAAATTGTGCGACAAATGCGGCGAATGCGTCAAGGCGTGCCCGGGGCACGCCATAGCCCCGGACGGGAAGCTCGACCGCTGGAGGTGCGCGGTCTACTACGTGGGCGCGAACGCCTCGAAAAACCCGTTCCTGCCGACGTCCTACGCCTACGCCGACGAACCCGACAGGACGGCGATAATGAACGGGGACGCCGTATTCGACTCCAAGAGGGCGCGCAAAATCATAGACCAAACGAACTTCTGCCTTCCCATACGCCACGCCTACTGCGCCAGCATATGCGCCAAGGCGTGCGACACCGAATGCTACGTGCACCTCGAAAAGAAGGGGGTGTTGAAGAAAAAATTCGCCTCGCAATTTAGGAAGCGCCCCCGGTGGAGCCTTCCCGTCGACGGACAACCCTTTGAAAGACGCTCGGAAAGGACGGTAAACGGAAATGAATGATTTTGTACACACCCTAAGCGACGCGGAAAGGAAAAAATTCCGCCTGTACGCCTACGCCTCCACGTGGTTCGGTTGTTTCTCCGACGTCATGATGGACAGCAGCGCCGTGGTAATACTCTACCTCGCCATGCTGAAGTCGGGGGATTCCATGGCGATGCTTTCCACAAGCCTTGTGGCGGTGGCGTCCGCCCTTCTGATGATACCCGCCTCGGGACTCGTCAACAAGATAGGGGCGCACAGGACGGTGGCGTGGTCGTCCTACATAGGAACGTCGTCACTCCTGTTTATGGCGGCGGCGCCCGTGTTCGGCGCGGAATACGCAAAGTACGCGGCGTTTTTTGGGTGCTTCGCCTACTGCGCCTCCAAGGCCATTTGGCCCATGGGTTGGTACGTGGTTCTGGGCAACATACTCCTGCCGGAGGAACGCGCGTCCTTCCTGGGGCTTCTTAGGTTCAGCTACTACGCGATAACGGCGGCGGCTTTTTGGATTATAGGACGCCTGATGGGCGAAAAGCCGCCCCTTTGGTTTCTCCAGGCGGTGATAGCCGCAATAGGCGTCATGGTCATGGGGCGCACCTACTTCATTTCCAAAATCAGGCTTCCCGAACACTCCGGGGGAAAACTCGAACTGGGAAGGACCATGCGCGAAACCGTCTCGAACGGGTCGCTGACCGGATTTTCGGCGTACGTGGCGTTTCTATGCTTCGCCTACGCCGCGGTGCTGCCCCTCACTCTCATTTACATGAAAAGCGGCTTGAACCTCGGCGACGGCTTCGTCCAGGAGGTTTCCGCCGTGGGGCTGGCGGGGATGATAGCGGCGTACCTGCTCTACGGGAAGCTGGTTGCCGCGCTCGGAATGAGAAACCTCCAGCTCGTGGTCCACGCCGTATATATAATAACGCCCGCGGGGCTCTTCTTTTGCGGCGCCGACGTTCCCTACGCGGGGTATGCGGCGACCGCCCTCTACGTTCTGGGAAGCTTCGGCTACGGGTGCTTCTACTGTTACCTGACGCAGGAGATTTTGGCTCTCGCCAAGCCCACCAGTATTTCCATGGCCAGCGCCTTCGTGCAAACCTACCAGTTCCTGGGCACCGCCGCAAGCAGGGGCTTGACATCCTTCATGCTGGGCGGGGGGATGCTCGCCGCCGCGTGGACGAAGTGGGACGTAAAGTTTTGCCAATTCCAGACGCTATTTCTGTTCTGCGCGGGCCTCGCTGCGGTATGCCTTCTCATGCTCTTTTTGCTGCCGGGCATGGTTCCCAACAAGGAGGACCACTACAATCCGTAGCCCTTTTTAACACCTTCAAAACCGCCTTGTAGACGGGCTGGATTGAAGGACAAAGCAAATAAAGAAAAAAAAACGTGCTTGAAGAAATTGAAAAGAGAAAACTAGTGGCCGTGTTGACGGTCGACAAGGCGGAGCACGCCGTTCCCGCAGCGCGCGCGCTGCTCGACGGCGGAGTTTCCGCCGTGGAGCTCACCCTGCGCACGGACGCCGCCCTCGAAGCCTTGGCAAGGATAAGAAGGGAGCTTCCCGGCGTGTACGCGGGCGCGGGTACGGTGCTCTCCCCCTCGCAGGTGCGCGAGGCGCTCGACGCGGGCGCCCTCTTCGGCGTGGCGCCCGGAACGAATCCGAGGGTCTTAAGGGCGGCGGCCGAGTCGGGGCTTGCGTTCGCCCCGGGCGTAGCCACCCCGAGCGACATAGAAACGGCGCTCGAAAACGGCTGCACGCTTCTTAAGTACTTCCCGGCGTCGGGCTTTCCCGAATCGTATCTGAATTCGATGGCCGCCCCATACAGGCACCTCGGGGTGAAATTCATACCCCTCGGGGGCGTAAACCCCGGGAATTTGCGCCGTGTGCTTTCCAACCCCCTGGTGGCCGCGGTGGGGGGCTCGTGGCTCGCCGACGCGCGCGCGGTGGCGGAACAAAGGCTGGACGAAATAAGGGCGAACGCCTCCGCCGCGGCGGAAATCCTAAAGACCTTGTAGTTTGGGAGGGGAAAAATACTACAAGGTCCTGAGGGCGGACGGATTCTCGCCCACGAAGGAATTCGACTATTCCCCCTACCTTCCAAAGGGGGATTCCCCGGGCGCGTGGTTGCCGCCCGCGGAAAACGCGAAGTCGCCCAAAGACGCGTACTACGTATCCAAGTACTGGAATTTCTGGTACGAAAAGGGCTTTAGAATCTACGAGGCGCAGACGGACGGCGCCGAGGACGTCTCCGGGGCGCGCGGAGTCCAAAAACAGCTCCGTTGCGCAAGGATTAGGCTTCTTCGCGACGCCACCGAAGACCTTCTAAGGGGAACCGCCCCCGACGGAAACTTCAACGCGGGCGCGGGAAATCCGGGAACGAGAAACATAGGTTGCCGCAACGCGGGCGACTTCAACAGGGGAAGCCGCAACACGGGGAACCTAAACGCGGGCGACTTCAACACGGGCGACTCCAACGAGGGGACGGACAACGTGGGCGATTTCAACAAGGGAAGCTCGAATTCGGGCGACTTCAATACGGGGCACCGCAACACGGGCTCGCACAACACGGGTTCCTTCAATACGGGCTCGTTCAACACGGGCAACGCCAACACGGGCTCCTTCAACAGGGGCGACAGAAACTGCGGCAAATGGAACGTGGGCGACTTCCATACGGGGCATTTCAACACTGTCCCCGCGCCCGCCATGATGTTCAACAAACCCTGCCCCGTGCCTCCGGGCGAGGTAAAAATCCCCCTCTGGCTGAACGGACCGGACCCGAAGAAGGCCTTCGAGGATGCCGGCGCCGAGGACCTAAGGCGGACTTTGGCGCTTCCCAACTTCGACTTCGCCGTCTTCGAGGAAATTACGGGAATTTCCGAAGCCGACTTCCGCCGTAGGCTGGAACGGGCGCCGTAGGAAAAGCGCCCTCCGCGGGGTTGCTACATCGCAAGACCGCCGTTTACCGACACCACCTGCCCCGTTATGTAGCCCGCCTCCTCCGAGGCGAGGAACGCCACTATTCCCGCCACTTCCGCGGGTTGCCCCGCGCGCCTAAGCGGTATGTGCCCCTTTATGGTCTCCATTATTCCACGCGGAAGAGCCGCGGTCATGTCGGTTTCTATAAATCCGGGGGCGACGGCGTTGGCGGTGATGTTTCTCGGGGCGAGTTCGCGCGCAAGGGTCTTTGTAAAGCCCACCAAGCCAGCCTTCGCCGCGGAATAGTTGGCCTGCCCCGCGTTGCCCTCCTGCCCCGAAATGGAGGCTATGTTGATTATCCTGCCCCATTTGTTGCGCATCATCGGCAAAACCAGGTTGCGCGTAATGTAGAAGGCCGACGAAAGGTTGGTCGACAACACCTCGTTCCATTCGGCGTCCGACATCCTCATCAAAAGGTTGTCGCGCGTGATCCCCGCGTTGTTTACTATTATGTCGACCCTCGGACGCCCCTTCAATATCGCGGCGCAGGCATCCCGGCATTCGCCGGGCTCGGATACGTCGAAGGGGAACGCCTCCGCGCGCCCCCCTGCGGCGTTTATATCCTCCGCCGTCTTCGAGCAGGACGCGGGGTTTTTGCTTGCGCAAAGAACCTCGCAACCCCCCTTCGCCAGGCGGAGCGCAATTTCGCGCCCTATGCCGCGCCCCGCGCCGCTTACGAACGCCACCTTGTCCTTAAAAATCGAATCCATGGAAACCGATGCTGTCCGAAAATCCCCCTCTTTGGAAGCTTTTTTTTGGGGAACAAAACGGGAACGTAATCTCCCCCTATTTCGCGAAGGGCGCCCCCAATTCCCTAAACTGCGCCGCGGCGTTTAGGAAGTGGGCGGTTATCCAAAAGGGGGTCCAACCCTCCACGTATCCCCCGCGGAAGGTGCGCCAATCGCTTTGCAAACTTGTGTCGTGCTGGGCGTAGTTCGTATGGTGTATCTGCTCCCCCTGCGCGCCGTTTTCGTCCAAAAGCTGGCCGCAGGAAAGGAACATCACCCTGCCCAACTTCTCCAGGCGTTCGTCCTTCAACAGTTTCCCCATGCGGTAGATTTGAGGGGAAAGCAACACCCCGTACACGTCCAAATGCTCGTTCTGGGGCGAAACCGCCGTCCATCCCGTGGAATTGAAACCGTTGTCGCAAAGGCGTCCCGCGGGCATGTCTATCCTCCACACCACGGTGTAGGTGAGCGCCGCGTACGCGGCGTGCTTGGCGTAGTCGAGGTATTTTTTGAGGCCCGTAACGTCGTACGCGGCAAGGAAGGCTTGGAACGCCGCCCACGCCCCCTCCTTGTCCTCCCCTACGGCGTCGAGCGTGCCGCCCCAATAGACTTCGCGCATGCCCAAGTGTCGTTCGGCGAAAACGTCGGCAATTTTCAGGGCCGCCGCCTTGAACTTTTCCCCGCCGAAAATCTTGTAGCCCAGCGCGAGCGGGGCGGCAAAAAACGCCTCGTTGGTGGAGACGGAACGCCAGCCGCCGTCGAGTATCCTGTCGGAATGGAAGGCGCACGCCCTCTTCGCAAACGCCTCCCATCTCGAGGTGTCGAAGGGCGCGGCGCCCGCGGCGGCGGCTTTTTTGGCGGAGTCCACCGCCATCAAAACGTTTTCCAAAGCCTGCCCCTGGGAAACGTAGTCGTCGCTGTACCATTCGTTGGAATCCGCCGCGTAGCGCACCTTGAACCCCCTGTCGCCGAAGGGCGAGGTGCTTAGAAAGTCCATGGATTTTTGCACCATGGAGCGCATTTTTTCGGCGTCGCCGAACCCGTACAGGTGCTGGTAGGCGTATCCGGGCGCCGCCGCCTGTCCGCACCAGCCCATAACTATGTCCTCCCTGCTTTGCTTCAATTTCGCCCTCCGTTTCATATTGTCGGCGGAATGCATTAAAAAGCCCGCGTAGTTTTCCCCCTCGGCGTAGCGCGCGCGCGAAAATTCGTATTTGGTCTTTACTATGTCGCCGAACGCGGGCATGCCCTCGGCGCCGTAGGGTTCGAAAATATCGATGGAGGCGTCCACCGCCTGCATAAAGCCCGACCCCTCCCGGCACTCCGCCGCCGATATGTAGAATATCTTCTGTATGACGGCGCCGTCCTTGACGTTCAGGTAGGAACCGGGGTAGGCGTGTCCCGTCGTTTGCAGGCTCTTTATCCTGCCCCACTTTCCGTTGTACGCAACCGCCCCGGAGGACGATACGAGCGCCGTGCAATCCGCGCGCAACTGCGCCCCGAGGCTCCACCACTGGTCGGGCACGTTCCCGTAGGCGGCCTTGGAGGGGACCGTGTGCAGCGCCGCGGAATAGATCTTTGCGCCCTTGGAAAACTCTATGCACGCGAAGGGCATGGGAAGCCTGTGCTCCTCGAACAGGACGTCGGGGGAGTCCTTTTCGGAGAATGTAGGCACCCTCTCGACGCCGGGCGCGGCGTCCGCGCTCAAAACGAACCCCTTCCCGATCTTCTTCCCGCCGTTCCTGTATCCCGACGGATTACCGTAGTATAGGACGCCCGGGACGAGAAGCCTGTCGCTTTTCACGGGAACTACGAACTCGTTTTGCAACGATACTTTTTCCGCATCCTTTCCGCTGTATTCGTAGCGGCGCACGCATTTTACCATGTTTCCCTTCTTGGAATATACATCCTTGAACCGCCAAACGCCCCCGCGGGTTTTCGCCTCCCCGTACGCCGCGGTCCAACCGTCGCCGGCGTCTATTCTCGAGGGGAAAACGCGCGTAAATTCGCACGGTTTGCCGTCGGCGGACCAATCCTGCGCCACGGTCCAAAGCCCCTGCGCCGGGGAGCTTAAAACCGTTTCGTTCCCGAGTTTAAAGGCGACCCCGCGCGTTGAAACGTCGTATTCCAACGCGTGGGACGCAAGCGCCGCAAAAGCGAATAAAATTCCAATACATCTCATATATCGTCCTCCGTTTTCCTTCTTTCCGGGACGCCGATTCCTAAAAAATTCCGCAAAAAACACAAGCGTAAAACGGGACATTCCGACCCTTTTTTCCCACCCTCCGCTCAAAAAAAAAGAACTCCCCGTTTTCGCGCGGGGAGTCTTCCTTTCAAGTTTTCGTCTACGGCTTTACTTCTCCTCTTTATTTTCGCCTTCCGCCGTATCGTTCGCACCTTCAAGCACGCGCTGGACGGAACCTCCCGGGGAGATAACGGTGGGGTTTTGATAGACGCTTCCCGGACGCATCTCCTGGAATTGTTCGCGGCCCACGGAACCTCCGGGGGAGATTGTGTTGGCGGTCACGAATATCAGGAGGTTGCGCTTCTGGCGCGTCTCGCCCTTGGATTGGAAGAGCCTTCCTATAAGGGGAATGTCGCCGAGAATCGGAACCTGGTCGTTTATGGTGCGGACGTCCTCGCGGGTCAGTCCCCCCATTACAACCGTCGCGCCGTCGAACACGGTGACCTCCGTGCGGATTTCCCTTACGCTAAACACGGGCTGTATGAAGCCCGAAGGCACCGTAACGGTAATGCCGGAAGATATCGCCAACGCCACGCCGCCGTACTCCATAAAGCCCTCGAATTCCGTAACGCTCACGTTGTTGAACTTCAAGTTGATGGTGCCGTCGTCGTCCGCGGTCGGGGTGACTTCCATCACCACGCCGATTTCCTGGGTTTGGAAATCTTGAGGGGTACCGGGCGTAATGGTTACGCCCGCCGAACCATATCTGCCGGTTTCATCCGCTCCGCTCGTACCGACGTTCGACTGCATGTCGGAATAGCTGTCGGGGTAGCGCATTCTTTG
>CAZMBN010000004.1:11228-18055 GCA_964564825.1 uncultured Opitutales bacterium
TCGTACCGACGTTCGACTGCATGTCGGAATAGCTGTCGGGGTAGCGCATTCTTTGCGAAACCGTGATTGTGGCGGTCTGCGTGGAAAGCACCGTAACTTTCGGCGAACAAAGCAAATCGCTGCCGTCCTTTTGCTCCAGGGCGTCAACCACAAGCTCCAAGTTGTAGCCGTTTATCACCCCCAGAATGGAATCCGTGGTCATTGCCGCCCCTGTCGCGTCGTTTATGGCGCTCGGTATGGTTGGGAATAACTTCTCAAAGGTTGTCGATGCGCCATCTCTATCAGCGACGTTTATGATATCGCTAGTCTGGAAAGTGTTTCCCTGCATGGCCAATGTGCGGTTGTTCATGTAGGGCAATTCGCCCGCTTCGTCCCTATTGAAGGTTCTAAACAGGGTTTTCCCGTCGCCCCTGCTCACGTTCCAGTTGAATCCCAGCTCCCTGAGGGCGCCCTGGTTCACCTCCATGAACTTGGATTCTATTTCAACCTGCTTTACCTCGCTGAAGCGAAGCAGTATCGTGCGGACCTTGTCCAAATTGCGCCTAGTGTTGCAAACCCAAAGCTTTCCGTCGGCGTAGGTCGCCGAAGAGCCGGGACCGAACTGCACGCCCGCCCTTATAAGGAAATTCTTTATGGCTTCCGAGTCGCCCGCTTCTCCGCCGCCCGCGGGAGCTCCGCCCGCGTTGCCTCCGCCGAAGACGTTGGCCTCTCCTCCCTCCTCGGACGGAGTAGTGGGTCCTTTTATTCGCGTCAACGCGGATTGGCTCACGGCGAAGTCCATCGTTTCCATCGTGGCGCCCGTCTCGCCCGTTGCCTTGCGGACTACAACCGTATCCTTTTCCACGTCGTACTGGTATCCAACCTGCTGCGTCACCCAGTCGAGTATCTGCCCAAGGGAGAGATCCCGCAAAGTCAGCACCACGTTCTTGGATTCCGCCGCCGAATCGAAGAGGACTATATTGACCCCCTTCTTGGCGTCGTTCGATTTGTCGTAGTCCACGGAAAGTACGCTTAAGGTGTTTATCGCCTGCGCAAGGGGAACTCCGGGATCGGGGAAGCTCACGTTGGGGATTACGATATCCCTCAACTTGGAATCTATCACGGAGGAGATTTTCTGGTTGTCGCCCCCGGCCGTGCCTCCCGAATAGACCTGCGGGCGCGTCCACGCGTTCTCCACCTCGTTCAACATGGATTCGCGGGTTGCGAGGTACGAAAGCCTGCTCGTGGTGGAAAGCTTTTCCGATATCAGGCGCTGGTACGCCTTCGCCTCGACGTTGTTGGCGTCGAGGGTTTCTATGGTGCGGAAAGTCGATTTCGCCCCGCCGAAATCCCCGTAAAGATACTGGCGCCTGCCTTTTTCCAAAAGCACCTTGACCTTCGCCTGCCTTACGGCGAAATTGGGGTTGACGTCCGCAATGGTGTGGCTCTTGGGATCGTCGGAGAATTTTTCAACCTTCGACTTGAGTTCGTCGGCCTTGCCGGAGTCGTCCTCGACCGCAACGTATTCCTCGGCGTGTTTTTGGGCGTCGGGAACGTTGCGCTCCGCCATCGCTATCTGCGTGCGCTCCCTCGCCATAACCGCCCTGGCGCGCTTGATTTCGGCGCGGACGTCGTCGCTTACGGGATTGTATTCGTGGCTGCCCACCTTGCTTTCGGCGAAGGACAGCTTCTGTTCCGCGTCCGCCCACTTTCCCTCGTCCATGAGGTCGTAGGCCTCGTCCACGAGGTCGTAGGCGGCCACTATGGAAAGTTCAAGCTTGCGCAGCGACTCCGCCATTGCGGCGTCCACGGTCTCGACCGCGGCGTCCGAAGACTCCCCGGCGGTCGCGGCCGCCTTCGCGCCCGACAGGACGGGCGCCTCGCCCTTCGACTGCCGCTCTATGTCGGAATTTATGTCGGCGAGCATGCGCTGCACCCCCTCGTCGTCCGGGGTAATCTTAATGAGTTCCTCAAGAGCCTGCTTGGCGGCTTTCAGATCTCCGATGTCGCGGGCTTGGACGGCCGTAACCATCAAATCTATTTTCTCCTGCGTCTTATCCGCCTGGGCCGCGAACGAAGACACCGCGAGAACGGCTCCGGCAAACACCGCCGCAACCGTCGAGGCTCGTTTCTGGAATCTGTTGCTTTTCATAGTATTTCGCTGTTTTTCTGAAATTGGTGGATAGGTTAACCCTTTATTTTTAAATTTAAAGCTTTATTTTTATTTTTTTAACTATTTTTTCGCCGAATCGGCGTTTTCAACCCCCGCGGAGGAAAGCCTCATCGTCCTGGTCTCCATTTTCGGGTCCGCGGGCGTCATTTCTATCAGCGCCTCGCCCTTGTCCATGTCGAGCGACTTCACCACGTAGCGCGCCCCCTTGTGGACGGTGCTGTCGCCGGCCTTCTTGACGTACCACTTCGCGCCGTCGTTCGCAACGAATCCCATGCGGCTTTCCTCCTTAAGCAGGGTTTCCTTGTCGGACTCTATGGTTATGTCGCGCCCAAGTTTTTTGTCGAACAACACTATGGTTGCAACCTGCGTTATTATGCCGTTTACCGGGTTCGTTACGCGCCCGAGTTTGAAGGATTTCACGGTCAAGCCGAGGTTCATCGGCTTTCCCGTGGACGGTTCGGGGACGACTATTTCCTCGTTCAGCCTTCCCGAAAATTGGAACTTGGTGTTCTCGTTCAAAAACTCTATGCGCGGAGACTCCACCGTGCCGTAGTATCCCTTGTACTTTATGGGATAGGGTTCGTTCGACACCCCTTCGTAGGAAAAGGCGAACTTCTGGCGAGCCACCTCCTTCATATAGGGGGATTCCGTCACAAAGTTCCCCTTGGAATCCACCCAGATTTGCGGAGGGGTGAAAACCTGGAAAAACCACTTGCCCTCCTCGTCCTGGGCCCTCACCTCGGGCCATTCTATTTGGAGGGGGTTGATTTTTTTAACGACCACGTCCTTCCATTCTATCCCCTTCGCCTTTTCAGAAAGGCACGACGCGGTGCGCGCGGCGGTCTCTTCTATTTCGGGCGAGGCGCGGAAATAGTAGGCGCACGATGCGCCGAACACCAAAAGCGCCGCTGTTAGAAATATTTTATCGAAGATTTTCATTTTGTGTCCTGCTGTTTGGCGTCGTTTTCGTCCGTCTTAACGCCGCCGTCCGCGGGGGCGGCCGCCTTGGGGGCGTCCTTCGTCAATTCCACGAACTCCACGACCACCGTGAACTCGGAAAGGTTGTTCTCCACAACGGGCTCGCGCTCCTGCTCCGAAACTGCGGGCGCGGACGAAGCCTCCCCGCCGTTCGACGGGGCGGCGGCGCCGTCCTGCGCGCCCTCCTTGTCCCCGGCGTCCTGTTGCGGGGTCTCCGGCGCGGGCGAAGCCTCCCCGTTTTGGTTTTGGCTTTCGGGGGCGGAGGCGTTCGAGAATATCGAATCCGCGCTCGTTCCGTCGCCCGACACCGACTGCCGCTGGGATTCCCCCGCATCCTCGCCTTCCGGCATCGGCAATTCGTCGGGGAGTATGGGTCTCACCCCTATGCTTCTGACCACCAACATGGCGTCGAAATCCTTAAGTTGGTTGAGGAAACGGCGGAGCACGTCCGTGTGCCCCGCAAAGACGAAGCGGTACGCTATCGTGTCCAGACTCCCCTCCTTGCGGGCGGTGATTGCGGGGTCTATCTTGAAGTTGTCGCCCGAGGTGGAATCGGATTCCTTGCGCCTAAGCGTCCTGCCGCGCTTCTTTTTCGCGGTTTGCTCCTTCTCGATTTCTGAGGGGAGCAATTCCCTTTGCACCGACAATATGTACATCGGAGACTTCTCCGTCTTGCACTTGAAAAGCTTTTGGTTGACGTAGTTTAAGACGCACGCCTGCCGCCATATGGGAAGGATGGACTCCTTCTTCGGCGGAGTCGCTTTCGCCGCAACGTATTTTTTGAAGCCGAAATCCATCTCGGAGGCTACTATTATGCCCAAATCGGCCGCGGTTCTGCGCCAATTGTCCACCATACCGCGGAGCTTTTCCACAAGTTCGTAGCCCTCCTCGCCGGGCTTGCCCTTAAAGATGTCGCCGCTGGAACGGGTGAGGTCCTTCTGGAGGAAATCCAGGTGCTTTTGCAAAAGTTCTATGTTGGCTTTCGCCTTGTCGAGCGTCGCCTGCGTCGGGTCTCCGGCGAGCGCCTTGCGGTACTCCTTCATTTTGCCCGCCAGGCGCCTTGCGGCGTCGTCGCGCTTCCCCGCGTAATAGACGTCGTAGGCGGCGCCGCCCGCGAACGCCAGGCACAGGAGCGCCGTGAGAACGAAGAAAACGGGATATTTGCCGAAATATTTCATAGAATCCAATCCTTCCCGGGTAAAAGTTATATGGGTTTGTCTGGGTTCACAACCAGGGTGAAGTCGAACTTGACTATGCGCGGGTTGCTCGGGTCGGTCTTGACGTTCTCGTAGTCCTTGATGAAGGCGGAACTCTTGAAGGACGCCAGCAGGTTGGTTATCCTTTCCGTAACTTTTTCGGGGTCGTAGGTGTCGGCGCCCACGTCGCGTATGAGCATTCCGCCCGTCAGTTCCAGGTTGTATTTTTGCGACGCCCCCGAACCGCTCCGCACCACCTTCAAGTTTTCAAGCCAAACGTCCTTTTGCTCCATCAACCTGTTTTCCAAATCTATGAACAGGTTGATCCAATTCGCCTTCGACATCGCCAAACCCTCCAGACCCGCTATCTTGGCCTCCACGGCCTTCGCGTCGCCGCCGTAGCGGACAAGGTCTTCGGCGCGTTGCCTCAACGCGGGGATACGCCCGTCGAAAGCGGCGGTCTGCTCCCTTAGACCGTCCGCGGACTTCTTAAGGAAGAGGAACGGGGGGACCACCGAAGCCGCAAGAAGGGCGGCGCCCGCGAGCACGTACGGGCGCTTCCGGGCGAACACGGCCTCGTCCACTATGTGTTTCGGAAGCAGGTTTATCCCCATGGATTGGGGAAGGACAAGGCGCGCCGCCTCCCCTATGACCTCGCTGAGCCTGATGGTGTTGTCGGCGAGCAAAGTCTGGTCCACGCGCGGCGAGACCGCCAAGCCCGACGTCGCCTCGAGGTAGTCAACGCTCATCTTCTGCGTCTCCGCAAGGTACTCCGCCAGACCCGGAAGCAAAGACGCCCCCCCCGCGAGGTGGATTTTGTTCGGCGCGTTGACCCTGCCCATGCGCCGGTAGTTCAATATCGACCTCTTCAATTCGTCGCCGAGCCTCTTCATCACGGCTTCGGCGGAACTCTTAAATGGTTCGGCGCCGGAACCACCCCCGCCGTTCTTGGAGAAAAACCCGAGCTTGTCCTCCTCGGAGTCCTCGAAGCTTTTCCCGGAGGAATCGGCTATAACCTGGGTGAGGGTGTTTCCGCCCACGGGTATGCCGCGCACGAATATGCCGTCGTCCCTGGCGATCAATATGTTGGTAAAGCGCGCCCCCACGTTTAAAATAACCACGTCCGGGGGGAGGCCGCAATACTTCCACGTGTTGTAGTCGAGGATCGACCCCGACTCTATCGCCTCGGGAACTACGCCCGCGTCCGCCAGGGCGGAGCAAAATTCGTCGGCGGCGTCCGCCTTCATCGAGCTGAGGAATATTTCCGTCTCCACGCCGTCGTCCGACATTATCTGGTAGTCCCACGACACCTCCTTTATGGGATAGGGTATGCTCTTTTCCGCCTCGAACGATATAACCTCCTTTTGGCGCGCCTCCTCCACGTGGGGAATTTTTATGGTCTTCGTGAGGAGGAGCATGGGGGGGGCTATAACCGCGGCCTTCCCCGACACCTTCAAGGCGCGCAACCCGCGCCTCAGGGCCGGCAGCCAATCCTCCTGGACGGAATAGTCGTAGGAAAGCTTTTGCGTCCGGAAGTCTTCAAGCACCAGCCTGCCCCCCGAAACGCCGAATTCCGCCGCGCTCACGTGCGTGGCGGCGCAGTTTATTATAAGTTTGTTCTTCGAACTCATTTTTCTAAAGTTAAACGTTTTTCTTTTTTTGGGGGGAAGGCGGATTCCGCGGCGCCCGCGGCGGCGTCCCTACCGCGTGGGCAAATACGTGGGAATGATGGAACTGGCGCCCGTTTTCCTCCCCGTAGGATTATTCCCTTTCGCGTAGTCTATGGGCTCCCTGTTTTGTATGTAAACGGGGCATTCGTTCAGGGGAAGCAACACTCTATCGTTTGCGGCGGAGACCCTCTCCACCAGCTCTTTGTACCCCTCAAGGAGCTTCGCGGCGGTTTTCGCGTTTTTAAGCAGTTTTTTAATTCCCGAGCCGCCGAACATGTTTTTATAGTTTTTTTCGTTAATTTCAACCGGCAGACCCCCCGCGGTCACCTCCACGTGCCATGCGAAAGGTTCTTTATCGACGTCTATGCCGTGGACGTCCACAACCTCGCTCGGTATGTAAAAGACGACGGGAGTCTTTATAGCGCCGGCTTCGACTCCGAAGATACGCGCCTTGCTTTTCATAGCCAGCATCCGCCCCTTCCCGCCGCCGCCCTTGCCTTCTTCCTTGTCTTTTCTGTCTTTAATTAGCCCTTTTTTGTCTTGGTAGATCACGGAAAGATCCACTTCGATGTCGCGAACCCACTTGGTGTTGCTCGCACCTTCGTTCGTGTTTAGTCCCGTCTCGAGCAAAACTTCTATACGCAACCACCATACATCCTTTCCCGGAACAAGCTGCATTTTATAAAAATTCACGCCGTTCAACGGTATAAAAACGGGGGAAGTTTCCTTTTTACCCCCCTCTTCCCCCACTTGTTTGGTATTTTGCGCGTGGAGCACGGGAAACGTTGCAAGGAACGCCGACAGGGTAAAAAACAAAAGTCTAACAAAGCT
>CAZMBN010000004.1:18155-50655 GCA_964564825.1 uncultured Opitutales bacterium
CGGGAAACGTTGCAAGGAACGCCGACAGGGTAAAAAACAAAAGTCTAACAAAGCTCATGCGCATATCCATAAACTTGCAACGGGGGATTCTTCAAGCTTTTTTTTGCCGGGATAAAAAATAGACCGCCGGGGCGGACGCCCCGCCCCGGGAAGACGCAAAGGATTCTCCGCTAACGCGCGGGCAAATAGGTGGGGAGGGATTTCGCATGCTTCCCGAATCTCTCCCATTCCAACGCCTGTATGTGAAACGGGCATTCGTTCAGGGGAAGCAGCGGTCCGGCTAGGCGGGGCAGCTCCGAAGCCCCGTCCGCCGCCTTTTTCGCCGTTTCAACAAAGTTTACCGCCTTCGACCCCATTTTTTGCACCAACTTGTCGAGGGGCAGGTCGTCGTCGAACATGTTTTTCCTGTAGGGTCCATAGCCATCGAAGTCGTCGGCGCTCGAAATCTCCGCATACCACGCAACGGGTTTGATTTTTACCCCGTAGTGTTCGCGCGGCGCGGGCGGCGCGTAGAAAACAACGGAACTTTTACGGTATATACCCAAGATCCGCGCCTTGCCCTTCACCGCCCACATCCACATCGCCTCCGCCGTATCGTCGTTGCGGTATTCCCCGTAAACCAGGCGAAAATTTATTTTTACGTCGCGAACTCCGGGCGAGTCCCACGAATCCCAGACTTGCGCATTAAGTAAAATTTCTATGCGCGTCCAATCGAGGGTTTTGGGACTCCTTTCAAATTTCACGCCGCCCTTCGGTATCCAAACATTGCAACCACACTCCCATGCGCCGCGGAGGGTGGGCGGCGCTGCAAGGAGCGCGAGTACCGTAAAAAGTAGGGGTTTTGCAAATTCCATGAGAATATCCGCTTTCAGCGCGCGGGCAGATACACTACACGGGCGGTGAGCTCCCACCGATGGTCGGCGGCTTCCCTGGTTTGTATGAAATACGGGCATTCGTTTAGGGGAAGCAGCGCTTCGACGGCGGATTTCGAAGCCTCCTCCATGGCATTTTTCGACTGTTCGATAATTTCCGTTGCGGCTTTCATCCCCCCTTTTTGAACCGCCCAATCGGATTTCGGATTGTCCTCGAACATGTTCTTTCGGTGCGTTTTGCCCGCCGCCTCCACCTCCGCATACCACGCCGCGGGATCTTTATTTTTGTCTATACCGTAAAGGTTGTAAACTTCGGGAGGAATATAAAAGACTACGCGAATCCATTCCCGGAAGCGTTCAATTTTCAAGAGTTCAATTTCCGATATCCGCGCCCCGCCTTTCAGAGCCGACGTCCCCCCGCTCTTATTCCCGTAAACCGCGCAAAGGTCCACTTTTATGCCGCCGCCGCCTATTAGGGGGAGTCTGTCTACTCCCATCCATCCCCGATAATTCCGCACAAGTAAAATTTCTATGCGCGTCCAATTGTCCTTTTTATTTCTTTCAAATTTTACGCCGTCCTTCGGGATTATCAAAAGGGGACTTTCGTTGCCGTCGAACGGCGAGGAAACGGCGGTGGACGCCGTAAGAAGGGCGAGTACCGTAAAAAGTAAAGGTCTTGCAAATTCCATGAGAATATCCGCTTTCAGCGCGCGGGCAAATAGGTGGGGACGGACTCCCTGGATTTTGCGCGCTTCCCGAATCTTTCGTATTCCAACGCCTGTATGTAAAACGGGCATTCGTTCAGGGGGAACAGCAACTCGACGGTCGATTTCGAAGCCTTGTCCACAGCCTTCTTCGACTGTTCGATAATTTCCGCCGCCGTCCGCATTCCCCCGTTTTGAAGCGCCCGGTTGGGGCCCGAATCGTCCTCAAACATGTTCTTCCGGTACGTATTTCCCTCTGTCTCAACCTCCGCGTACCACGCGGCGGGGTTTTCGTCGATACGGTAAATATCGTAAACTTCGGGCGGCATGTAGAAGACTACGGAGGCGCTTTTATCTTTTTCAATTCCCAAGATCCGCGCCTTGCCTTTCAGCGCAAGCACCGGTTCCCTGTATCCTTTAAATTTGTAGAGCGCAAAGAAGTCCACCTTTACGTCGCGGTATCCGTCGTAGCCGTCGACGTCTTTAAGTAAAATTTCTATGCGCGTCCAGCCGAGGGTTTTATTCGCATTCCTTTCGAATTTCACGCCGCCCTTTGGTATCTGCAGACCGCACCGCCCGCCGCCCGACGGCGCGGAGATGAGGGGGGACGCGGCAAGGAAGACTAAAAGCGCAAAAAATAAAGTTCTAGCGGATTTCACGTAAATATTTGTAAAGTTGAAAGACAAAGTTTTTCAAGCTTTTTATTTTTTAATTTAAAGAAATAAAGTCCCCCCTTTCCCCGAAAAACCTCCTCCGCCTTTCCCCCATAAGGGAAACCGGAAACGGGAAGCGGGTGAAACGCTCCCTTCCGCCTTTCATTCCGCGCCCCGCTACGCGCAGGCGCCGCGCAGGATACGCGCTATGACCCTTCCCGCTTCGGCGGCCTCGTTTCGCGAAATGGTGGGGTGCACAAGCGTCATAACCGAGGTGTCCCTCAATTGCGCCGCCGTGGGAAGTTCTTTTTCCCCTTTTTCCCATCCCGCCCTTCTAAAGCAATTTTCGCGGGATATGTTCCAACAAGTTCCGCTGAACGCGGGAACTCCCGCGTTGTTTATCTCCCCGATAATCCTCTGGGCGTCCCAGCCCTTTCCGAGGAATTCCGGGCGTATAAAAAAGTAGTGCTTATAGTTTGCGTGGCGCGCCCACGCGGGAACCTCCGTAAGGCGCACGCAGGGAATGTCCCCTATTTGGGCGTCTATTTCCGCGGCGTTTTCCGCCCTGCGCGCGCTCCAATCCCTTAGGTGCCCCAAGCCCCTTATCCCCAGAACCGCCTGCATTTCCGTCATGCGCATGTTGCTTCCGAAAGTTTCGAGATACCACTTAAACCCCGCGGGATGGACCGTGTTGTAGACCAAATCGTAGTCGCGCCCGTGGTCCTTGTAGGCCCACATGCGTTTGTATGCGGCTTCGTCGTCCACCGTGACCGCCCCGCCCTCCCCTCCGCAGGTTATTATTTTATCCTGGCAAAACGACCACGCTCCGATGTACCCTATCCCGCCCACGGGTCTGCCCTTGTATTCCGCGCCGTGCGCCTGGGCGCAATCCTCTATCACGTACAGGTTGCGCGATTTTGCCAATTCGAGTATGGGGTCCATGTCGCAGGGAAAACCCGCGTGGTGTACGGCGATTATCGCGCGGGTTTTTTCCGTCAAGAGGGGTTCTATGGTCTCCGCGCTTATGTTTTGGGAGTTCGCGTCCACGTCCGCTACCACGGGAATCCCCCCACGCGCCGCAACGCATCCGGCGGAAGCCACGAAGGTCCTGCACGAAGTCACCACCTCGTCCCCCCGTTTCAACCCTATACCCACCAGAGCAAGCTCCAACGCCGCAGTCCCGTTTGAAACCGCTATCGCGCGGCGCGTCCCCGCGAAATCCGCAAGGGCCTTTTCGAATTCGGCGTTTTTCGTACCGGTCCAGCGGTTTACCTTTCCGCTTTCGAGGACCTCCGCAACGGCGTCCGTGTCGGCGCGGTCGAAATACGGCCATTTACCAAAACTCTCGAACAACATAGCCGCGAACAGTCCGAAATTTCCGCGCGTTTTGCAAGCGGTAAATGGGAAATTTCAAAGACGCGCCCTATTTTACACCGGAGGCGAGCTCCTCCACAAGAGCGAGCTTCCCCTCCAAGGAGGAAACCCCCGAAAAGTCCACTTTTTGGATTCCCGAATTTTCGTGGAAAAACCTGAAATACGCGCCGTCGAAATACGCGGCGGACGCGGCGTGGCACCCTCCGCCCAGGACGCTTAAAAAACGCCTTTCCAGGGCGAAAGCCTCCCCGCCCGCGCCGTCGGAAAACTTCGAAAAATACGCGGCGTCGGACTCCCTGCACTGCAGCGCTATAAGACCCTGCCCCGCGGCGGGGACGCACTCGTCGGGGGAAAGGGGTACGAACCTAAGGCCCTCCTCCCCCCTTATGCCGAGGCGCAGCAACGCCGCCTCCGACACCACCGTGGCGTCCGCCCCCCCCGATAGTATCTTTTTCAGCCGCGTATGGATGTTTCCGCGTATCTCCGTCCAAACCGAACGGGGGAACATTCCCTTCAACTGCGCCCTTCTTCTGGGGCTTCCTGACGCTATAAGGGAGGGTTCCTCCACCGCTTCCCGGAGGACCAAAACGTCCCTTGCCGCGTCCCTGGGCGGGCATCCGAAAACGCGCAAACCCGTACACGCTTGGACGGGGAGGTCCTTCGCGCTGTGCACGGCTATATCGGCGTCCCCGGAAAGGACGGCGTCCTCTATCTCCCTAGTGAAGAGTCCGCCGCCCCCGTACTTTTCAAGCGCCCAGTCCCCGTGCCTGTCGCCGGAGGTTTTAACCTCCACGATTTCGAATTCCAACCCTCCCAATCCGGAGGACGCCGCGCGGCTCCGCAAAAAGTCCGCCGCCATGCGCGCCTGGACCAGCGCCAAGGGGCTCCCCCTTGTTGCGAGTTTTAAGGGCATACGAACGGTGCGTCCACTCTTCCAAAAATAAAAAAGCCGCGGGAAACGGCTTTTTTGCTTTTACGCTTTTTTCCCAAAAGCTCTACTTTTTCGCGTTGACTATCGCCGAATACGACGCCTGAGCGCCCTTGATGTTGCTCTTTGCAGCCCAAGGCATAAGGGAGCGGAGGCGCTGGCCCGTCTTTTCTATAAGGTGCTTTTCGCCCGCGGCGAGAAGCTTGTTGTAGTTCTTAAGGCCGCTCCTGTACTCGGCAACCCATTCCTTGGTGAACTTCCCCGTCTGGATTTCTCTGAGTATCTTTTGCATCTCCTTCTTGGTCTTTTCGGTAACCACGCGCGGACCGCGGGTGACGTCGCCGTACTTCGCCGTCTCCGATATGGAGAAGCGCATTCCCGCTATTCCGCTCTGGTTGATGAGGTCCACTATGAGCTTGAGCTCGTGGCAACACTCGAAATACGCCATTTCCGGCTTGTAGCCCGCCTTGACCAGGGTTTCGAAACCCGCCATAATCAGGGCGCTCACGCCTCCGCAAAGAACCGCCTGTTCCCCGAACAGGTCCGTTTCCGTCTCTTCCTTAAAGGTGGTCTCTATGACCCCCGCGCGGGTTGCGCCTATGCCGTCCGCCCACGCAAGCGCCACCGCCCTCGCGTTTCTGCCGCCCTGGTGGACGGCTATGAGGGCGGGCACGCCCTTGCCTTCAAGGTATTGCGAACGCACCGTGTGTCCCGGCCCCTTGGGCGCAACCATCGCCACGTTGACCGACGCCGGAACCTTTATCAAGCCCGAATGTATGCAGAGTCCGTGCGAGAACAAAAGGGTCTTCCCCGCCGAGAGATTGGGGGCTATGTCCTTTTCGTAGATGTCGGGCTGCTTCATATCGGGCGCCGCTATCAATATGACGTCGGCAGCCTTCACGGCTTCCGCGGTGGGTACCACTTTGAACCCCTGCTTTTTCGCAATGTCCGCGGACTTGCTCTTCGGGTAGAGGCCCACTATAACCTTGTATCCGCTGTCCTTGAGGTTCAACGCGTGCGCGTGTCCCTGGGAACCGTATCCGATTACCGCGAGAGTTTTGTTTCTGAGAACGTTTTTGTTGGCGTCCTTCTCCTTTAATACCTTAGCTGGTGCCATAGTTTTCAAGTTGTTAAGATCCCGATGTTGGAATATTTTGGCGATAATGCAACAACTTTTTTACCCCGCGCGCAAGTCCCGCGCGCCGAAAATAATGCTTGCCCAGCGCCTTTTTTTTTGCAGACTGCGGGACCTTTTCTGAATAGAGGGGGCGATTAGCTCAGTTGGTTAGAGCGTCTGCTTTACACGCAGGATGTCGCAGGTTCGAGTCCTGCATCGCCCACCATTCCGCGCCCGGCGGCGTCGAGAACGCGCCCCACCCCGCGGATACACCCACTGGAACGGTGGACGGCGGATCTCTGACGAAGTTTGTTCCCATGACCGCGGACGAAATGCGCGCCCGCCGCTGGGACGCCGTGGACATACTGCTTGTAAGCGGGGACGCCTACGTGGACCATCCGAGTTTCGGAACCCCCCTCATAGCGAGAATACTTCTCGACGCGGGATACAGGGTGGGGATTGCCGCCCAGCCCGACTGGAGAAACCCCGACAGCCTCAAGGTGTTCGGCAGACCCCTGCTCGGTTGCGGGGTTTCGGGGGGCAATATGGACTCCATGCTTAAGATCTACACCGCAGGCAGGAGGTTGCGGAAGACCGACGCCTACTCCCCGGGCGGAAGGACGGGAATGTGCCCGCCGCACGCGTCGGTGGTCTACGGTCAACTCGCCCGGCGCGCTTTTCCCGGTCTTCCCGTGGTTCTGGGGGGCGTGGAGGCGAGCCTCAGGAGATTCGCCCACTACGACTATTGGCAGGACAAAATGCGCCCGTCGGTTCTCGTCGACTCCAAGGCGGACATCCTCTGCTACGGCATGGGGGAGCTTACCATGCTCGAAATTTTCCAAAGGTTGGCGGAGGGGAAAAGTCTCGAAGGCGTGCGCGGAACGTGCAGATACCTGGGAGGGAGGGAGTCCGCCGCCTTCAAGTTGGACGGCGGCTGCGCGGAGCTTCCCCCGTACGCCGAGATATGCTCCGACAAAAACGCCCTCATGCGCCAGACGAAAATAGTGGAGGCTGAAATGAACCCGTGGTGCGGCAGGAAGCTTGTCCAATACACGAATTCGAGGATACTCCTGGCGGAACCCCCGCGCCCGCCCATGACCACGGAACAGTTTGACCGTTTCGGTGAACTCCCCTTCACGGGACTCCCCCATTTCTCATACGCGGAAAAAATCCCCGCGTGGGAGACCGTAAAGGATTCGGTGGCGGTCGTCCGCGGATGCCCGGGGGGCTGCGCCTTTTGCGGAATAGTTTCGCACCAGGGAAGGCATCTCGTATGCAGAAGCGTACAAAGCGTGGTGAGAAGCGTTGAAAAGCTGTCGGCGAAACCGTTTTTCCGCGGCACCGTAAGCGACGTCGGTGGGGCGGCGGGCAACATATACGGACACCGCCCGAAAAACCCCGAAATCTGCAAAAAATGCGCGAGGTTCTCGTGCCTCTTCCCCAAGCCCTGCCCGAACTACGACGCCGACGAAAAGCCGCTTATGCGCCTGCTCGACGCCCTGAAATCGGTAAAGGGGGTCGGCAACGTCTTCATAAATTCCGGCTTACGCCTCGACTTGGCGCTTATGCAGCCGCGGCAGACCGAAAAGATAATAGCCGGTCACGTGTCGGGGCAAATCAGCGTGGCGCCCGAGCATTTGTCGGGGCGCGTCCTGCGCCTTATGAGAAAGGGGAAACCCGGGGAATTCGCGGAATTCAGGCGCATATTCGACCGCGTAAACGGCTCCACGGGGAAGAAACAATACATCGTCCCGTATTTTATTTCCAATTTCCCCGGTTGCACCGGCGCCGACGCGGCGCTTGTCGACGAATACCTGTCGAAATCGAAGTGGACCCTAAGGCAGGTCCAAGACTTTATCCCCCTTCCCATGACCATGGCGTGCGCCATGTATTGCTCGGAAACGGATCCGGGCGGCGGAAAAATAGAGGTGAACAAGGGGCTGGCGCAACGCCGCCCGCAGCGCGACGCCCTAAGGCGTATCCGCGGCTGAAATTCGGGGGAAATCCGCCCCGAGACGCGGCGGATGGCGCTACTTTTCCGCGCCCCCGCGGGCTTCCCGCGAGCGCACGACGTCCAGGGGCTCCTCCGCGCCCACGCGCACCCCGGAGGACGCCAAGGTTTTTACAACGGTCTTCAACGCTATTTTTACATCGCCCCAAAAGGTTACGTTGCCGGCGTACCGCGCGTCGAGCGCCAGTTTTTCGTTCCACGAAATGCAGTTTCTTCCGCTTACCTGCGCCAGACCGCTTATCCCGGGGCGGACTTCGTGGCGCCTGTCCTCCTCCGGGGTGTAGTAGGGCAAATATTTCGGCAGCAGCGGCCTCGGTCCTATGAAGGACATGTCGCCCTTTAAAACGCAGAAAAACTGGGGTATTTCGTCGAGGCTGGTTTTCCTGAGAAAGGCGCCGAGTTTCGTCAGCCTCTCCGCGTCGGGAAGCAATTTTCCGTCCGGTCCCCTGCGCGAATTCATGCTTCTGAATTTCATTACGTAAAAGATTTTCCTCCCGAGTCCCGGACGCGCCTGCCTAAAAAACACGGGACTGCCCATGTCCGCGCGGACGAGAATCCACAAAACGGCGTATACGGGCGAAAGCGCCGCAATCAAAAGCAGCGCAAACAGGAAATCGAGGGGGCGCTTGAAGTATCTTCTATACACGCGGCGCAACAGGATGTTCCGCCCTTCCGCCGTGTCAAATTTAAAAGCCTCCGCACGCGCGGGGCAAAACGCAAAAATTAAAAAATAAGGTTTGCCTAAAAAGCCCCGCGGGTATTTCATCGGGGCGCAAAAAACTCTTAACCGCCATGCCGGAGAAAAAACCACTTGTCAGCATAGTTACGGGGAGCGCAAGCGACTGGGAAACCATGCAACACTGCGCCGAATTGCTCGATAAATTCGCCGTACCCTACGAAAGAAACATAGCAAGCGCCCACCGCACCCCCGACAAGCTCCGGGATTTGGCGCGCGGAGCTGAAAGCCGCGGGATAAAGGTGTTTATAGCCGCCGCGGGCGGCGCGGCGCACCTTGCGGGCGCGGTCGCCGCCAACACCCCGCTCCCCGTCCTTGGGGTTCCCGTAAAGGCGTGGGCTACGGACGGGGTGGACTCCCTGCTGTCCACCGTCCAAATGCCGCGCGGCGTCCCCGTGCTGACCCTCGCCATAGGCAAGGCCGGCGCGGTAAACGCGGCAATCGCCGCCCTCCAAATACTGGCGTTGTCGGATTCCGCCTACGCGGAAAAACTGGCGGATTTCAGGGAAAGGCAGACCGAAGACGCCCTTTCCGCGAAATTTCCCGACGAAAAATAGCCCGCGCATGCCTCCAAACCGCGCGAAACCGGCGGACGACGGACCCCTTCCGGAAAAATTGGGATTCCCCCCCCGCTCGCTGTGCGCCGCGCCGCTTCGCATGGAAGTGCTTTGCGCCCGAAAGGGTGTGTACGCCGCCGTATCGAAGCCCGCGGGAGTCCTCGTCGATTCCTACCCCGGCGCGCCGCATGCGAAATCGGCGGTACTCGCCATGAGGGAAAACCCACGCAAGGGCGAACTGCTCCGCCTCGGGTTGGTTTCGCCATATTCAGTGAACCAAATAGACTTCGAGATGTCCGGCGCCGCCCTGTTGGCGGCGGATAGGGATTCCGCCTCATCCCTGCGCAACGCGCTGTGGTCGGGATTTTTCAATTTTAAGTACCTG
Source organism: uncultured Opitutales bacterium (assembly GCA_964564825.1). GTDB lineage: Bacteria > Verrucomicrobiota > Verrucomicrobiia > Opitutales > Intestinicryptomonadaceae > Merdousia. The sequence continues at coordinate 27,493 of CAZMBN010000004.1, forward strand.
CTGTTGTGCCGCGGCGCGCCCCAAAAGGAAAAATTCGAAATAAATCTGCCGATCCGCGTGGAGGGGGGCGCGTGGGCGGTGTCGCACCGCTTCGGCAAAAGGGCGTCGACCTCGTTCGAACTTCTCGGACAATCGGGGAACTACGGGCTTTGGAAAGCCGAGGCCTCCGCCGTCCGTCCCCATCAGATAAGGCTGCACGCCTCCGAGGGCGGGCTCGCCGTAGTGGGCGAAACCCTGTATTCGAAGACGCCTTCTGTCTTCCTTTCCGAATTCAAGGCGGGATACAAGCCGGGCGCGCCCCTCTACGCCGAAAAACCGCTCTATCCCCGCCTTTGCGCGCACCTTTTCAAAATAAAGTTCGACGGCGGAAAATTCGGAATGCCGGCAATAGGCGCGATGGAGATAGAGTGCCCCCTTCCGAAAGCTTTCGCCGTTTGCCTTAAAAGGGCGGGATTCGACTTGGACGCGTTAAAAAAATATTGATAAGGCGTCGAAATTTGTCAGTATCGCGCCCGCATTTTGGAAAACAAGGGTATATAGATGAGCTCCATACTTATAGGATTGTTCACGTTGGTGCTGGTTATAGTCAGTATCCTTCTGGTGCTTGTGATTCTCATGCAGCGCCCGAACGCAAACGCGGGAATGGGGGCGGCCCTCGGCGGCGGCGCCGCGCAAGACATGTTCGGAGGCGAAACGGGCAACGTCCTAACCAAGGCCACGGTCAGGCTTACCGTGCTGTTTTTTCTGATTTCGGCGGGGCTGTACCTCGGCTACATCTACTCCACGGGCAAGACGGAAACCGACGCCAAAAAACCGTTGACGCTGTCGTCGATAGCGCCCGCAACCCCCAAGCCCCCCCCCTCCCCCCCCGCGGTGGACGGGCAGAAGCAGACGCCCCAAAGCCCCGAAACACCCCCCGTAAAAAAATAGCGCATGCGCCCGTTGCGAGCATTGTTGGAGGCGTCCGCGGGAGCGCTGTTTGCCGCGCTCGCTTTTACGCCGTCCGCGTACGCCCAACCGCGGAGCGCCCCCTCCGAAAAGGTCCGGGCGCTTCCCCAAGCGGAGGCGGCGGAACGTTGGCGGGAATTTTCCTCGTCCGAAATAGCGGGCGACTACTGCATGGCGTTCCTGCTCTCCCACAATCCGCGCAAAAGCGAATCCACGGAGTATAGGGGGTTGATATTCGGCTCGCGGAGGGACGGCGGAACGGCGACGCGCGTAACGGTGAAACCCGCCGGTTCGCCCAAGGCCGCCGCGGCGGATTTCATACTCCTAAACTCCCCCGCCTCGTCCAAAATTTGGCGGCTTGCGGACGGGAAATTCCGCGAAATACCGGAATCCGAATGGGGAAAGCCCATACTCGACGGACTCGTATTCTCGCCTTTCGACATCCTTGCGCCGTACCGTTGGTGGAAGCCTGTCTACAAGGGGCCCGCGCGCATGGGCAAAGCCGTCCACATATACGCGCTGCTGCCCCCCGGCGGATTTCCGGGGGGGATCTCGAAGGTGGAAATAGCCCTGACAAGGGAGTTCAACTCGCCCGCCCAAACGGAAATATTCGGGGGCGCCCCCTCCGCGTTGAAGACGGTGCGGCTGGGCGCGGTAAAAAAACTCGACGGCTTGTGGGTGGTATCGGAGCTTACCGCGCGCGACAATTCAAGCGGGGACGCCGACAGGCTGAAATTCGTGTCGGGGGCGGTTAAAATAAACCTTCAGGCGGAAGTGTTTTCCGTCGAACGCCCCCTTCTTTCCCCCGAGGTTCCGGAGCTGGAAATATTTTAGCGCCCGAGCCGCGCGCGGATTCCCCGGAAAACTTTACCGTTGAAGGCTTAAAAAAAGAAAAGGACTTCATGAAAGAGCGTTGCAAAAGATTGGCGAAAATCCTGTGCGGACATTCCACGGGAATAGCCGCGGGCGAAAACGTCATGCTCGACCTGACGCAGACCCCCGTCGAAATGGCGGAAGCCCTTGTGGAGGAGGTGTACTCGCGCGGGGCGTACCCCTTTGTAAAGATAAACTCCCCAAGGGTGTCGCGCGCGTTGGCGATGCGCTCCACCCCCGAAAGGATGAAAACCGCCGCGGCAATCGACATGGACGCCATACGGAGAATGGACGCCTACATAGCCGTGCGTGGGGCGCGGAACATATACGAAAACTCCGACGTCCCCGGGGAAAAAACGGCGATGATTTCCGCGGCCATGAAGGAATCCGTCGATTGGCGCGTGAACAAAACCAAGTGGGTGGTGCTGCGTTGGCCGTCGCCCTCCATGGCGCAACTGGCGAAAATGAGCACCGAAGCCTTCGAGGACTTCTACTTCGAAGTGTGCTCCATGGACTATTCGCGGATGTCCCCCGGCATGGACGCCCTGCGCCGCCTCATGGAAAGGACGGACTCCGTAAGGATAAAGGGCGAAGGCACCGACTTGGAATTTTCCGTAAAGGGAATGCGGGCGGTGGCGTGCGGGGGAAAATACAACATCCCCGACGGCGAAGTCTTCACCGCCCCCGTTCTCGACAGCGTGCGGGGAACCGTCCAATACAACACCCCTACGGTCTACAACGGCTCGTCGTTCGACTCCGTGCGCCTCGAATTTAGGGACGGAAGGATAGTCGACGCCTCCGCCGCGTCGGGCGGGGGCAAGCTACGCGAAATTTTGTCGGTCGACGACGGCGCCTCGCGCATAGGGGAATTTTCCCTCGCCTTCAATCCCTACATAACAAAGCCGATATGCGACATCCTCTTCGACGAGAAAATCGCCGGCTCCTTCCACTTCACGCCCGGACAGGCGTATTCCGAAGCCGACAACGGAAACAAATCGCGGATACACTGGGACTTGGTCTGCATACAAACCCCCGAATACGGCGGCGGCGAGATATATTTCGACGGCAAACTCGTGCGCAAGGACGGTCTCTTTGTGGGGGATTGCGAACTTGAAAAATTAAACCCCGGCTACCTGAAGGCGTAAATTGCCCGACGCTCCAAGAACATACACACACCCCGCGGGGGCGCAACCCGCGCGCGCCGACAAGGCGCTCGCCGCCTTTCTCGGCGCGGAGATTTCGCGCTCGCGGCTCGGGGAAAGCTTCAGGCTGGGGAAAGTTTCTCTCCGCGGCGTCCCCGTTGAAAAAAATTTCAAGCTCAGCGCGGGCGACACCCTCGAGTTTACCCTGCCCGAACCTCCGCCCGCAACCGTTTCCGCCGCCGACATCCCCTTGAAAATCGTATACGAGGACGACGACATAGTCGTGGTCGACAAGCCCGCGGGAATGACGGTCCACCCCGGGAACGGCACGGGTGAAGATACCCTCGTCCACGCGATGATGCACCACACGGGTGGAAAACTAAGTTTGGCGGGGGGCGCCATGCGCCCGGGGATAGTCCACAGACTCGACCGCGAAACCTCCGGGGTGCTGGTCATGGCGAAGACCGACGCCGCCTACTACGGGCTTGTTGAAATGTTTTCCAAGCGCAAACTCGAAAAGGAATACGCAGCGCTGGTGTGCGGAGTCCCCTCCGTGCGGTCGGGAAGGATAAAAACCCGGATTTCGCGCCACCCCGTATTCAGGACTAAAATGTGCGTTTCGGACGGCGGCGGACGCGACGCCGAAACGGAATGGAGGCTCGAAAAGTCCTACGGCGGCCGCGCCGCCCTGCTCTCCTGCAGGATACTCACGGGCAGAACCCACCAGATAAGGGTACATTTGTCGCACCTCGGTTTCCCGCTGCTCGGCGACTACGCCTACAAATTCCAAAAAAACAAAATGAAGGAGATACCACCCCCGGAAAGGGTCATGCTCCACGCGGAAAGACTGGCGTTTTCCCACCCCACGAACCCGGGAAAATTCGTAGAGGCGGCCGCCGAGCCGCCGGACGACTTTAAAAACCTTGAAAAACTCCTGGAGGAGACTTACGAATCGGGATAAAAACACAATGGATACCCGGCGCATCGAAGCGGTACCCGTACGGGGCGGATATGAACCCGGGAACGGCGCCCCCCGCGGCAGAAAAATCCGCGGACTCCTTGAAGCGCGCCCAATCCGAAAAACAAAACTTTGTAAAACCATCCGCGAATGAATACTCTATCGTCGAATAGGGACAAGGGGGGAATCTCCTGGCTGACCGACATCCTGCTGCTGCTTGCGCTCTTTGCGCCTATATATCTCGCCACCATCCCGGTAAGACCCCTCGCCAATCCCGACGAGGGCAGATATACGGAAATCCCGCGCGAAATGGCGCAGTCGGGCGATTTAATTACCCCCAGGCTGAACGGCATGCCCTACTTTTACAAGCCCCCGCTCTTTTACTGGATGCAGACGGCGTCCATAAAGGCGCTGGGAATAAACAGAATTTCCGCGCGCCTGCCGAACGCGCTTATGGCGCTTTTCGGAATAGCGGCGGCATATTGCGCCTCCCGCTCCGCCAGGGGGCGCCTTGCCGGGATATTGACCGCCGCCGTTCTCGGAACTTCCGCGCTCTATTACGCCATGGCGGGAATAGTCACCCTCGACACCACCGTATCCGTCTTTATAGCCGCCGCCGTATTTTCCTTTATGGCGGCGCTCGGAAAAAGCGGGGCTGTCCGGGCGGTTCTAACCGTGTCGTTCTTTTTCTTTTGCGCACTGGCGGTGCTCTCGAAGGGGCTGATAGGGGCGCTTATCCCTGCGGCCACGGTGTTCTTGTGGATTTTATTCGCGGGGCCCTCGAACGCGCTCTGCGCGTTTAGGAAAAGCGACGCAATTTGGGCGGCGGCGGGAACCGCCGTCTTTGCGGCGGTTGTCGTACCGCCCTGCGCGGCGGCGGCCGCCGCCAACCCCCCCTATGCGGACGCGGGGGGGATGTTTTCAAGGGAGGGCGAGGGCCAGGGTTTTCTCTGGTATATCTTCGTGCACGAACACATCCTGCGGTATTTGGACCCCTCCACCAGCATGCGGGTCCAGCCCTTTTGGTTCTTCCTTGCGGTCGCGCCCGCCGGCTTCGCGCCGTGGGTGGTGATGTTGCCGCAGGCGTTGTGGCGGCGCTCCAAGAACGGGGCAAAAAAAACGGGAATCGAAGACGCCGACTTGTCCATCTGCGCAATTTGGGCGGTATTTGTAATCGTATTCTTTTCCCTCTCCAGTTCCAAGCTCGCGCCCTACGTACTGCCGGTGTACCCGGCGCTCGCCCATATCGCGGGATCGTGGTTGGCGAAGGTCTGGCAAGCCCCGGAAAAATTCAACTTGAAGTGGATTTCGCGCGCCTTTATAGCGCTTGGAACGGCGGGTTTCATAGCCCCCGCCGCCGCCTACGCCCTGCTTCTTAAGGGCGGCAAAATAACCGACGAATCCGCGGCCCTTCCGATTTTCGCGGCGCTCTCCCTCGCCGTGTTCGCGGGCACCGCCGTCTCCCTGTTTTTCCACGTCAGGGGGAGGACCAGACCCTTTTTCATATCGGTCTTTTGCACTATCTACGCGTCCCTCGCCTTCACGCACCCCGTGGGCGCGCTGGTCCAGAGACCGTCGTCCGAACCGCTGGCGCGCTATTACAACGCCAACGCCAAGGACGGCGACGCCGTGTTCATAGCCTACGAATACGGGGATTTCCAGGACCTTCCCGTATGGCTGGGGCGTTTGACCTACATGATAGGCGGCGTCCCCAAGGAACAGGAATTCGGGATGATGCGCGAGAAGCGGAAGCATTCCGGAAGGTTCGTTTCGAACGAAGGGGATTTCTGGAACCTCGCCTCGAAAATCAAGGGCGATATCTACATAGCCGTGCGCAAGAAGAATCTCGAATATCTCGAATCCCAAATGAAGTTGAACACCGTAAAGGCTGCCGAAAACGGCAATCTTTTGCTGGTAAAAGTCCGGCGCGGAGGGAAAAAATGAAAACCAGCGGAAAGGAGAACGCGTGGCTGAACCTCGGCTTCAACATTGCGGCGCCGAGCCTGCTTTTGATATGGGGCAAAAAATCCGCGCAATTATGTGGCGTCGACACGTCCGCGCCGGACGTCGACATGTGGATATTCGCAACCGCCCTGGCTTTCCCCCTGCTTTATGGCGTCTACGACCTCGTTTCGCGGCGCAAATTCAATTTTATATCCGTTATCGGGATTGCAAGCGTCGCGCTTACGGGGGGCATAGGACTGCTTAAAATATCGCGCGGATGGATGATAGTCAAGGAGGGCGCCGTGCCGCTCGCAATCGGATTGGCGGTGCTCGCCACAACCGCCGCAAAAAAGCCCCTGGCGGAGGCGCTTCTCATGAACGAGTCGGTAATGGACGTCGAAAAAATAAACGCGGCGCTCGACCTCAGGGGGACGCGGCGGACGTTCGACGCCGCCCTAAAATCGGCCACCGTTCTCGTCGCGCTCTCGTTCGTGTTGAGTTCTGTTCTCAACTTCGCGCTGGCGTATTGGATATTCCGCAGCGACCCCGGCACCGAAGCGTTCAACGCGGAGGTCGGCAGGATGACGGCGCTGTCCTTCCCCGTAATAGTGCTCCCGTGCACGCTTGTAATGGTTTGGGCGGTATTTAGGATTTTAAAGGCGGTCACCCTCTGCACGGGGCTCTCCATGGAGGACGTCGCGGCGGGAAAGGTGAAAAAATGAGGCTCCGCCTTTTCCGGGCGCTTGCGCTTTCCGCGCTTTCGGCCCTGCCGGGCGGGGTTTTTTCCTACTCCGTAACAGACGGTTCCGGCAGGCGTTTCGAATTTTCGTCCCCGCCCTCCAGGGTTGCAACGCTCACGCCCTCGATTACCGAGGAAATCTACGCCATAGGGGCGGAGGACTCCCTTGTGGGGACGTCCCGCTATTGCTCCTATCCGCCCGGGGCGGAAAAGAAGCCGAAGATAGGGGGCTTTGCCGATCCGGACTACGAAAAAATAGCGAGGATAAAACCGGAGATCGTCGTCCTCCCCATGTTGGCGGACAGGGGAATAGAAGACAAATTAAAAATCCTGGGGATAATGTGCTTCTACTTGAACAAAGAGGGTCTTGAAAACATAGCCTCCGATGTCCGACTGCTCGGGGAGCTTTTTCAAAAACGCGCCGGGGCGGAATCCGTTGCGCGCAACATCGATATCCTCGTCCGCAGAAGGAACGAAAACATGAAAATTCCGCCGTCTAAAAAACCGCGCGCGATATTTTTGTTCGGGCGGATGGCGGCCGGCAAAAACTCGTACATCGGCGACGTTCTCGAAGTCTGCGGCTTTAGAAACTGCGCCGACGCTTCGGGAAGGCCGTGGTGCGTGCCCACGGGGGAGAGCGTTTTAAGAACCGACCCCGAAATCGTCTTCGCGGCGGTTGCCGACCGCGCCGAGGCGGACGCCGTAAAAAACGCCCTAAGTTCCGACCCCGTATGGTCGGCGACCTCCGCCCTGAAAAATTCGCGCGTGGTGTGCCTGGACCGCGGTCCTTTTATAATCCCCGCGCCGCGGATAACGGAAGCGGTGGAAATCCTCGACAAACACGCAAAGAGCCTCCGCCGTTAGGGGCGGAACGCCGTCCCCCCGGGAGGGGCGTCCTTTTTTCTAAACTCCTTCGGAACGGGGTTCAGTTGAAACAGCGCCGCGAACAGCAGAAGACCCGCAACGGTCGCCCCCAACACGAAGTAGCCGGCGGCGGCGTGCACGAACCCCCCTATCGATTCCGGACCGTTTTCGTACGCCCAAAACGACAGGAACAGCGCCCTTAGAAAATTGTTGAAGAACGCGAAAAACATCGAAAGGACCACCAGCGCCGTTTTTTTCCAAAGTGCGTCGAGCATTACCGCCGCGAGGAAACTTCCCGCGAACAGGCACGCCGTCAGGCTCCGTATGCCGCTGCACGCCTCCGCAACGCCTACGGAACCACCGGGGAAGTCTATCACGTTTCCGCGCAGCCGCACCGCGTATCCGAGCGCGTCCATTATCCCGCAGACCGAGTTCGCCACAATCCCCTGCAAAAACAGGGCGGTTTTTTCCTCCACCGTGCCTACGGGGGGTGCGCCCAATATCCATACAAAGCAGGGGAACGTAAACAAAGCCGCAAACCGCAGGCGTTGTTTCAGCGGAATCGGAACACCCCCCGCGGTGCGCGCCGACGCGAAATACGCCATGGCGTAGGATGCGAAGCCGAATCCGAATGTCATTGCGAACGCCGGGGTTCCGCGGTTTTGCGTCATATGGAAAAACCACGCGAAAAACAGGTAGAACACGGATCCGAAAAACAGCATCGAACCGAAAAACAGGTTTGAAAATCCGCGCGCGAAACCGCCGCCCGTCGCGTCCGTTCCCGGGTCGGAATGCAAAATTCCGAGGGTCTTACCGGATCTTATGTAAATTACGTAGAGCGAAAAAACGGGTACGAGATACCCGAAAGAATAGTCCAGTCTCGTGTTCCAGACGCGCACAAGCAGGAAACATTCCGCCGTCGCCATCGCCAAAAACGCCGCCGCAAAGAGTTTCGCGCACGGCGGCAACCCCCTAAAGGCGGCGAATATCCCGCCGTCCGTCTTTTCGGTCCCGGCCATTCTACGTCTTCCCCCCGTTCCCGAAAAGCGCCAATTCGCCGAGTTCCAGCAGCAACTTCCGGAAATCGGGATCCCTTTCGAGCGCTTCGATGGGATCGGCGCTGTCTATGCGTATAAAGAACATTTCCGGCGACTTCGCGGTTACCGACGATATTAAATTCTTCAAATACACCGCGATGTTGGGATTATAGTTGTCGGAGCTTTTGTAGTCGTAACGCGCGCCGTCGACCACAAACCAGAATAGGACGTTCCGCCTGTACGAATCGAATCCCGCGTCTATGGAGTACTCCCTGTAGTATGCGGGCATCAGGCTTTTCCCGTCCACCGTAACAACGTAGTCCGACCGCTTCTTTTCTTCGAGGTTTTTCCAGCCGTTTTTAACCCAACAGCGGTCGGGGGTATGCGTGGATGCTTTGTAGACGTCCTCCCTTCCCGGTTCCCAATACGAGATATAAAGGGTGAACTTTGTCCCGTTTCCCAGGGTGTATTCGCGGTGCAGAAATTCCGTCACCATCAAAATTTTTTCCGACGCCCTGTCGACCTCCTCCGTGTCGCCCAACGGCCTATCGACGCCCGTCATCGAACCGATGCGCCCGGAAACCGCGCGTTTCAACTTGTCCGAATCCGCCGTCCGCGTACGCCCGTCGTCCAACGGACGCGGATTGATGGCAAAATAAAGCCCCGCAAGCGAAACGGCCAGGACGATGAACGCCACAACGTTCTTCATAAGAAAGCCGGACCCTAGCGGCAACGCGCGGCAATGGCAACCATAAAACTTTTCCGCCCCCGGTAAAAAGGCGCCGTCCTTAAAACCGGATAATATACGCGTTCAGCACCAAATCCTTAAGTTCCTTTTCGGTTATCCATACGGGGTCCTCCGCCACCCCGCGGAGTCTAAACTCGCCGCTGGTCTTGTTGTATCCGTCCACTATGCACTGCGTAAACATTTTTCCGTGCTTTATTTTTTGGTGTCCGAGTTTGCGGAGATCCTTCGTCCACTCCTTGATGTCGGAGCATTCCTTTCTCTTCAGCGCCCTCTCCTTCAACGTCCCGTAATATTCCTGGACGTCCGCCGCCCAGCAGAGCACGGGCAATCCCTCCTCTATTTTTTGTTGCGCGGCCGTGCCCGAAAACTTCACTTGTTGCATACTCATATTTTTCCGCGCCAAATACTTTTTAGCACCCTCGATTATCAACGCCACCGGCATGGAGCCGTCGGGCTTCTTACTTTTGCCGACCGCATGGGATATGGAGTCCGAAAGCTTGTCGAAGTCCATTTCGGGATCTACGTACGCAAGGCATACCACCAAGCCCATACCGATGCCTTCGGGATCCTTCAAGTTTTCGGGTTTCCGAAACCCGGCAATCACAACGTCGCCGTTTTCGGCTTTGTCGATGTTTTTCCTAAAACGCTCCCTCAATTCCGACTTGCTCTCCTCCGCGTCCGAAAAAAACGGCGCGACCGCAAGGGTGGAAAAGAGAACGGCGCACGATACTCTTTTCAACAATTCTTTCATATTCATATTTTTAAACGGGCAAATCCGCAAACGGAAACGCCGCCATCGTTGGAAATAGTCCAATCCGTGTCAACAAAATTATATTCCCCTCCCTCCACGCCACCCCGTCAACGGGGAAGTTTAAAGGCAAAAACGCGCGGCGCCGTCCTCAAAAACGGGCAGTACACACGGAGCCCAAAAAATACCTAAATTCCTTTTCGGTTATCCACACCAGACTACTCTCCACGTAATCAATGTAAGGAAGGTAATTGCGTACATTCGCTTTACACATTCTAAATTCGCCGCTTGTTTTGTTGTAACCGTCTATTACGCACCACCGTCTAGACATTTCCTTCCGATCTATTCTATGAAGTTTAATATCGCGAAGATCCTTCGACTTTGTCCACTCCTTGACGTTGCCGTATTCCTTCCGCTTCTGCGTTCTTTCCTTCAACGTCTCGTAATACTCCTGAGAGATCCAAATCCAACAGTACACCGGAATTCCCTCGTCTATCTTTCGTTGCACATACGTGTCCGAGATTTTATATCGCCATTCCCATCTATATTTTTTAACATTCCTTAACAGTTCCGGAAAATTGGAAACCACAACGTCGCCGTTTTCGGCTTTGACGACGTTTTTCTTAAAAACCTCCTTCAATTCCGACTTGCCCGCCGCCGCATTCGAAAAAACGGCTACGGTTGCAAGGGCGGAAAAAAGGAAAACACACGAAAATCTTCCCGGAAATCCTCCTACGCTCATATTTATATTTTCTAAACAAGTTATAATTTGTGTCAATAAAAATATCATTCTTATACTCCTTCCTTTTCTCCCCCCCCCCCAGACGCAAACTCCACATTATCCTTGAAAAAGCGCCCCACCCCGCAAAGAATCGCCTCAATGAACAAGCCGTCCGCAGCCGCGTTTGCACTGTCGTTCGCGTGCATATTCTCGTACGCCGCCGAGGCGTCCAAAATATACATAGTTGCAAACGCCTCCGACAAAAACTCCCTAAAGGTGGCGGCGCATTACGCCGAAGCGCGCCGCGTTCCCGCCGAAAATATAATAAGGCTGAAAATTCCGGCGGTCGCCGCCGTCGACAGGAAAACCTACGTGCAATGTTTCGAGAACCCACTGGTTGCGGAACTTGTGAAAAAAAAGGCGCTCAACGCAATCCCCCTCGGAAGGAGGGAAAATTCCGGCAGGGACTCCTACGTTCTGAATTCGGTGGAGTTGGACTGCGTGGTGTTGTGCTACGGAATCCCGTGGAGGATACTCCCCATTCCCGACGAATCGGGCGGCGGTAAAAAGATTTCCGTCGCCCGGTCCGACGAGGCGTCTTTCGATTCGGAGCTCTCCGCGCGTTTTCTGCCCGACAAAGGTTTCTACGGTCCGCTTAAAAACCCCCTCTACGGCAAAAATTTCTCCGGCGCCCTAAAGAGGAACTCGCGGGTAATACCCGTTGCGCGGCTCGACGGTCCAAGCCCGGAATGCGTTGTCGACTACGTGGATAGAACCGTCGATTCCGAAAAAAAGGGTCTTCGCGGCAGGATCTACATAGACAAGTCGAAATACTATCCGAAGGGCGACGAGTGGATGGATCTTTCCGCGCAAATATTTAAGAAGTTGGGTTACGATGTCGAGGTGGAGGAAACGAAACGCCTGATGCTCTACGGAGACAGGGTCGACGGTATGGCGGTGTATTTCGGGTGGTATTCGAACCGCGCCTCGGGATATTTCGCCGAAAAGAACTTTAAGGCGGCCCCCGGTTCGTTCGGACTCCACATATATTCCTTCAGCGCCGCGGATATAAGGGACGGAAAAGCATGGGTTGGCGCCCTCGCCAAGGCGGGATTCTCCGCGGCGTTCGGGAATTCGGCGGAACCTTTCCTTTTTTCAACCCACCAACCGCACCTGCTGTCGAAGGCGCTCTCCGAAGGATGCTCCATGGTTGAGGCGGCAATGGTGTCTATTCCCGCCCTATCGTGGCAGGGGATATTCGTGGGGGACCCCCTATACCGGCCGTTCTCCAAAGACTTGGATTGTCAATTAGCCGACATCCGAAACGGCAAAATAGACGAATACTCCCAATACGCGGTGCTCAGGAAGGCGAACCTTGTAAAACTCGGCGGTGGGGACGCCTGTTCCTACATAAAGTCCCACATAGGAAAAATGCCCGACGAAGCCCTTCTTTTTAGAATTTTCGAGTCCGAAAGCGCGGACGCGGAATATAGGGAAAAAATCGCCCGGGAACTTCTAAAAAGGGACGCCCTAAAACTCGTCGAATTTTCCGCAATGGCGTCGCGCCTCGCGGATTTTCTTGAAACCCGCGGGGAGGACGGGGCTAAAGAGGCGCTCAAGGTTTACGCCGCCCGGTCCAAGGCGGAAATATCGGAAGAGTGGAGGCTTGCAATAAACGCGAAAATAGCCGGTATTCTAAAGCGGCATCCGGCGCTTAACTCCGGCGACTATACTCCCGCCCCTAAAAAATAATGTCGGGATTTTCGGGAAAATCCGCGCCGCGGTCTATTGCCTGCAATCGCAAATACAACCCTCCACCGCCGCAGCTGCCACCATCCGCGGACTCATGAGGACCGTCCGACCGGTGGGGCTTCCCTGCCTGCCCTTGAAGTTCCGGTTGGAAGTGGACGCGCAAAGCTCGTCCCCCGTAAGTTTGTCCGGATTCATGGCCAGGCACATGGAACAACCCGCCTGCCGCCATTCGAATCCCGCCTCCCTAAATATTTCGTCTATTCCCTTCTCGCGGGCGAGCTTATCCACAATCTGGGAACCGGGAACGGCGAGCGCCCTGACGTGCGGGGCTATTTTTTTGCCCTTCAAGAACGCGGCGGCATCCTCGAAGTCGGAAAGCCTTCCGTTCGTGCACGACCCTATGAACGCCACGTCTATTTTCGTTCCCGCGATTTTGACGCCGGGTTTCAACTTCATATACGCCAGCGCCTCCTCCGCGTCCCTGCGCGCGGTTTCGTTTGAAATGGATGCCGGGTCGGGTATGGTCTCGCTTATAAACACCGCCTGTGACGGGTTCACCCCCCACGTTACGGTCGGTTCTATTTCGCCGCCGTCGAAATCCGCAACATCGTCGTATTCCGCGCCGGGATCGCTCGCCGCGGATTTCCAATATTCCACCGCCTTGTCCCATTCCCCGTCCGCGGGGGCGTAGGGTCTTCTCTTGAGATAGTCGAAGGTTTTTTGGTCGGGATTGACGTAGCCTATGCGCGCCCCCCCCTCGATAGCCATATTGCAGACGGTCATGCGCCCCTCCATCGACATGTCGTCGAAGACCTTTCCACCGAACTCGTATGCGTAGCCTATGCCTCCGTTGACTCCGAGTTTTCGTACGATATGCAACGCCGCGTCCTTGGGATAAACCCCCTCTTTCAGTTCCCCCTCGACGTTCACCCTACGGACTTTCAGCTTTTTAAACGACAGCGTCTGGGTTGCGAGCACGTTTCGGACCTGGCTCGTGCCGATGCCGAAAGCCAACGCCCCGAACGCGCCGTGCGTGGCGGTATGGGAATCGCCGCAAACAACGGTCATTCCGGGGTGGATCAAGCCCTGTTCGGGCGCCACGATATGTATTACCCCCTGACCCCCCGTATCGACGTCGAAGAATTTTATGCCGTTGGCGGCGCAGTTGCGGCGCAGATGCAGAAGCATCTCGTAGGCGGTGGCGTCCTTGAACGGCTCCGATCTGTCGGCCGTTGGGATTACGTGGTCCACCGTGGCGAACGTACGGGACGGATATTTAACGCCGAGCCCCAGTGCGCGCAGCATTCCGAACGCCTGCGGACTCGTGACCTCGTGGAGCAAATGGACCCCCACCAACAACTGGGTGGAGCCGTCGGGGAGCACGCGGACCGCGTGCCTTTGCCATACTTTTTCAAAAAGGGTCTGTTTCATTTTCCTGTTCGGCGAAAATTATCGTTGTCCGCGGTTAAAAAATTCCCCCCGGAAGACGGAAAGCGTCCCGCCGGGGCAAACCCGCCTCCGGGACTTCCGCAAATCAATCGAGAAGCGAATCGTCTATATTCTCGTTCGAATAGACGTTTTGGACGTCCTCGAGTTCCTCGAGGGCGTCGGTCAACTTTACTATTTTCTTGGCGAGCTCCGGATCGGTAATCGGGGTTTCGCTGTTCGGAATCCACGCCAGTTCAGCTTCGTCGGGTTCTATTCCCGCCTTTTCAAGGGCTTCGCCCACGGCGGTAAAACTTGCTATCGGACAAAGAATCTCGAAATAATCCCCGTTGTTTCGGATATCGTCGGCGCCCGCCTCGAGAACTATCTCCATTAGGGCGTCTTCGGTGGTCTTGTCCGCCCCGATAAGGAACTGCCCCTGCTTGGTAAAGTTGAATTGAAGCGCGCCGGGAGCCGCCAGATTTCCGCCGTTTCTCGTAAAGGTGGAGCGCACGTCGCTTGCGGCGCGGTTTTTGTTGTCCGTTGTAACCTCCACTATTACGCCTATTCCGCCGGGACCGTAACCCTCGTATAGAAGCCGTTCGTACACCATTCCGGGCAATTCCCCCGTGCCTTTTTTTATGGCCCTATCCACGTTGTCGGCGGGCATATTGGCGGTTTTCGCCTTGGCTATGAGCATCCTTAAGCGCGCATTCGACGAAGGATCCCCGCCGCCTTCCCTCGCGGCCATCGTCAAATCCTTGCTTATTGAGCTGAATATTTTCCCTTTTTTGGCGTCTATCGCCGCCTTGTGCCTCTTGGTTGTGGCCCATTTGCTGTGTCCGGACATCTTTTATTCTCCTGTTGTTCTTTGTAAAACGTTACCGCATTTTTACCCGATAAAATTTCAATCCGCGGCGCTTTCAAGCTTTTTCATCTTTTCGGCGGAGTGGAACGCCCGCCGGGATTCTTCTTGCGTTTCTCGTACACGGTTCCCCTCAGGGGGTCGTTCCTCCTGTTTTTGCGGGCCTTCGCGGCGTCCTCGCGGACTATGCGCAACTGCTCGCGCAACGGAAGCTTTTTAAAGTCCTCCCCCCTCATGTTCTGCATTTTCTGTGCGTTTTCCATGGCCTCCTGCATGCGCTGCATAAATCCCGGCTTGTCGCGCTTTTTAAGGACCGTTTTATTTTTGCCCCTCCTGATTATAACCGCCTGCAGTATTCCCAGTATGCTCTGCACAAGCCAATAGAGCACCAGCCCCGACGGGAACGTGTAGAAGAACAGCAACATTATCAGCGGCATGAACTTAAACATCATCGCCTGCGTCTTGTCCGTGGACGGCGTGGGGGTCAGGTGCATCTGCAGGAACGTCACAAGCGCGTTAAGTATGGGCAAAATGTGGAGCGGTATACCGAATACCGAGGGAAGCGCCCCTATCGTGTCGGGAAGGGAGAGGTCGTCCACCCATAGGAAATGCGCGAAACGTATTTCGCACGAAGTCTGAAGCATGTAGTACAGACCTATGAAAATCGGAATCTGGACGAGAATCGGCAGGCAGCCCGCAAGCGGATTTATCCCGTACTCGGAATAAATTTTCATGGTCTCCTGCTGTATCTTCTTGTTGTCGCCCTTGTATTTTTCGCGGATGGCCTTGAGGGGTTCCTGCATCTTCGCCATGCGTTGGGCGGACTTTATCTGCACGGAGGTAAGCGGCCACATCAAACCCCGCACCAACAAAGTCAGTATTATTATGGACCAACCCCAGCCCCATTCGGGGGATACGGCAGACACCCACGAATGGATCCACTTCATCAGGCGCGAAAGCGGGCGGCTTACAAACCCGAACCAGCCGTAATTCATTACCTCCTCCTGTCCGCCCCCCATGGAATAGAGCTTGTCCAGCTCCTTGGGACCGACGTAATACGAACCGTCCACCACCGCGCTTTCGCCAGGCTTCAGGTTTTTAAACTCGAAGCCCATGAAGGCGGACACGGCGTTGCGCATATACTTGTTGCCGGAGGATGTGTCCATGGGGATGGGGTAGACAATCCCCCCCGTGGAGTACGTCCCTTCGGGCGTGAAGACCGAGGCGAAAAACTGGTTTTTTACCGACGCCCATGTAACGGGATAGGCGGAAATTTTTTCGTGGGACTTCGCCCTGGACGCGCCTATTCCCAAAAAACCGGAACTGTTTATGAAGGCGGACGAACGGGCGTAATGGGCTTTCCTGTCGGCGTCGAAAAACACCGACGCCAAATTCGAACCGTAAACGTCGCTCTCGGTGGGGGGAACGGCGCCCAGACACAAAAATACCTCGCCGAGGGGAAGGTCTCCGCGCGAAATATTTTTTACGGAAGTCCGCGTCTTTAACAAATACGGGGCGCATTCGATTTTCTGCGAGGTGTCCGCAAGCGAATAAAAACGCTCTATTTTGTACTTTCCGGGAACCACCAGCTCGTACCTGAGGGACACGTCCGAGGACTCCACAAGGAAAAATTCGTCCTCCACGGGCGCGGGGAAGCCGCAGGAGGGGTCGAAAAAGGCGAAGGTCAACGCGGGGAAAGCCCCCTTTACGGCGTTGAATGCGAAATGTTGCGAAGATCCCTGGGATTTTTCGTATTTCAACAGTTCGACGTCGGCGACGGCGCCGCCCAGATTGGTGAAATTTACGGCAATATCGTCGTTTTTAAGGCTTACAATCCGCTCTTTCGCGTTCTTTTCCCCTGGGACGCGGAAAGTCTGTTCCTCCTTTGGCGCGGGCGCGTTCAACCGACCGTCCGCAAGTTGCGGCGCGGGGTTCCCCTCCCGGTGCGCCGATCCCGCTCCCCCTACGGGGGGGGAATCGAACATGAAATAGAACGCCGCGCAGAGCAGCAGAACGCCTATAATCGTATTTTTCTTATCCATTTCGCGTACGCGCATCCGCGCGGCTTTTCCATTATCCCGGCGGACGCCCTATTCTTATAAAAGCAAGGAGACACTTAAATATGGGAATCATCGAATTCGTCAACTTTGTTTTGCGAAAACAGGCGGTTCCAGCAAAATTTTTCGGGGACGAAATCGAATCCGCCGCGGCAGAGGGGATTGCACCGCAATATTCTGCATACGGACAAAATACCCCCTTTTACGGCGCCGTGCTTCGACAGCGCCCGAAGCGCGTAGTCGGAACAGGTGGGATAAAAACGGCACCCCCCCGAGGAGAACGCGTGCAACAACGGCGACACGGCTATCTGGTAGAATCTCACGGATAGCCACATGGGCGCCGCCAATATCCCCTTCGCCATGCGGGTTTCCGCCCCGCGCCGGTGGAAAGTTCCGCGGTCCCGTTTTCCCTTAAGCGCCATCGGAATCCCCCCCTGAAGTCTTTAAGCGGCGCTTTTGAAGTATAGCCGCGCCAGCGGATACGGCGCGTTTAAATTTCTTTTTTATGTCGGCGTATTCGAACTTCGCCGCGGCGCGCCTTGCGAATACGAGCACGTCGGCGTCGAACGGGAAATCCGCGCGGACCTCGGCAAAAACGGCGCGGATTCTCCTGCGTACCAAATTGCGCTCCACCGCGCAACCCGTTTTTCTGCTTGCAACCACGCCCAAACGCGACGCCCCCGAGTCCGATTGCGAGAAATAAAGCACGAAGGCGGAACATTCCACCTTCGCGGCGTTTTTTTTTATGGATTCGAAATCGCGCGCAAGGCGCACCCTGTTCCGCCTTGAAAAACGCACGTTTTCTATTCCTATTTCGTTACAAGGCGCTTGCGCCCTTTCCGACGGCGCGAAGCTATTACGCTCCTACCCCCCCGCGTACCCGTTCTTGCGCGCCAACCGCAACGGCGTGCGCGTTTAAGTTTCGAAGGTTTGTATGTGGGTTTGGACATTGTAGCCCTCTCTTTCTAAAAGTTTCAAAAGCCGTTCCATAAAACTTTGGAACGGAGCTTTGTCAATCCATTTTTCGGCGGAGGACGAATTCCCCCTCCCCGCGGCGGGACGGCGGGGAATCCGTCACTCGCCCGCATACAAAACCAGTTCGTTCGCCCCGGAAATATCGTTGTTGTCTATCAAAAAAAACATCAGGGGACTTATCGGGGCGGCGCATCCGGAAAGAAAAAGCGCCGCCGACAAAACCAATATAGGAAAGGCGAACCTCATACAACTTGGACTTTTATGCCCGGATTCCGCAGTCTTGCAAGATGAAAATGTTTGCGAACGGCGGAGTTTGCGTCCTTAATACGGGCGATGTTTTATCTTGCGCTTACAGTGGCGGCGGCGGCCGCGGCGGCCGCATTCTGCTCCGCCCTCGAAACTATTCTCCTTGACACGACCTCCGCGGAAATAGAAGCGTTGGGACGGGAATCCGAAAGGCGAGCAAACATGTTGGCGCTCGCCGTGTGCGATACCGGCAAAACGCTTTCGGCGTTGCGCGCGGCTGGCGCGGTGTCCGCCGTATTCGGGGGCGCCGCCGCGGGGTTGCAATCCGCGGCGCTTTTCGGCGGCGGAGTCCATTCGGCGTTCCTATTCCCCGTCCTGTTGACCCTCCTAATACTCCTTCCCGCGGGAATTTTCCCCCGTATACTCCGCACCCGGTGCGGACCCGCGCTGCGTTCGATTCTCGTTTTCCCCCTGCACTGCGTCCGGACGGCCGTCTCCGTCCCCGCGAAGCTTTCGTTGCGACCCGGGGACAAAACCCCCCTCCGAAACGGAAAGAGGGGAAACGGCGACGACAAAATTCTTCTCCTTGCCGAAAGGGGGCGCAAAAGCGGCGCCATATCGTCCCAGGAGCGCGACTTGATAGCGAATACGCTTTCCCTCGACGACATCGCCGTGGAAAAAATCATGACGCCGCGCACCGTCGTGATGGCGCTTGAAGCCGACACGACCGTCCGCGAAACTTTTGAAAAACACCCCTCCCTCGACTTTTCAAGAATACCGGTTTGCCGCGGAGGTATCGACAATATAGTGGGAATAGTGCGCAGACGCGACATACTCACGGCGATGGCGGGGGACAAATACGACTCCAAAGTCGTCGATTTTGCGAAGCCCGCGGTGTTTGTGCCCGAAAACAGCAGCGCCCTCGCCGTAATGAAGCAACTTGTAAAAAACCACCAGCAAATGGGTATCGTCGTCGACGAATTCGCCTCACCGACCGGAGTCGTCACGCTCGAGGATATATTCGAACATTTGCTCGGTTCCGAAATTTTCGAGGCCGACGACGTGGCCGTGGACATGAGGGAATTGGCGCGGAACAGGGAAAACGGGGGGGAACGGAATGCGCCGCATTAGGGGAAGCAACCGGCCCAGGGTCCCCGCCGAGTGGGAGGAACAAGACGCCGTTTGGATGACGTGGCCCTCCCCGGTCTGGTGGAGGGGCTGCGAAAGCGGCGCAACGGACGCGTTCGCAAAATTGGCCGCGACGGTATCCCGTTTCGAGAGACTTAACATAAACTGCCGCCCCGGCTGGGAATCCAGGATTATGCGCGCCGTGGGGGAAGTTCCCGAATCCGATACGAAGCGTATAAATTTGTATCCCCACCCGACCAACGACGCGTGGTGCCGCGACAGCGGATGCCTATTCAGATTTTCTCCCTCGGGAACCCTGCAGGCGCTCGACTTCTCCTACAACGCGTGGGGCGGGAAGTTCCCCCCGTGGGATCTCGACGACGCCCTTGCGGGGAAAATGGCGAAAGCCGCGGGAGCCGAACCGGTGGACGCCCGCGAACTCACCTTGGAGGGCGGCGCGCTCGAATTCGACGGGGCGGGAACACTTATGACCACCGAATGCGCGGTTCTAACCGAATCGCGCAACCCCGGTCTGTCCAAAAAAGACGCGGAAACTTTGTTTGAAAAGTACTTCGGGGTGGAAAACGTGGTGTGGCTTCCCGAAGGTCTTGTAAACGACGATACCGACGGCCATATCGACAATATCGCGCGTTTTGCGCCCGGCGGTAAAATTCTCGCCGCGGTATGCGGTCCCGGGGATCCGTCGAACGGAATTCTGGAAAAGAATCTCGAAATACTCTCTTCCGCAAAAGACGCCGGCGGGAAAAGCTTTGAAATCGTGGAACTGCCGCTTCCCAAAAAACCATTGTACGCCGCCTACTACGACGGCGTCCGCCGCCGTCTTCCCGCCAGTTATACGAATTATCTGCTCGTCAACGGGGGTCTCGTCATGCCATCGTACGGGGACGAATCCGACGGCGAGGCTGCGGAGCGTTTATCCCGCGCGTTCCCCGACAGAAAAATAACGGCGGTCGACTCCCGTATATTTCTCATGGAGGGCGGTGCCGTACACTGTCTAACCCAGCATCAACCCCGTCCGCTTAAAACCGCAAATTAAAACTTATATACGAAAAATGAACGAAGACAATACCGACAACAAAAAAGAAAGAAAATTCATCCCCAGCATGTCCCAGTTGGAGGACGCCGCGGCGGCGCTTCCCGATCCCGGCGGGGAGGCGTCGTCCGTGTTCGAAACCTTTGTCGATTCCGACAAATCAAAACCCGTCCGCTTTGAAAAAATCAAATTGATAAAGACCGACGGGACAAAGGTCGTGAAATGGTCGTTTAAGGGGAGGGTCTTTATAGATTCGAAACATATTTCCAAGGAGAAGCCGGCATGGAAAAAAATATAGCGGTATTGGCGGGGGTCTTTCTAACGCTCTGGGCGGCATCGTGCAATTTCGTCCGCGAGGAGGCGTCCAACACCCCCATAGGCTCGGTCATATCCGGGGAGACGTCCGACGCCGATTCCTATATAAGGCGCGTTGAAAGGGACAACCGGAACTTGGACAGGGATACTTGGCGTCCGCAAAACAACGACAGGTAGTAAAGTTGGAGACCCGTCCGAAAAAAATTTTTTTCAGCCTCTCCGAACGGGATTTGGCAATCCTCTTGGAATCCGCCGGTTTCGAAAAATACAGGGCGGCGCAAGTGTTCGGCGCCGTCTATAAAAAAAAGCTCTTCAACCCCGCGGATTTCCCGTCCGTCCCCGTAAAATTGAAAAAGTACCTGGAAGACAACATCGCGTTTGCGGAAGCTTCGTTGAAGGGGGAAAGGACCGCGGAAGACGAGACGAAAAAATACCTGTTCGGGCTTTCCGACGGCACCCAAGTGGAATGCGTGCTGATAAGGGCCCCCGGCGGAAACGGGGGGAGAAAGACGCTGTGTCTAAGCACCCAGGTGGGATGCGCGTGCGCGTGCAGGTTTTGCGCGTCGGCGTTGGGAGGATTCGTTAGAAACCTGACGGCCGGCGAGATAATATCCCAGGCGCTTCCCTTCGTCAAAGACGGAAGATTCGAGTTTGAAAACATAGTGGTAATGGGGATGGGCGAACCGTTGATGAACGCGGACAATTTGCTTGCCGCCCTAAGAGTATTCAACTCCCCCGAAAAATTCGCCTTCGGGGCGCGCAGAATAACCGTCTCCACGTGCGGAATAGCCGACATGGTGGAAAAACTTTCCGAAACGGATTTCCCATTCCGTCTGGCGGTCAGCCTACACGGGACTACCGACGAAGTAAGGCGCAAAATTATGCCGATTACGGACAAATTTCCCTTAAAAAGGCTTCTCGGGGCGGTTGAAAAGTTCGTTGCAAACCGCGGCAAAATGGTAACGCTCGAGTATATCCTTATAGAGGGGGTTAACGATTCCCTCAAACAAGCCGGCGAACTTGCGGACATCGCCGGGCGTTTGCATGCGCACGTAAACCTGATTCCGTACAATAAAGTGGAGGGACTTTGCTGGAAACGTCCCGGCGCCGGAAGGCGGGCGGCTTTCGCCGCCGTCCTAAAAAAGGCGGGGATATCGCACACCGTAAGGGTCGGCAAAGGCGGCGGAGTCGACGCCGCGTGCGGGCAGTTGGCGATGCTAAGAAGAGGGGGGGCCGGATATTCTATTGAGGGATATCCGGTTTTGTAAAAAGGGGGACTGGCGACGACCTACTCTCGCATCCCAGCGTGGGGACACTACCATTGGCGGTCGGGAGCTTAACGAGCGTGTTCGGGATGGGAACGTGTGTTTCCTCCCGCCTATAGTCACCAGAAAGGTAAAGTTTGCAAAGCGTGGAGGACATAGAGCGGGGGAATACATGAATAGCCCAAATTTAAAAAAGGCGCGCAATGTAGTAATAAACTCTTTCGGGTAATTAGTAGCACTTAGCTCAATGCGTTGCCGCACTTACACATGTGCCCTATCAACCAGGTGGTCTCCCTGGTCCCTCGTGGAAATCCAATCTTGGAACGAGCTTGGCGCTTAGATGCTTTCAGCGCTTATCTCTTCCGTACTTAGCTACCCGGCGCTGCCGTTGACACGACAACCGGAACACCAGCGGTACGTCATTCCCGGTCCTCTCGTACTAAGGAATGAACCCCTCAAATTTCCTGCGCCCACAGAGGATAGAGGACCGAACTGTCTCACGACGTTCTGAACCCAGCTCGCGTACCACTTTAATTGGCGAACAGCCAAACCCTTGGGACCTTCTACAGCCCCAGGATGTGATGAGCCGACATCGAGGTGCCAAACTTCGCCGTCGCTATGAACGCTTGGGCGAAATCAGCCTGTTATCCCTAGAGTACCTTTTATCCCTTAAGCGACGACGCTCCCACGAGCTATCGCCGGATCACTTGGGCCTGGTTTCCCATCTGCTCGACTTGTACGTCTCACAGTTAAGCTCCCTTCTAGCCATATCCTCTGCGACCGATTACCAACCGGCCTGAGGGAACCTTCGCAGTCCTCCGTTACTTTTTGGGAGGAGACCGCCCCAGTCAAACTGACCCTCTAACAGTGTCCCGCGGCCGGCTTACGGCCCGCGGTTAGACGCCTAACAGTCAAAAACCGGTATTTCACATTTCGGCTCCCGCCCGCCCTGGAGCGGACTCTCCAAGCCTCCCGGCTATACTACGTATTAAAAGTCAAACGACAGTATCAGATTACAGTAAAGGTTCATAGGGTCTTTCCGTCCTTCTGCGGGTACGCGGCATCTTAACCGCGACTACAATTTCACTGAGCATCTCCCTGAGACAGCACCCAACTCGTTTCACGATTCGTGCAGGTCGGAACTTACCCGACAAGGAATTTCGCTACCTTAGGACCGTTATAGTTACGGCCGACATTCACGGGGGCTTAGTCCGCCAGCGTTAACAAGCAGATTTCACCTTTCCGCATTGGTCACGTGTCACTCCCTATACGTCGTCTTGCGACTTTGCAGAGAGCTGTGTTTTTGATAAACAGTCGGTTGGGCCTCTTTACTGAGACCAACTCGCGTTGGCACCCCTT
>CAZMBN010000004.1:55655-98233 GCA_964564825.1 uncultured Opitutales bacterium
CGAGAACGGGCACGTTCGACTCCATCAAACGCCTTACGTGGTTTCTAATGGTCCTGCGTTTAACGGAATTAAACTTAACCACGAGCACAACGCCGTCAACGGACGGCAACAGGGCAATCGCATCGCTTACCGCGCCGATTGGGGGGGAGTCTATAAATATGCGGTCGTATTTCTCCCGGAATTGCGCCAGCATGGATACGAATTCCGCGCTGTTGAGAATCTGCGTGGGATTCTTGGCGCGCTTTTCGCATATGAGAACGTCGAGATTCGGGACGAAGTCGCGAATCATGGAATCGTCGAGGGATTTTCCCTCCTTTGCGTAGCCGATCAAACCGTTTTCCGAGTCGATGTTCAAGATCTTCGCCACCGTGGGAAGCCGCAAATCGGCGTCTATAATTACGGTTTTCTCGCCGTTCATGGCGAACGATTGGGCGAGATTGCTTGCAACAAAGCTCTTTCCCTCGGAAGGCGTCATACTCGTAAACAGGACGACTTTCGCATTTTTGCTTAAATTGTTTACTTTTAGCGTGGAACACAGGGAACGGAAGGATTCGGTCGCCGCCCTGTGGGAACCTGAGACCGCAACGCGCGCCTTCTCCGACGAAGTTAAGCGTTTAATTCTGGGAACGACTCCCAAAAGGGGAATACCGACCACCGCCTCGATATCGTAGGCGTTCTTCGCGCGGTCGTCGAGGAATGCGAACAAAAACGCCACGCCCACTCCGCAAAAGACGCCCGCGAATAGACCGGCAATTATGTTTAAAACGTAATTCGGACTCGACGGACGAAGGGACGGTCCCGCAACGTCTATGATGTTCGCATTCTCGTTTAAGAGGCTAACCTGGGCGGTGCGAACGTTCATGGAAGCTATGAGGGATTGGTGCATGCCTTCGGCCACCTGTTTTTCTCTCTCCATAGACTTGTACGCTATGGCCTTTTGCCCGAGCGAAATAATGGCATCCTTCTTGTCGTTTAGCCTTTTTAGGGATTGCTCGTAATTGTATCTCGCGTTGTCGTAGGCGGTTTTGGTCTTTGAAAACGCGGAATCCAGAGCCACAGCAAGCTCTTTTTCAACCTGGTCCATCGCTTTGCGGGCCTCCATCATCTTCGGATGTTTTTCCTTGTAGCGCTTTTCAAGGCCCGCCAGATACACCTTTTGGGAGCTTCTATCCACCACCAACTTGCTCACAACGGGCAAATCGGCTATAAACGGAATATCGCATAAATCCCTGCCGTCCCTCCTGTACTGCTGAACCAGATTCCACTGGGTGGACGCCGCGTCGAATACGCGCTTGTCGTTTACGAGAATAGTGTTTATTTCGTTCAACTCGTGCCTGTCGATATCGTCCTTGTCGTCGAGGGACACCGCACCGTTCTTCTCCCTGTATTCGACCATTTTTTTGTCGATTTCCTTTACCTTAGCCTCCTGCTGGGTTACCTTTACGCGGAGTTCGTCGATGCTGTTTAAGAGTTTTTGAACGCGCATATTGTGGTTAAAGGCTATGTACTCGCGCGCGAACAGGTTCGCCAGTTCGGCGGCGACGCGGTTGTCGGGATGCGAAAACGCTATTCTGATTATCAGAGTCATTCTCTCGGGCATGATTTTTCTGCCTCTATAGAGAAGTTCCTCCTCCGTCATGGGAACGCCGAAGGAAATCATATCCCTATACGGCGCCATAAACCGCCTAACGTCTTCGTCTTTCATGCGCGAACGCACGGCTTTCACTACTTCGAAACTTTCAAGCAACTTTACCTGCGTGTAAAAATCCTCCATCGAGACGATTTTATTGTTCAAATTGGACTCGGCTGATCCCGGACCCTCCACCGGATTGTCCGAATCGCGCAACACCTGCACGGTGGCCACCGAAGTGTAGACCGGCGTAACCCTAAACGTGTATATTACGACGCTGATAAAAACGATGAAGAATACCACCGTCATATACCAGAAATGCTCCCGCAACACCACCATATAGTCCCGAAGACTCCTATTCGGAACCCGCGAGTCCTCGCCCTGCCCTCCCGGTGCCCCGTAGCTTCCGTAACCGCCGTAGGAACCATAGTAGGAAGAACCGTAGCCGTACCCTCCTCCGTAATAGTTCCCGTAACCGCCGTAGGAACCGTACGAGCCGTACGACTCCGGTCCGTAACCCGAAACAATTTTCTTTTTCGTAATCTTAGTCGTTTTTTCTTCTTGCTGCGCACCGGCGGCGTCTTTGGAAGACTGGTTGTTGTCGTTATTCTCCATACAAAATATATCGTTTACTATTTTCGCGGGACACCAAACGCGTTCCGCACTGGGAAATGTTAAAATATGGCCTCGGGAACCTCAACCGTATCGCCGTCGTACACGGGAAAATCCTTGACGTTTTTATCGCTGAGAATCGCCCTCAAGTCGACGTCGTAAACCTTGGTGCTCCCGTCCGCGAGCTTGCGTTTTACTATGACGCTGCGGGTATTCGCCAATCTGGTCGTTCCTTGTGCCATGGCTACGGCTTTGGATAGGGTCATCTGCTCCTCGGGCGGGAAAAGAACGTCCCCGGGGTGGTTGACCTGACCGGTCACATACACGCGCATCGGCGAATATTCCTGGATGAACAAAGACACCTCCGCGTTTACCAGGTAGTCTTTTTCGTAAAGTTCCTTGATAAGTTTCTGGGCGTCTTGGAGGGTGAGGCCTCCGACCTTAACCGCGTTGACCAGCGGGAGTATCACCATGCCGTTGGCTCCGATTCTGTAAACGGTATCCAAATCGGGTTCCTGAAACACTTTCATATTCAGTACGTCCAAAGGACGCAACTTGTAGGAATTTTGGAACTCGAGATACCCCGCATTTTGTTTGGATGCGGATTCCGTCTGGGCGGACGCCCAGAGAACGGAGGCAAAAAGCGCCGCGCACGCAAGTACTTTCTTGACAGTCGATATCATATTTATTTGTGGGAATCCCCCCGTTTGTTAAAAAAATAAAAACCGGCGGGAAGTAGAATACAAAACTTGGGAGCTGTCAATTAAATGTTGCGCTTTTGCGCCGCAAAAGTTTTTCCCGATTTATTATGTTGAAATCTCCGTGTCCCGAAATAGATTCCGTCCGTAGTAAAAAAATCGAAAACCATCTAACGTTTTAGCGAATTTTATGAATGTCGATCTCATTTTACAAAATGCTGCGAACCAGGCGCGCGGGTTGGCCATAGACGCCGTTGAGAAATGTTCGTCGGGACACCTGGGGCTTCCGCTCGGATGCGCGGAAATCGGCGCCGTCCTATTTTCCGAATTTCTAAGGAACGACCCCTCGTGCCCGTCGTGGTTGGACAGGGATAAATTCGTTTTGAGCGCGGGACACGGTAGCATGTTCCTGTACGCGTGGCTGCACATGTCGGGATACGATCTCTCCCTGGAGGATATCAAAGCCTTCAGGACAAAGGGGTCGAGAACGCCCGGACATCCCGAGTTCGGCGAAACTCCCGGAGTCGAGGCGACGAGCGGACCGCTCGGACAGGGTGTTGCAAACTCCGTGGGATACGCCGTGTCCGAAAAAATGGCGGAGGCGCGATTCAATTCCCCGGACCTTAAGATATTCGACCACAAAATATGGTGCCTGGCGGGGGACGGATGCATGCAGGAGGGGGTGTGCTTTGAAGCCGCCGCGCTGGCGGGAGTTTGGAAGCTCGACAACCTTATCCTCATGTACGATTCGAACGACGTTACTTTGGACAGCGACGCGTCGAGGACGATGTGCGAAAACACGAAACTCCGTTTTGAATCCATGGGTTGGGAGGTCTTTGAATGCCGGCGCGGAAACGACATCGCGTCGATTCGGGCGGTGCTGAACGACGCGGTCGCCTCGAAAGAGAAAAAACCGAAGTTGGTAATCTTTAAGACCGTAATAGCAAAAGGTATTCCCGAAGTGGAAAAATCTTCCAAGGGACACGGCGAAGGCGGCGCAAAATTCGCCCGGGAAGCGCGGCGCGGACTGGACCTCCCGGAGGAAAAATTTTTCGTATCCGACGAAACGTATTCTTATTTCGCCGAAATTTTGGAGCGGAAACGCGGAAACAGGAAACGTTGGGAATCGACCTTCGCCGAATGGCAAAAATCGAATCCCGGCAAGTCGGAGGAATTGGATGCGTGCATAAACAAGCGCGGGGCGATGTCGGCTGAGGAAATTCTCGGGTTGATACCCCCCTTCCCCGCCGACGACAAATCGGCTACGCGGAGCTCCGGGGGCAAGATTATGGCGTCCCTTGCCAAGAAGCTTCCCTTTATGCTGACGGGAGCCGCGGATTTATTCGGTTCGACAAAAAACTACCTTCCGGGTATGGGGGATTTTTCCGCGCAAACCCCCGAAGGTCGCAATATATGGTTCGGAATACGCGAGCACGCAATGGCTGCGATATCGAACGGACTGGCGTACGCGGGAATATTCGAGCCGTCCTGCGCCACGTTTCTGACTTTTGCCGGGTACATGATGGGGGCGATAAGGGTAGCAGCGCTTTCGAGACTCAATCTCCAATACGTGCTTACGCACGATTCCATCGGAGTCGGATTCGACGGACCGACCCACCAGCCCGTCGAATTGGTTTCGCAACTGCGCTGCATTCCGCGCCTATACGTATTCCGCCCCGCCGATTCCGAAGAATGCGCCGCGGCGTGGGCGGCGGCGCTTTCGAGAACCGACGGACCGTGCGCCCTGGTGCTTTCTAGGCAAAATCTTCCCATACTCGGCGGCATACCCTTAAAAACGAGGCGCGAAGGAACTCTTAAAGGCGCCTACATAGCGAAATTGGAAAGCGCCGAACTTAAAAAAATCATAATAGCGACCGGTAGCGAACTTCAACTGGCGCTCGCAGCCGCAAGGGACGAAGACTCTACGCGCGTGGTATCCATGCCGTGTATGGAACTTTTCGACGCGCAAAACGACGCCTACAAGGAAAGAGTATTGCCGCGCTCGTGCAAAAACCGCATAGCGGTGGAGGCGGGCGTTTCCGCTGTCTGGTACAAATATGCCGATAAAATCGTGGGAACCGACGATTTCGGTTTTTCCGCCGACGGTCCCGAAATCTACGAATCTTTCGGCATCGTGGAAGACGCGCTGCGCGGTTGACGCCATTGCGGAGTTCTGGAAGCTTAAAAAATCCACGCGTTTCCCATGAAAATCGGGTTGGGTCAGATCGACACGCGGGTGGGGGACTTCGAATCCAATGCGCGCAAGGTCCTCGACGCCTGCAAGCGTTTTAAGTCCGGCGGAACCGACTTTGCCGTATTTCCGGAATCGACGATATCGGGATACCCCATAAGGGATCTTTCGCGCTACAGCGCCTTCGTAGACGGGGCGCAAAAGACTCTGCTTGAATTGGCGCCTCTTCTTCCTATCCCGACGCTAATAGGCTGTCCCCGGAGGGGAAGCGGCCCCCTGGGTTGTTGCAACTCGGCGTTCTGGATCGAGGAGGGTAAAATAAAATACTCCACGGACAAACACCTATTGCCGAACTACGGGGCGTTGAACGACGCCCGCATCTTCGATCCGGGAAGCGGCTTTTGCGTCGTAAAATTCAAAGGGCGCAATATCGCGCTGACTATATGCGAGGATATATGGACGCTTTCCGACGACGCCACCGCGAAACGCTACGAACGTTTCGCCTCGCCGGTGGAATATTTTTCTTCGCCCGGATTTGCGGGCGCGGAGAAGCTGGATCTCCTTGTAAACATTTCCGCAAGCGTATTTTCATCCTCCAACGACAACGTCAGGCGCAAGGGTGGATTGCTTTGCAGGGTGTCCGAAAAAATCGGAGCCCCCGTCCTATGGTGCAACCTGGTGGGCGGAAACGACGAAATCGTATTCGCCGGGGGAAGCGCCTATGTAGACGCCTCGAAAGGGGGGGCGGAAAAATGCGTTTGCCTTAAAAAATTCGAGGAGGATTTGGGAATAATAGATACGGAAACAATCTCCTCCTACGACGGCGACGACTTTGATTTTCGCGGGGACGAAGACATCCTTTCGGCGCTGGTGCTTTCAATCAGGGATTTTGTGGACAAATGTGGAATGGACCGCGTATTGCTTGGACTAAGCGGTGGAATAGATTCGGCGCTTGTCGCCGCGCTTGCGGTGCTCGCGCTCGGCGGCAAACGCGTAATCGGGATCGCGATGCCGTCTAAAATATCGAGCCGCCACAGCGTGGAAGACGCCCGCGCCCTTGCCGAAAACCTGGGCATAGAATTCCACATAGTGCCGATTTCGGATACGGTCGAGGCCGTTGAAAAAACGTTGTCTCCGATATTCGCGGGGCGTCCGCGCGACACCACCGAGGAAAATATACAGGCGCGCGCGCGCGGAATGATACTCATGGCGATATCCAACAAGCTGGGGGCGCTTGTATTGACGACGGGGAACAAGAGCGAATGCGCCGTGGGATACTGCACCCTCTACGGCGACACCTGCGGGGGCTTTGCGCCCATAAGCGACCTCTACAAAACGGAAGTTTACAGGATTTCGAAGCTTATAAACGCGAAGGCGGGAAGGGAAATCATTCCGCAAAACAGCATAGACAAGGCGCCTTCGGCGGAATTGAGACCTGGTCAAAAAGACGAGGATTCCCTCCCACCGTACGATGTTTTCGACGCCGTATTAAGGCGGCATATAGACGCATTCGAATCAGCGAGCGAAATATCGGAATGGGGCGGACTGGCGGAGGATGTGGCGCGCAAAGTGGCGAAGGCGGAATACAAGCGCGCGCAATATCCCATAGGACCGAAAATATCGGCGGTTGCATACGCAACCGACAGAAAAATGCCGGTTGCGGCGAAATCGGAGGTTTTATAGTGGACTCCCACGAACTCTTCGGCGAGTGCCGGAAATTAATCCCCGGCGGGGTGAATTCCCCGGTAAGGGCTTTTAGCGGGGTGGGAGGCGAACCGTTCTTTACTCGCAGGGCGGAGGGAAGCAAATTGCTTACGTGCGACGGCCGCACGCTTATAGACTTTGTGTGCACTTGGGGACCGGTTTTGTTCGGACACGGCAATCCCCGGATAAGGGACGCGGTGGCGTCGGCTTTAGAATCGGGGACGTCTTTCGGAACCCCCTGCGAGGCGGAGCTTGAAATGGCGAAACTGATAAACTCGATGGTGCCCTGCGCGGAGATGGTTAGAATGACGAATTCCGGGACGGAGGCGGCGATGTCCGCAATACGTCTGGCGCGCGGATACACGGGCAGGGACCGCGTCGCGAAATTTTCCGGGTGCTACCACGGGCATGTCGACAGTTTGCTCGTGAAGGCGGGAAGCGGATCGTTGACATTCGGAAACCCGGATTCCAAGGGGGTTCCGAAAGCGCTCGCGGAACTGACTTCCGTTCTCGAATTTAACAATTTCGACGAAGCGGACGCGTATTTCGACAAGTTCGGAGACCAGAGCGCCTGCGTCATCCTCGAGCCCTATCCGGCGAACGTCGGTTTGATTCCCCCCCTGCCGGGTTTTTTACAACACCTGCGAAACCTATGCACAAAGCACGGTACGCTTCTTATATTCGACGAGGTTATAAGCGGTTTCAGGGTCGCGGCGGGAGGCGCCCAGGAGAGGGAAAAGGTCCTTCCCGATCTCTGCGTCCTCGGAAAGATAATAGGGGGTGGACTCCCCGTGGGGGCGATTTGCGGAAGGAGGGGGATTATGGAGTACCTTGCGCCGACGGGTCCGGTGTACCAGGCGGGAACTTTGAGCGGCAATCCCTTGGCGATGGCCGCGGGGGTTGCGGCGCTAAGGATGATTCTGCAAACGAATCCGTACGCGGAATTGGAACGAAAGTCGAAGATCGTAGTCGACGCCCTTAACGACGCCGCAAAAAAACACGGAGTTCCCCTATGGGTTCCCGCAACCGCGTCCCTTTTTTCGATATTTTTTAACGAAAAACCCGTAAGAAACTACGCCGACGCGTTGGAATCCGACACGTTGAAGTACTCCAAGTTTTTTTCCATGTGTTTGTCGGACGGGGTTTATTTCGCCCCGTCCGCATTTGAGATCTGTTTCATGAGCATGTCGCACACGGATTCCGATTTGTCGAAGACGGCGGAAGTCGTTTCAAGGGCGTTGTCGAAACTTTAGGTCCCGCCACCAAAATCTTGACACGGGGGAATGACTCCCCCTATTCTACCCCCGCTTCCGTTTTCGAAGTGCGTGAGCAGAGGGGGTTCATATGTATTTGTTTTTTATCGGAATGGTCCTGCTTCTCGCGGGCTATATCGTTTACGGTAGGGTTGTCGAAGGCGTAATAGCCCCCGACGACCGCGAAACTCCCGCAGTAACTAAATTCGACGGGATCGACTACGTACGCCTTCCCCATTGGAAAAACATGCTGATACAACTCCTGAACATTGCGGGAGTCGGTCCGGTGATAGGGGTGATATTGGGGGTAAAGTTCGGAAACATAGTCTTTATAATAATCCCCATAGGCAATATCATAGCCGGCGCCACCCACGATTTTCTCGTCGGAATGATGTCGATTAGAAACGGAGGTATAAACCTGCCGCACATAATCAAGAAATACTTAGGGGAACCGTATTACAAATTTTTTTCCGTGTTTACAATTTTTCTGCTCCTTCTCGTCGTCACCGTATTTATAAACGTACCCGCAAACCTAATAGACAAATCGTTTCCGAACGTGCAAATATTCTGGTGGTCCGTAGGATCTATTTTCGCATATTACGTTCTGGCAACGGTCTTTCCCGTCGACAAAATCATAGGCAAAGTATACCCGTATTTCGGCGCCATGCTCCTATTCGGAACCTTTGCGATTTTTATTTCGATAATCGCGGGGCTCTTCGACAATCCGGCGCTCCTCGACGAAAGCGCGTCCTTCAAATCCATGAAATGGACGGGGGACAATAACCACCCGTTGTTTCCCGTGTTGTTCGTCACAATAGCGTGCGGAATAATATCCGGATTCCACGGAACCCAGTCTCCGATAGTAGCCCGGACTATCGGGAGCGAGCGCCAGGCGAGATCGTCGTTCTACGGAATGATGGTGGTGGAGGGGATAATAGCGATGGTCTGGGCATCGGCTGGCCTGGCGGTATACAATGTTTTCCCAGAATATTTCGCGTTGAATCCGAATACCGTTCTAATACGTATAACGGAATACTTTCTCGGGAATTGGATGGGGGTGGTAACCGTCATGGCGGTAACGATACTCGCCGTAACGTCGGGAGACACTTCGATGAGAAGCGTGCGCCTGAGTCTGGCGGAAATATTTTCCATAGATCAAAAACCGCTGGTAAACCGCGTGTTGACGACTCTTCCGTCGATCGCCGCCGTCTCCCTGCTGCTGCTGTGGGCGCAAAGCGGCGCCGAAAGTTTCAACAAACTTTGGAATTACTTCGCGTGGGGGAACCAGGTGCTTGCGGCGTCGACTTTATCGGCCGCCGCGGTCTGGTTGTTTAAGGACGGCAAAAACGGCTTTATAGCACTAGTTCCGGGAATATTCATGTCGATGGTGGTGCTGTCGTTCATATTGTGGGTGTCGCCGGGAAAACACGGTCCCGTCGGGTTCGGATTGGAACTAAACGCCTCGCTTGCAATTTCCGCGGCGGCCGCCGCCGCGCTCGCGTGGTGGTTGTTTAGACGTGGGAAAGCTCCTTAAAACGCGCTTATCCTGCGTGAATTTTCGTCCAATATCTCGAACCTTAACCTAAAATCCCCTTCGGAAAGATCCGCGCACTCCGGCCATTCCACGCACACAATCCGAGGGGACGGAGCAAGTTCGCCGATTAGCAAGTTGTCGAAGGCATCCCCGCCCGGCAGCCTGTAGGCGTCGACATGCACCAATCGACGGGCGTCGGCGGTATCGTAAATACGGCATACGTCGAACGACGGACTTCTCACCGTCCCCCTGACTCCGAGACGTCGGGCAATTCCCCTGACGAAGGAGGTTTTTCCGCTTCCCAAATCCCCCGACAGCAACACCAGAACTTCATCCTCCGGGGGTGTTGAAAAATTCGCGGCGAAATCCGCCGCCAGTTTCATCGTATCGTCGACGGAGGCGCACACAACCCCGTTTTTTACCACCTCGAGAAAATTCCCCATCAAAGTTTGGAGCAAAAACGTTTCAGCCGTTCCAAACCTTTTTTTATAACCGAATCGGACACGGCGTAGCTGAACCGCACGTTCGCGTCGGAGCCGAACGCCGTCCCCGGCACGGCGGCAACCAGTTCGTCTTCGAGAAGCTTGGAACAAAAATCTGTCGAGGACATTCCGAAACGCGATATATTCGGGAAGAGATAGAACGCCCCTTTCGCCCTGGAGCATTTTATCCCATCGATCGCGTTTAACCCGTCGCACAGCAATATGCGGCGGTGGTCGAAAACCTCCAGCATGTTCGCCAGCGCGGCGCCCGCCGCCTCCTTGTTCTTCAGGGATGCCAGCGCGCCGTACTGGGCGAACGTGGTTGCGTTGGAAGTCGTCTGCGTTTGGATCTTGCCGGCGGCGGCGGCGACGTCGTCGGGGGCGCACATAACCCCCAGCCGCCATCCCGTCATGGAATACGCCTTGCTAAAGCCCGAAACCACTATCGTGTTGGCGGCGGCGTCCGATACCGATGCGGCGCTCTCCGCCGAAACACCGTCGTACGTGAGAGCCGAGTATATTTCGTCGCACAACACCAAAATTCCGCGCCTGAGCGCAACATCCATGATGGATTCAAGTTCCCCGCGTGTGTAAACGGATCCGGTGGGGTTGGAAGGCGTGTTGAGAATCAACAATTTCGTCCTCGAGGTTATCGCCGATTCGAATTGTTCCGGGGAAATTTTAAAGTCGGACGATTCCGGGGCGGGAACAAACACGGGAACCGCGCCGCATAGCTTCACCATCTCGGGATAGCTCACCCAATACGGCGCGGGAATGACAACTTCGTCCCCCGGCCCCGCAACGGCCTTTATCGCCAAATAACAACTGAATTTTCCCCCGGGACTGACTATTATGTTCGACGCCTTTACCCCTTTTATCTTTCTGTCCGCAACGTAATGTTCCGCAAGTGCCTCGCGCAGTTCGGGGAGTCCCGAGGATGGGATATACTTCGTCTTTCCGGATTCCACGGCCTTGATGCAAGCCTCTTTTATAAAATCGGGAGTGTCGAAATCCGGTTCCCCCGCGCCGAATCCGCATATGTCCTTTCCCGCCGCCTTGAGCTTTTTCGCCGCCGCGTCGACCGCGAGCGTGGGGGAAGGAGCCGCATTATTCGCCCAGATAGAGAGTCTGTTTTTCATAATCGCAAACCGCCGCGGGACGTCCGTTCCACGGCAACCCCGCCATATTCGCACTTATTTTATAAAAAACAATAAATTTGTACGAACTCCCTATTTGCCGGCACTTTTTACTTCCGGAACGAAAAAACCGGTTTTCACCCTCCGCGCGATACCGGTAAACCTCAATTCCGCAATCAAAATTGACCGATAGGGATTCGAACCCCAACAAAAGGTGCCAGAAACCTTTGTGCTACCATTACACCATCGGTCAGTCTTTGAGGGCACCCATACTGGGTCTACTCGAAATATTGTCAAGGCGTATTTTTGTCCGCAAGATGCACGCGAACAGTGGTATTTGAAATTCCCCGCCCTGCGCATAAAAACGCGGGGTCAAATTACATCGTAGACATGGCTTGCCGCGCCATAGACGCGAACACCCCGTTTCCCGGATCGCCGGCAAGCTCTTTCATTACCGATTTCGCCTCGTCCGTCTTCCCCGAATTTGAAAGCCCCAGCGCGTACAAATAGCCGGCATGGGCCCTGTATCCCCGCGCCAGTTCGACATTGCCGTAAACGGATTTCAACGCAAGCACGCCCTTGGGGACGTCCATGGAGTATTCGCAAACCGCCGCGCCGAGCATAGCCCTTCCCTTCAGGATGCCGGAGCCGAGTTCCGAAGCCGCCCGGTTGTATGCTTTTACCGCGTCGCCGTATTTTCCGGCCTTATAGGCTTCGTCGGCAACCTCCAAAAGGGCAACCCCCGCAAGCGTTGTCCCCGGATTTTGTTCGGAAAATTTTTCAAGACCCTCGACTCCGGCGGCGGCGAACGCCTCCGCCAGGGAATCTGCCCTTTTCGCGCTATACACCTTCCATCCCTGCACCCCGATGATGATGGCGAAAGCCGATACAACCGTCGATATTATAAAACCCTTGTTTCTCTTCCAATACAGCCAGACTCTGTCGTCGAATTCGACTCCTTCAAGATCCTCGTCTAAGATGACGGTCTTCCGCTCGTCGGCAGCCGAAACCGACGCATCCGCAACTTCCGCGCCTTTGTTTTGTTTGTTTTTTGCCGCGTGTGGCCCCCTTCTGAAATTACTATCGCTCATACTCGGACGTTCTGAGAGGCGATGAAACCACAAAAGTTTCGACCGTTCAAGCATTTTATCCCCGCAAATTTTATCCGGACCGCGCGCATGCAAACGCGGTCCGCCGCGCGCCGCATCCCGGCGGAAAACATTTAAACTTGATGAAACGCAAAGCCCGTTCCAGTATGGCGGAGGTAAAACATGGACGAATGAAAGAAGGAAAGGCTATCGTTATAGGCGCGGGAATTAGCGGGCTATCGGCGGCGCTCGAATTGAAGGACAGGGGATTCGACGTGACCGTTGTGGAAAAAACCGGCAGGGCGGGCGGAGTGATAGGCACTTTTTCCGAACACGGATTTAAGGCCGAGAGCGGTTCCAATTCCGTAATGGTGCAATCGAAAAGGACCCTCGATTTCCTCGAAAAGCTCGGATTGGGGGAAAAAATAGAATTTCCCACGCCGGCGGCAAAAAAACGGTTTTTCGTCAGGTACGGAAAAGTCCGCGCGGTTCCAATGTCGCCTATGTCCCTAATTTTGACGCGCCTGTTTACGTTTTTCGGGAAAATCAGGCTCTTTTTTGAACCGTTCGTTTCCAAAACCCCCGCGGACGGCGATCCGAGCGTGGCGCAGTTTACAACCAGGAGAATGGGCAAAGACATTCTCGATTACGCCCTGAATCCCTTCATGGCGGGTATTTACGGCGGAGACCCCGAAGCCCTGTCCATGAAGCACGCTTTCCCCCCGTTTTGGAATCTCGAACAGAAGTACGGTTCCGTCATAATGGGCGCAATAAAGGCGGGAAGGAAAAAACCGGAGGCGGGGAATTTTTTTAAGCCAGTGATGATATCCTTCAAAGGGGGAATGCAGACGTTGACCGATTCCATGGCGTCCCTGCTCGGCGACGGCCTTAAAACGTCCGCAAAAATACTGTCCGTCGACCTCAACAACGGCGGCTGGGAGGTTTCATGGGCGAACGATATCGACAGTTCCTGCGAACGTTACGATGCCCTCGTAATAGCCGTTCCCGCCCCGAACCTCGGCGACTTGCCGTTGTCAGGAAGTTTGGCGCGCAGCCTATCCCCGTTGGGGAACGTGCGATATGCTCCGGTTGCAACCTACACCATGGGGTTTAAAAAATCCGACGTGAAGCATAAACTCGACGGCTTTGGCGTTCTCACCCCCGAAAGGGAAAAACTCGATATACTCGGGTCTCTTTTCATATCTTCGGTCTTCCCGGGACGGGCGCCGGAGGGTTGCGTCGCCGTAACAAGCTATATCGGCGGAATGCGCCATCCAGACCACGCGGACCTTCCCCGGGAAAAAATGCGCGAACTCGTCGGGCGTTCCCTCGAAAAATTGCTCGGGATCGAGGCGGAGCCCGTCTTTGAAAAAATGTGGTCGTGGAAACACGCCATAGCGCAATACAACGTCGGATACCAGGAATATATCGATACCGTCGACAAGGTTGAAAAAGAATATCCGAACATCGCCGTTATAGGCTCATACAGGGGCGGCGTCGGCGTCAGCTCCTGTATCGAAAGCGGTGTCGCCGCGGCCGGTAGAATTGCGTCAGCCCTCCAAAACTAAACGTGTCTAAAGCATTCATATTGGTAAATCTCGGCGCGCCCAAGGATGCGTCCGTTGCGCAGGCGAAAAGCTTCCTGCGCGAATTCCTGTCCGACGGACACGTGCTCGACGTGCCCGCGGCGGTACGCATACCGATGGCGGCGTATATATCGGGGAAACGGGCCGCCGCGTATGCGCGGAACGTGGCGAAAATATGGACGAACGGAAGACATCCCCTGGTGGGGTACACGCAAAACCTTGCGCGCAAAATTTTCGAGATGTCCGGCGTTCCCACATACCCCGCCTTCCGGTACGGACGCGGAGGCCAATCGTTAAAAGAAACCGTCTCTGCCGCCAGACTGCGCGGAGCCGACGAATTCAAGTTCGTCCCCATGTATCCGCAATGTGCACTGCCGTCCACCATATCCGCAAGGGAGGAAGCCTCCAAGCTTCTCAAACCGTCCGAAAAATTTTTCTTCCTGCACTCGTACCACGACAACCCGCTTTACATATCAGCGCTGTCGGAGTCCGCCCGTTCCGCCCTTGCGAGCTGCGATTGCGCAATCGCGTCTTTCCACTCCCTTCCCGTAAGGACCGCGGACAAAACCGCGTACGCGATGCAATGCCTGCGCACCGCGGATCTTTTGAGAAATTTTGCGGGGGTAAAACGTCTGTACTTGGCGTGGCAGTCGAAAACGGGTTGCGGCAAATGGCTGGAACCCGACGTCGTCGGCGTAGTCCGCAACCTCGCCGGAAATTCCTGCAGGAATCTCGCCGTGTTGTGTCCGGGATTTTCGTGCGACTGCACGGAAACGATTTTGGAAATAGGGGAAAATCTCCGCCGGATCTTTCTCGACGGGGGCGGAGAAACGTTCCAAACGGTACCGTGTCTGAACGACTCCGATATCCACGCCACCATGTTCTGCAAACTTTTTGAATCCTTAAAATGACCTTTACGGTTTCCGTACTCTTCGCTGGACTGCTGTATTCGGCGTCTTTCGTATCCGCCTTTTCGGCTAAAAAGGCGGGTTCCGTTCCGCGCGCATGTGCGGGCGCCGGATTCGCTTTCCACTGCGTGGGACTCCTTGCCGCAATATGGGCCACGGACTCCCTTCTCGTGGGAAGTTTTTACGGTCTGGTGGAAAGTATTTCATGGATTTTTGTCCTAACGCAACTCGTGGTTTCGAAGGGCTTCAAAGCCGCTCCCGTGGGAGCGTTTTCAATGCTGCCCGCGGCGGTGTTGACGCTCGCGCCGGCGCTATTCTCCGTGTTCGGGGGGAACGCCGGCGGTCCGCCGGGAAGATCCTCGAATTTCGCGGCCGTACACGGAATATTGGCGGCGGTATCCTACGCGTTTATGATGGCGTCCGCGGTGGCCGGGTTGATGTACTTCCAACAAAAAAAATTCCTCAGGGAAAAATCCCACAACGCGGTATCCCGGACCCTTCCCCCGTTGGAAATCCTTGAGAATACGATGTCCGGCGCCCTCGGAACGTCGGCGCTTCTTATGTTCGCGTCGGCGGCGGTGGGCACCGTATCGGCGTTTAAAGTCGGGGTTACCCCGCAAATACTTCTTAAAATCTGCATAGGGATATTTATTTTAACGCTGCAGGCGGCGGCGTATTTTTCCGCAGTCGCCAAAGTGTTGGGCGGAGCCCGTCTTGCAAAAATTGCGATAATGCTTGCCCTGGCGGCCCTGCTGCTTTTGATTCCGATAGAAATCGTGATGTAAATGGAAATCGCCGAAAAACTGACAAAACTCATGCGTGCAAAAAAGTACGTCCCCTGCACGATACGCGAATTGGCCGCGGAACTCGGACTGTCACGGAGGGAGTTGCCCTCCCTCGAAAAGACGCTGTCGGGCATGCTCGCTTCGGGGGAAATAGCCAGGGTGAAAGGCGACCGTTACGGCGCCTCCGCGGATCTGGATTTGTTCAGCGGCACAATTGAATTCAGGCAAAACGGTTGGGCGAAAATCGTCGGATCGGACGGCAAACGCGTCTTGGAAGTGCGTCCTGAAGATACGGGAGTGGCCTTAAACGGAGACAAAGTCCTGGCGCGCATTTCCGCTCCGGTCCAATACGGCCGTCCGCGCCGGACTTTCGGAAAACGCAAAAACCCAGATCCAGGAGGGAGTGAGACGTTCGGCAAGGTCGTTAGGATTTTAGAGCGCAAGAATACGAAGGTTATCGGCACTTTGCTTCGCTCGTACAATTTTTGGCATGTCGTCCCGGACGACCCCAGGTTCTTTTACGACGTGATAGTCGAAGCTCCGGAATGCTCGAAGGTGTTCCCAAGACCGCGCGAAAACGACAAAGTCGTACTGGTCTTGAACGAATGGAAACAACGCCACATGAATCCGTCGGGCAGGATAGTCGGGAATTTCGGACAAAGCCACACTCCCGCGGCGGAATACCAGGCTATCCTCTCGAAATACGAGCTAAGCGAAAGTTTTCCGCCCGCCGTGTTGTCCGAATTGAATTCGATACCGGAGGAGGTTTCGGAAATGGACGTAAATCCGCGCCTCGATGTAAGGGGGGACTTTACCGTAACGATAGATCCCGAGGACGCAAAAGACTTCGACGACGCCATTTCCTTAAAGAAGGTCGAAGGCGGCGGCTGGAAGGTGGGGGTCCACATAGCCGACGTATCCCATTACGTCCGCCCGAACACCGCCATAGACGCGGAGGCGCGCAAAAGGGGCAACTCCACGTACCTAGTGGGAACGGTAATTCCGATGCTGCCCTTTAAACTCTCCAACGGCGTATGCTCGCTTGTCGAGGACGAAGACAGGCTTGTGAAGAGCGTCTTTCTTACTTTCGACGCGGGGGGGGATTGCACGGACGTGTTTTTTTCAAATTCCGTAATCAGAAGCGACAAGCGGCTCAATTACGAACAGGCACGTTCGTTCATAGTCGAGGACGATATTGGGAAAATCGCCGCCGTGAAACCCTCCGCCGAATATGAAACCGCATATACGGGGAAACCTCTGTCGGAGTTGTCGAAATTTGAAATGGAAAAAATACGTTCGGGGCTACGCAGACTTTGGGGGATAGCCTCGATTCTCAGAAAAAGACGCATGCGCATGGGAAGCCTCGACATCGAAATTCCGGAATTTAAAATATTTTGCGACAAGGACGGTTATGCCGACCGCATAAAGAAGAGCGAAAACGACGAAAGCCACCAACTTGTGGAGGAGTTTATGCTGGCCGCAAACGAAGCCGTTGCGCGGGAGCTATCCGCCAATAAAATCCCCTTCATATCGCGCGTGCACGACAGCCCCGACGCGGAAAAGCTGGATGAGTTGAGGGAAGAACTCGCAACCTTCGGCGTAACTTGCGGAAATTTGACGTCGCGCAGGGAGATGCTGAAACTTTTATCCTCCATATCCCGACATCCCCAGAACTACATCCTGAAGACAAAGGTTCTCCGCAGCATGAAGCGCGCGGTGTACCGCGCATCGTCCGACGGACACTACGGGCTCAACAAGGCTTATTACGCCCACTTTACCTCCCCCATCCGGCGCTATGCCGACCTCAGCGTGCACCGCTGCGTCGACCGTCTGATGCAAAAAAAGGTAACGGAAGGTTCTTTAAAGGCCGCCGAACCTCTCCCGTCGAGGGGGGTCCTCGAAGAGACCGCCGCCCATATAAGCCGCACGGAACAAAACAGCGCCGAGGCGGAAAGGGAGTCGAGAAAAATAAAACTCATGGAATATTTCGAGCGCAGAACCGGACCGGATTTTTCCTTCGAGGCCACGGTAACTTCTGTTTTGGGGCACGGATTTTTTGTGGAGCTTACGGAGTCTTCCGCCTTTGGATTCGTGCACGTACACACCATGCACGACGACATTTACAGGTTGAATCCGTCGGGATCGGCGCTGTGCGGCAGACGCACGCGGAAGCAAATAAAAGCTGGGGACACCGTGACGGTGCAGGTGGAGTCGGTTGACCGGTTCAAACGCCAAATAGACTTCCGACTTTCGGGTTCGGACCGCCCTTCAAAAAATAAAGGCGGGCACGGAAAACGTCCGTTTCGCCAGCAACCAAACCGGAGTTAGTTGTCCTTTCGCGGACGGACTTTCGCGCTTGCCAGCAACTCCGGATGCTCCGTGATGTTTATCCAATCGCCCATTATTCTAAGGGCTTCGCGCATCTGGACGTCGAATACTAGCCCATCGTCCTCCGTATCGTCCGCGTCCACACCGTGTTTTGGGGACTTCTTCAACGGGCGGCGCTTGGTTTCCGCGTCGTGTTCGGCGTCTTTCTTGGCGCTGTCCAGAAGAACCTCGGTCTTGTGGTAATCGTAATTTTTCGCAAGTTCCTTTTCGCGCTTTTCTATGTTGTCGGTGAATTTCTCGTCCGCCTTCAACAAAGCTTCCCTGGCTTTGTAATTCAAGCTCCAATCCTTCATATTCTGTCGGTCCCTAATCCAGTTTATGCGCTCGTTCCAAAGTTTGAACTCTTCAAGACCCTTTTGCCTTTCCAACGACCGCTCCGTAAGCTTTGACAACAGCGGTCCGGCTTTGTCCGCGGACACTCCGTATTCCCACGAAGAGTCTATTTCGGCGGGGAAGATACTGTCCCATTTCATGGCGTAATCCTTGTACTGTTCGCCTATCTCCATGTAGTCGTAGACGGAAGGCAGCACGATGTCGCTGTGGACGCCTTTTAATTGTATGGACTCCCCGCTCGGAGCGTACCACTTCTGAACGGTCACCTTGGCCGCGCTCTTCTGCGACGGATCGAAATTGGACAAGTTCAGCACCGCCTGCACCGTTCCCTTCCCGTGCGTACTTTTGTCCCCAACAACTATGGCGCGCTTGTGGTTCTGGAGGGCGCCTGCCACAATTTCGGAGGCGGAGGCCGACAACCTGCTCACCATAACCATCAACGGTCCGCTCCATACAAGGCGGGGATCGTCGTCCGAAAGTCTGTTTGTGGCGCCAGTCGCGGAACGCACCTGCACAACCGGTCCCGTTTTTATGAACAGTCCCGCAAAATCCACCGATTCGTTCAGGAATCCGCCGCCGTTGCGGCGCAGGTCGAGGATAATCCCCTTCACCCCGAATTTTTTCAGCTTGTTTAAAAGTTCCTCCACATCCTTCGACGTACTGAAACCCTTCGCCTCCCCGTCTTCCCCCGAACTTTCCCCGTAAAAGGCGGGTAGATCTATTACCCCGACCGGAACGGTTTTGTTGTCCACGGGTATGGTGTATACTTCGGCGCGGGCGAGCTTGGTGGTAAGCTTTATCTGCTTTCTAACAAGCGTTACGATCTTCCGGGAAGACGGATTGGACGCTGGTTCTACCAATAGACGAACCCTCGTATTTTCCCTTCCCCTTATTAGGCGGACGGTATTGCGCAATTTCATCCCCACGACGTCCACAATCTTGTCGCCGTCCTGGCCGACTCCCAAAATTTTATCGCCCGGCTTGAGTTGTTTGCAGTCTTCCGCGGGCCCTCCGGGCATAAGTTCCTCGAGAACGCAATACCCCTCCCTATCCGCCAACAGTGCGCCGATTCCCACCAACGCGTTGCGGACCGATATGTCGAACTCTTCGAGGTAGTATTCCGAAAGAAAAGCGGAATGCGGATCGTAAAAATGCGAGAGCGTATTCAGGTAGATCTCCTGTATCTCCATCGGTTCGGCCTTAATATATCCGTCTATCAGCCGCGTATAACGCTTGAGAACCTCCGCTTTCGCCGAGGCGTATTTTTCTTCGAAGGTCTTCGGAGTTTTTTTATCGCCGCCGTCGGGAATTTTTCCCCCCGCGTCGGCAAATTCGTCGCCATCCTCGTCCAGCTCCGCTTCGTAGCCCAACATCTGGTTTATTATGTCGAAACGCAGCCGGTCGTTCCACAACTTGTCGGCGGCGGCCGCGTCCGCCGGCCAATTTTCCTTCCTCCTATCCGGGCGGAAAGTATCCCGTCCGTCGAGGTCGAAAGGCTGATCCATGCGCTTTTTTATCCATTCAAGTCTGGATTCCGCCCTTTCCATAAAACGCGAGTATATGGAAAAAGCCGGAAGCAGGGCACCCTGCCTGAGCATAATCTCGATGGACGGAGAAAAGAAATCCTGGTAGTGCTGGACGTCGTTCGCGGTAAAAAAGAGTTTAAAGGCGTCTATGTTTTCCATGTATCCGCGGATAAATTCGCGCACGTCGAGGTCCGAGAGCGCCGTTTTCAGGTAGTGGCCGTTCTCCATGCAAAAGACAAGAAACTGCGTCTCCTTGCGCATCTTCGGGGTTGTTTGAAGCGAAAGTTTCGACGCCGCACTTTCGGCAGATTGCCCCGCCACGGGCCAAAGCGCAACAACCGGCAGCAATATTGAAAATGCGAGAAAACGCCGCAGCAACGGCGGACGTTTCAACGGTATTTTTTTTGTGTGTTTCATTTCTATGTACGTAAGGATGCTCTTATATTGCGGGAGTTCAAGAAACAAATCCCGGCGGCGGATCCGTCCGGCCTACCTAAAAATTTCCTTCGCCCTCTTGAGTATTTCCCGTTCCTGCTCGGTCAAACTGGAAAAACCTCCGGCGTTTATCTTGTCCAGAATCCTGTCCACCTCCTTTTTTAAATCCGCGTGCGCACTTATATTCACGCTGTATTTGTAATCCGCGGCGTTTTTTTGTTCCGGACGGAATTCAATCTTTCCGCGTCCGCGCCTTGTACTTTCGAACGGCTTCATCCCGCGAAACGAAAATATTTTCGGGACACAAAAAAAGGTTCCGCGCCACTTCCCCGTTAGAAGCAAACCGGCGCATATTCCGCCCAAATGTGCGGAATACGCTATTGTGGTTTCCCCCGAAAACAGGCCGTATAGAAATCCCGAAAAATCGAACGCCGCCATGAGCTTTAACATCGTCATGGGTCTAAGCGACACGGGCAACACGAAAAATACGAGAAAAGTGAGCGGGACTGGAGGGTAAAACACGCAGAAACACGCAAATACCGACATAACCGACGCCGACGCCCCGACAAGGACCTCGGGGGACGATGAAGACAGTAGCAACCACACCGCCCCGCCCGCTATTCCTCCGGCGAAATACGCAATTAAAAACTTCGCGGTTCCCGCAAATCTTTCGAGTGCCGACCCCAAAAAATACAATGCGAGCATGTTTAGGGATATGTGCCAAATACCGGCGTGGAGGAACGAATAGGTCAACAACGTCCAAATGCGCCCGTTTTCAAGCGCGTCGGGCGACAGCCCGAAATATTCGAAAAAACTTCCATAGCCGAAAATTCTGTCCACAACCGCACCGAGGAAAAAACATGCAATATTCGCGAGTATAAGAATCTTTACCGCGGCGTTTTGCGCAAAAAACTCCATGGCTCCCCCCCGTCCGTACGCGTAGCCGCTGCCTCTCGGACGCGAATTCATATAGTCCCTGTCGTATAAGGACATTATCCGCTTTTTCCCAAAATTTCTCCGACGGCGAG
The DNA here is from genome assembly GCA_964564825.1 of uncultured Opitutales bacterium. GTDB lineage: Bacteria > Verrucomicrobiota > Verrucomicrobiia > Opitutales > Intestinicryptomonadaceae > Merdousia. Next base: position 76,973 of record CAZMBN010000004.1, read on the forward strand.
GTTCGCGAGATTCAATCCGAACACCCCCGTTACGATGGGGGAGCTCCCCAATATTTTCCCAGCGTCGCCGTCCGCCGTATCAAGCCGCGTTTCCGGCGAAACTTTCTCTTTTGAGTAAACGCACATGCATTTTCCCCGGAATCCGCACACGCGCAATTCTTTTCTAAGTCTCGCCGCCAACGGGCAATTTGAAGTGTCGAACACGTCCGATACCTCCACCTTGAGGGGGTCGGTCCGCCTGGCCGCCCCCATGCTGGAAACCACGCGGACGCCGGTCTGCCATGCGCCGCCTATTATCGAAACTTTGGACGACACCGTGTCTACGGCGTCAACAACAACGTCCGGAGATTCCGAGAGCACGGCGGACACGGTGCCGGCATCCGCAAAGATGTCGAACGCCTCCACTTTCGCGCCGGGGTTTATGTCGAGTACGCGTTCTTTCCACACGTCCGTTTTTTTTCTTCCGTAGGTGGAGGAAAGCGCGCAAAGTTGGCGGTTCGTATTGCTCTCCTCCACAACGTCGAAATCGAACAACCGGAACGCGCCCACCCCCATGCGGGCGAGCGCCTCCACCGCGTATCCCCCGACGGCCCCAAGTCCGCATACCGAAACTTTTGCAGAAGACAGCCGTTCGAACGCCTCCGGTCCGTACAACAGAACCCCCCTCGAAAATTTTACGTTGTTCGAATGCGTATCCACAACCGTTTAATTTCCAATATTGCCGTGGATTTCCGCGAAGTAAAAACGCAGGAAATTTTCAAACGTGGTGCGCGCCATGTCCTCCGTTCTAACCGAACGGATTTCCGCCAAGATATCGAGCGCGCCGGCAAGGCCGCCGCCGGAAAAGGAATCGCTTTCAACCATTAGTCTGTCGCCGGAAACAACGGCGGCGCAGGCCGTTCCGGATTCGAGGGATAGTTCCCTCAATCCGAACGAAAAGTAGGCGCCCAACAGCTGGAAATCCAGCGTAAGCTCCTTCGAGAATTTTGCGGCGTGCAACAGGAATCTGGTTCCGGTACCTCCCAGACTCCATCGTCTCAATATTTCGTAGGTTTTTCCCGGACAACCCGAACAGTGCACCACCACCGGCAATTTGCGCTTTGAAGCCAAATCCAATTGTCCTTTGAAAAGCATTTCTTGAAGACTCGGTGACAAACCCGCCTTTCTGTCCAAGCCGGTCTCGCCGACGGCGTCGGCGTCCGACAAACGCAAGTCGAGCTCCGCAATGGCGTTCCCTATTTCAGATTCGCCCGCGTTTTCAAGGGAGTCGAACGCCTTGGGATGGATGCCGTAGGACTTCTTTACGTAAAAACTGCGGAATTCGGAAAGCCTCTGCCAATCTCCCGGAAAACATGCGGATACGCACGCGTATTCTCCGGGAGAGGGAAAAACATGCGTGTGGGCGTCCGCCGATACATCGTTCATACCCAACCCGTAAAATTTTTCAAAACGTCGAGAATGTCCGACGAATCCACATATTCCGTGCGCGATTTTCCTATCCTATCCGGGAGCACAAATTTCATTTTTCCGGAGACGACTTTTTTGTCCCTGGACATCGCCTCCAACATCCCGGAGGCCCGGAGACCCGGGATTTTTACTGGAAGTCCGTACCGTTCCAAAACCGACTTTATTCTGCAAAAAATTCCCGATTCCCTTCCGGCCAATTTATCGGCCAAACGCGACGCCAACAGCATTCCGATTCCGACCGCCTCTCCGTGCAAGTAAACCCCATAACCGGCGCATTTTTCAATGGCGTGGCCGAACGTATGCCCGAAATTCAACAACGCCCTTCCGCCGTCGCTTGAAGTTTCGCGCTCGTCTTCGGAGACGATTTTCGCCTTCAAACGGCAACACCTGCGTATGATTCCCGGCAGTTCCGGATGGTCGCACGACAGGTCGACGCGTTCAAGAACGGAAAACAAATCCCCGTCTCCAAGGACGGCGCATTTCACAACTTCCGCCATTCCGGCGGCGAATTCGCGCCGCGGCAGCGTTTTCAAAAATCGGACGTCCGAAAACACCGCGCGTGGTTGGTGGAACGATCCCACAAGATTTTTCCCCTCCGGGATATTTACGCCCGTCTTTCCCCCGACGGAGGAATCGACCATCGCCAACAAAGTGGTGGGTATTTGGTAAAAATCGATTCCCCGCATGTAAACCGACGCCACAAAACCCGCCAGATCGCCCACAACTCCGCCGCCCAGGGCAATTAAACAGCTCCTTCTGTCCATGTTGCTCTCCGCCAAAGCCGAGCAAAGCCTCCCGACGTTTGCAAGGATCTTCGTACCCTCCCCCCCGTCTATCTCGAAAATTTCCGCTATTCCTGAAATACGGCGGATCTTCGATTTGTGTTTGCCCGCCACACTCGAATCGACCACGCAAAACAGCTTCTTCGAAGCCGCGCGATCCTTTTCGAACTTAGCCAACGCCGTTTCAAAAGAGCCCTCTCCGATAAAGATGGGATAGCTTCTATCCGACAATTTTACTTTAAGATTTACCATACGGCTGCTCCAATCCGAATACGCCTCTCACGTAGGCGCGCACGTTAAACTTTTGCAAATCTTCTGCCTTTTCGCCCAAACCTACGTAGAGAATCGGCAATTTTAGCCTTCTGTAAATTCCCGCTACGGCTCCCCCCCGTCCGGTTCCGTCCAACTTCGCAACCACCATGCCGGTAAGTTTAAATGCCTTGTGGAAAGCCGCGGCCTGCTCTATGCTGTTGGATCCCAAACTGCCGTCGACCACTATCAAAGAATTTTGCGGCGCGTTCGGATCCCTCTTTTCGAGAACCCTCCGCAATTTGGATAATTCGTTCATGAGATTTTCCTTCGTGTGCAGCCTTCCCGCGGTGTCCAGAACCAACCAGGCTGCTCCGCGGGACTTGGCCGCCTGCCATGCGTCCCATGCGGTGGCGGAACCGTCCGCCCCGTGTTCGCTTCCAACCAGTTTTACATCCAGGCGCTCCGCCCACGTCCGTATTTGCTCGTTGGCGGCCGCCCGAAACGTGTCGCACGCCCCCAGCACTACGCCACCGTCGGAATCGAGAATTTTTGCGAGTTTCGCAGCCGTCGTTGTTTTCCCGGATCCGTTCACACCCACCACGCACACCACGCTCGGATTTCCGTCGGATGTCCGTTTCAAGTCCGCCTCCGATCCTTCAAGAATTTTTTCGAGCACCGAAGCCCCTATCTCGGCGGCGTCTTTGACTCTGAGTTCCCTGTTTTTCGAATACTCGACGCGTATCGCATCGCAAATTTCCACCGTGGTGTCGTACCCGAAGTCGGCTCCCAATAAAGTTTCCTCTATAGCCTCCATATCGCCGTCGCCCATTTTTCTGGAAAACAATCCAAACATTCCGCCGAGGGCTTTCCTCGCCGTCTTATTTAGACCTTCGCCGAATTTTCCAAAATCGAGAAACATTTCAAGTCCGTTCGGATGTGCGCAAAGGACGTTTTAATGTCGATTTTACGCTGTCGAGTATACCGTTGATAAAGCGTCCCGACTCCCCCGAGGAATAGGTTTTCGCCAAATCCACGGCCTCGTTTATCGACACAATCGGGGGAATGTCGTTGCGGTACAACAATTCGAAAACCGCCAACCTGAGTATCGCCAAATCCACCCGCGCTATTCTATCCACGCTCCAATTCTTCGCATATTTTTGTATCAACGAGTCTATTTCGGATATATGCTCCGTTGAACCGAATATAAGTTCCTCCGCAAAGGAATAGTAGCGGCGGGGTTTGTCCTTCATCTCGAAGAAGACGGCAAGTTCCTCCGCGGAAGGCGGTTTCAACGGGGAGACGCCGGCGTTTGCCTGGCTTACATAAAGATATTGCATCGCCGCCGCCCTGTTCTCCCGCCGTCCTGACATCTTTGGATCGTCCGTTTCTTCCTCCGCAACTCCGTTATTTTTCGCCATCTTCGCCGTCATCTTCGCATTCCTGTCGCGATTCCACAAGTTCGTCGAGCAAATCGGCCGCCGTCGCCGCCATTTCCATAGCGATGTCGGCAAACTCCGCGCCGCGTTTGAGCCCTCCCGTACAACGCGCCGCGGCCTGCTCCTCGTTTCCGACCGATATTATTCCGTTTACTATGGGAACGGTCGTACAAACGGCTATATTCTGCAGGGCCGACGCCACGGAATTGGCTATTATCTCGTCGTGTATGGTGTCCCCTTTTATAATCACCCCGAGCGCGATTATCGCGTCGTAATTGTCGGTTTCGGCGAGCATACTGCACACATGTGGGATTTCCACCGCACCGGGAACACGTACCAAACGCACGTTCTCCGCCTCGACGCCGCATGAATTGAGCCTGTTTATCGAATCCCTGACAAGGAAATCGACATATCTTTTATTATAGCGGGACGCGACTATCGCGTAGTGGTAGTTTCCCGCATCGGTTGTCTGGAACGATATTTTATCCGAGCTCATTGTTCAAATTTTTCAAATCCCCCGTCTAGAAGTCGACCGATATCGCGCCCTCCCAGGACCTTAACCGAACCTTCCGGAATCCGCTTGAGTTCGAACATCCCTATCTGGAAACGTTTAAGCTCCTTTACAAAATAGCCCGCGGCTTCGAACATTCTGCGTATTTCCCGTTTCCTGCCCTGCGCAAGCCACACTTCCATACGTCTTGGGGAATCCTGACGGTTCGACGAATCGGGTATTATCCTGAGGGCCTTAAGCTTCTCGCCGTCGCAGTCCACTCCGCGCAAAAGCGTATCCGTAAGCGACGTGTCGAAATCCCTGTTCAATAAGACCCTATATCTCTTTACTATGCCGGAGGAGGGATGGGTTATCCTATTGGCGATGGAACCGTCGTTTGTTAGAATCAGCAAACCCCTCGAATTTTTGTCGAGCCTGCCGCAACAAAACAACCTCATCTCCGAAAAAAGACGGGGGAGTATATCGAATACCGTTCTCCCTCCAAACGGATCGCTGTTGGTGCACAAGACCCCCTTGGGTTTGTTCATAGCCAAAACCAGTCTCTTCGAATCGAACCCCCGCGCTATCTTGCCGTCCACACGGACGACGTCCACGGACGGGTCGATACTTTGTCCCAACGCGGCGGGAACGCCGTTTACAGATACCGAACCGTCGGCGATTTTGCGTTCGGCGGTCCTGCGCGAACATACTCCGCATTGGGAAATGTATTTCTGTATTCTCATCTAAAAATTTGCACCCGCGCGGGGGAACCGCAGGAAGGGCGCGGCGTAAAAAAAGCCGCTCGCTTTGAACGGAAGCCTTCCCCACGGCGCCTGGAAAGAAGCCGGAAGTATATAAACACATTTTTTCACCTTCTTTTAAAGAAAAATCGTTCACAAAATCAGGCGGGGACGCCCTTGCAAAGCGGACAAGCCCAACTTCTTTTTATCTTGTTTTTTAACGCCGATATAGGATAGATTGTGGAAGTGAGCTTAAATAGGGCGACATCTATAACGGCTGCGGCGGCGTTGACAGCGTTTTTTTTCGTGCTCGCAACGCCCGTGGAAGCCGCCGACATCCGGCGGAGGGACGTACCGTGGGTGTCGCTGAAGCACCAACGCGAAATCGAAGCCGGATCGCCGCGGACGGGTTCGGAAGACACGGGAAAGACGGGGGGGAAAAAACGGGGAACCGAATCCGTCATATCCAAAATTGTGGAAGGCGCCAAACCCCAACTCAGCGCGGACAAGTTCGAATATAAGACGGACGCATCCGGAGCGCTCGTAGCCGCGGGCAACGCGAGGATACTCGACAAGCGTTTTGAAGTTCTCGCCGACACCATAGAATTCTCCAGGAAGGAGGAATACGCGAAGGCGCGGGGAAACGTAATGGCGGCCGTCGATATGATGCGGATGGCGTCCGCAAATCTCGACCTAAACTTCGGATCTGACAAGATTGAAACCGGATACGCGCGCTTCGGGGTAAATCCCGTGTACGCGAAAACCGATTCCTTGAAGGGCGACGGAAAATTGGTCGAACTCGGCGAGAGCAGGATTTATTTCGGCGAGCCGGACATCGCCTCGGTGAACGCCGGCGCCTCGGCCATAAAGTACAATACGGAAACCGAACTACTCGAGATGGAGGACGCCACAATGAGAGTGGGGGCAATTCCCTTCCTCTACGTTCCCTACTACTCCCAACACGGGCTGAAAAGACCACCCTTTAATTTTAAGACGCGCGTCGGAATGAACGACGACTACGGCCTCTTCATGGCCAACGATTTTTTTTACAACGGTCTTAAGGACTTTTCACCGGGATTGCTGTTTGACTACTACACCAAGCGCTCGGTGCTTGCGGGTCCGGCTATAGAATACGACCACAACGGAATCGACACGTGGCTGAAAGGTTGGGCGCAAGGCGCCTACATAAACGACAACGCCGACGCAGATATACTCGGATACGACTCGCTCGGCAATAGGATAGACCGCGAGCGGTTTTTCATAGAACTCCGCTACAATCAGTTTATAAACGACGATATTGGAATCGTATCGAATGTAAGCTGGTGGAGCGACGAATTCGCAACCAGGGACTTCCGGCCCGAACTTTTCTACGACAACCAAACCCCCGACAATTTCGCCGAGGCAACCTACTACGGCGGTTTCTTCACGGCGTCCGTGTTCACGCGATTCGCGCCCAACGATTGGGAGTTCGTCCAACAGCGTTTGCCGGAAGTCAGATTCGACATGCAGCCGACGGAGCTGTTCGACACCGGCGTATACCAGAATTTCAGCGCATCGTACGCATACCTTCGCCGGTTCGACCCCTATAAATTAGCCGTTCCGGATTCGGGATACCTGTACGGCAACCGCGTGAACGCCTACTATGGCGTAGAACGTCCGATACAGTTGAACTCGTGGAGCAAAATCACCCCCGTGTTGGGAGGCATGGTAACGTATTACGCAAACGCAATCAACGGGAGCAAAGACTACACCAGATTCTTAGGGCAAATAGGCTTCGACGCCCAAATGGACGTGTGGGGATCGTGGGAATTTAGGAGCCGTACTATGAACGTGGATGGCATACGCCACCATATGATACCCGTGGTGAGCTACCGGTATATCCCCGCCGCGGAACAGGGAAATCTCCGCATTCCCCGGGTGGACGAGTACTACTATACCAATTATCCTCCAATATTGGATTTAGGTTCGATGCGCAACATCGACGAATTGTACAAGACCAATACGATGCGTTTCGGTCTGCAAAACGTCTTCGAAACCCGCGACGAAGAATACGGTTCGCGCGAAATAGCGAGGTTGGACGTGTTTCAGGATTTCAACTTCGACAAAGCGCCGCTCGCTCAAACCGACGGGTTTCAAAGTTGGTCCGACCTCTACGTCAACGCGTCCCTATCGCCGGCGCGCTGGCTTACGGTGGGGACGTATTCCCGCTTCAACGTCGAACACAAACGTATCCCGGAAGTCAATACGTATCTGGGGTTGTTCGACGGCGATTCGGCTTCCGTGTACCTTATAACGAGCTACCTGGACGGATCCATCAACCAATATAGCGCGTTTGCCGTTTACCGTATAAGCGAACGTTTTAAGCTGTACGGGCGATGGAACTACGACAACTATCTCGATACGTTTACGGATCAAACCTACGGATTGTGGACCAGAATGAGCAATACGTGGATAATAGAATATCTAGTATCCCGCCGCCAGGGATCCACGCGCCAAAACGGGTTCACTTTCGGAGTGCGCGCTTCCCTTTTGATTTTTTAACGGAGAAGTGAGGACGGAAATGCCGGAAAAAGTTGCGGAATACGCGGACGACGCCCTTCTCGGAAATCCCGGTATGTCCGTAAAATTAAAAGTATTCGAGGGACCCCTCGACCTGCTTTTGTTTCTGATTAGGAAAAGCGAAATAGACATTTACAATATCCCCATAGCGTCCGTAACGGAACAATATATGGATGTATTGCACTCCATGAAGGAGACGTCGCTGGATGTAGCCGGGGAATTTTTCGTAATGGCGGCAACGCTGATGTACATAAAAAGCAGGATGCTGCTTCCGGTCGACGAACGCGCGGCACAGTCCGAAGACGACGCGGACGACGCCGTGGATCCGAGGTGGAACCTTGTGGAACAACTTGTCGAATACAGGGAGGTTAAACGGGTCGCGGATGAGCTCGGGGACATGATGGACGCGCGGCAGAGTTTCGGGGAACGCGTGCTTACCGACGGGGACGCGGCATCCGCGAAAAGACCCCTGTTCCCCACCGACGGAATGGAAATTTGGAGCGTCTTCAACATGGTGCTGAGGCGGCTGACCGAGAAGTTGGCGGTCGGGCAAATTACCCGGGAAAACGTAACCGTTGCCGACAGAATGAAAAAAATTCTTTCGATGGGGAAAAGCATGTTCACGTTCTCGTCCATTTTCGACGGCGAAAGACCCGGCATAGTGACGATTACCGCCACATTCTTGGCAATGCTCGAACTCACGCGTTTGAAGCGCCTACATCTAATTCAAAACGAACGTTTTGGGGAAATATATTGCGAAATGCTCCCTCCGGGAAACGGAGCCCCTTCGGATTCCGATTCCGCGGGGATGGAGGAAACCGCATAGGGGACGCGCGCGTATGCAGGGAAAAAGAAAGTCAAGGTTGGTGGGACTCGGATTTGACGGAGACGGTCAAAAACGGATAACGACGGCGGACAAGTTCGATATCATAGGCGGAAGCGAGGAAACCCACGAAATGATGACCGAGACGGCGATGAAGACGTTCGAGGATCTGAAACGCATGGGAAAGGAACTCGAAGACGCCTCCCCGGAGGAGCTAAGGGATTTAATCAGCAAAAACATACCTGAAAAATGAAATATTTTGGAACGGACGGCATAAGGGGGAAATACGGCGGCTTTGAAATAAGCGAGACTTTTTTCTACGCGCTCGGGCGCGCGGCGGCGCGCGTAGCCGCCGAGGATAATCGCAACGAAGGCTTGGTTGCCGGCGGAGACACTAGGGTGTCGACAGGTCCGCTAAAGGATGCGTTTTGCCGCGGATTGCGCTCCTTAAACGCGAAAGTATCCGACTTGGGAGTCCTCCCCACTCCGGCATTGGCGTACGCCGTATTGAACCGCAAGGCCTTCATGGGTGCCATGATAACGGCGTCGCATAATCCCTATACGGACAACGGGATAAAGTTTTTCAACGACGGCGCCCTGAAAATCGAAGACGAACTTCAACTTCGACTCGAAGAACACCTCGACGCCGAATTGCCCGCCGCGGAAAAAATCCCCCCCCCGAAACGGTTTAAACCAGGAAAAATCAAGGCGGGGGAATTCGCCCTAAACGAATACGTCCAAATAATGTCCTCCATATTTCCCGGGGGGTTTCTAAAAGGCGTAAAAATCGCCTTAGATATGGCCAACGGGGCCACGAGCGGCGTATCTTCAAAAGTATTTTCCAACTACGGGGCCACGGTGGTGGAATCGGGGTGCAATCCCGACGGTTTCAACATCAACTCGGATACGGGAAGCCAATATCCGGAAAAAGTATCGCAATTGTGCATTGAAAGCGGGTCCGACCTGGGATTTGCCCACGACGGAGACGGGGACAGACTGGTGGTGTGTGACGAGCTGGGTTCGATTCTCGAAGGGGAGGAGATTATGGCGCTGATAGCCGAGGACGCCCTTGAACGCGGAACTTTGAAGGGGGGAATCGTAACCACGTTGCAAAGCAACCTCGGTCTCGACGAATTTCTTGCAAAGAAGGGCGTAAAAGTGTTCAGAACCGGAATAGGAGACAGGCTTGTCATGCGCGAGATGATTGCGCGTTCGTGCAACATGGGGGGCGAAAACTCGGGCCATTTCATATTTTCCGAAGTCTCGCCCTGCGGAGATGGCCTTGCGGCCGCCCTTTCGGTTCTTTCGGTTCTTTCGAGGAAAAAGAAAAAACTCTCGGAACTCCGCAACGGCGTGGAAATGTATCCGTCGGAATCCGCCGCGATACCGGTGGCGGAAAAAATTCCGATAGAAGACTCCCCGAATCTTTCAAAGGCCGTGTCCGACGGCAAGGAGATCCTCGGCGGCGAAGGTAGAATACTCGTCAGGTACTCGGGAACGGAAAACAAGATACGTTTACTTGTAGAGGGAAAGGATTCGAAAAAAATCGCGGACGTTATGAGAATCCTGAAAAGGTCCGTCGAATTAGACTTGATGTGAAACCTAAATTGCATTATGGAATACGGGAAAATTCATTCCAACAGGGTACGATTATGACAGAAGAAGAGACACAGGAATCGCCGTCCCAGGAGGTGGTCGAGGAAAAAATAAGGGATTTGGATCCGCGTTTTATCAGACAGGTTGAAAACGCGGAAAAATCGATGGACAAAAATCCGGCCTACGCCGTGGATATTTGCTGTACGATTCTCAACAAGCACCCGTCGTGTTCCGACGTGCGGAAGATACTTCGCCAAGCCCAAATGAAAAAATACGGAAAGGGCAGTTTCGCGGTAAGATTGGCGTACGGCGTAAACGGAATCTTTTTCTCGATGAATGCCGCCAAGCGGATAAAGAACGGTCAGGCCCTCGATGTTCTCAAAGACGCGGAAAAGCTGCTCAATGTCTGCCCTGTAACGGCGTCGGTCTTGCGTTCGTTGGCGGCCGCCGCCGAAACTCTGCAGTTTTGGGGAACGGCCGCAACGGCGTACCAAACCATTGCGCAAATCCAACCGAACAACGATAAAAACCTTATAGCTCTGGGGTCCGTCCTCGTTAAAAACAAGCAACCGGACGAGGCGATGCAGGTTTGCGAAATTATTCTGAAACGCAATCCCGCAAACGGCGACGCCCAGGCGTTGGCGAGGAGCGCGTCCGTCGTCAAGACGGAGGAACAGGGAAAATGGAACGAGAACAAGAGCGCAACGGAAAAAGTAAAGGACGCGCAGGCCACGCTTGACCGCGAAAAGGAAACCAGTTCCGCAAACGACGAAGAGACGCTCAACCGCTTCGTGGAAAAGTTAAAAACGCAAATTGCCGAGGATCCGGAAAATATCAACCTTTACCGGGAAATATGCGGAAACCTCCGTACGCTGAAGCGCTTTGACGAGGCGCTCGACTACATCCGCCAAGCACGCCGGCAACCCCTCGGCATGGGCGACACCACTTTGGAGAAGATGGAGCAGGACTTTATGATTGCGTCTATGGACCGGCGCATATCCGTCCTCGAAGGCGAACTGGAATCGAACCCTGACCCCGAAAAAGAGAAGGAACTTTCGGAGCTGAAGAAAAAAGAACATGATTTCAAACTGCAGAACACCAAGGCGATGGTCGAACGCTACCCCAACGATTTCAACTACCGGTTCATTCTCGGCCAGTTGCTTTTCGAAGATGGTCTTTTGGACGACGCCATCATGCAGTTCCAAATCTCCCAGAGAAACCCGAAGGTTCGTTTGCAATCGCTTCTGTACTTGGGCCGCGCATTCACGATGGGAAGGAAATACGACCTCGCCGTCGACCAATTAAAAACCGCGAAAAAGGAAACAAGAATCATGAACGACGCCAAAAAGGAGATAATATACGAATTGGCTACGGCGTACGAACTCATGGGGAGGGACGACTCCGCGTTCGAGGAATACAAGGAGATATATTCGTCGGATATCTCGTACAAGGACGTCGCCGACAAAATCAACGCCTACTACGCCAAGAAAAATTCCTGACGCCGCGCTTTCTCGGTTTTTTGCGCCCCGAGTCCCCTCCCTAGAGTTCGGTAACGATGGCGTCGGCCAGACCGTAGTCCACAGCCTCCTTTGCGGTCATAAAGAAATCCCTATCGGTGTCCTCGGATATCTTCTCAATGGACTGCCCCGACGCCTCGGCGAGGATTCTGTTAAGATCCTCCCTCATGCGCTCGAGCTCCTTTGCCTGGATATGCATATCGACCGCCGTTCCGCTCATTTCGCCCATGATTAACGGCTGGTGGATCATCACCCTTGCGCTCGGGAACAAAAACCGCTTCCCTTTCGGGGCGGCGCTCAACAATATGGAGCCCATGCTCATGGCAATTCCCGTAACGACAACCTTGACCGGCGCCTTGATGAGTTTCATGGTGTCGTATATCGACATTCCCGCGCTGATGGATCCGCCCGGGGTGCTCAAATAGAAAGTTATTTCCTTGTCGTGGTCCAGCATGTCCAGATAAAGGAGTTTTTCCACTATATCGGCGGCGGTTTCGTCGGTCACCGAGTCCCACAGGAAAATCTTCCTCCCTTTGAGAAAACTTTTCTTTATTTCGTTGGAAAGCGGAGAGCTTGCCGAATCTTTTTTCTGTTCGCATTCTTCATTCATAATTTTTTCTACTTTGAAATTTCAAATATCGCATAGCCCGACATCAGGTTGGGCGCAATACGGCACGGCGTGCGCCAATCGGCGCGAAGGCAGTGGAATCTGTTTATTTTTATGCCGTTCTTTTTGCAAAAATTTCTAAACGAATCGACCGATATCGGATTGAGCGGGCGCGACGCCTCCCAATGTCCCGGGAAAACCTCGTTTACTATTCTTTCCCCCGTGAACAACATGGCGAGCCGGTTGCGCCAATAGGCGTGGTTCACAAAACCCACGGCCACATGGCGCGCAACCCTCAGCGACTCGAAAACCACCTCGCTTGCGTTTTCCAGTTCCGGAAGTGTCCGCGAACAAACTATCCAATCGAAGCTTTTGTCACCGAGGGAGGACAAAAGTTCCATAATATCTCCGTGGTAGGCGTTTACTCCGCGCCTTATCGCCCGGATAATTTTTTCAAAGTCCGAATCCACGCCGACCGCATACACTTCCTTAAGCCGCACGAGTTCGCTGAGAAGAATCCCCCTTCCGCATCCGAGGTCGAGCACGCTCTCCCCCGCCCCGACCCAGGCGCTTATGGCGTCGAGCTCTATCTTGCGTTTCGAACGCGATTTTCCAAATTTATCTTCAGACATCGAGAAAATTCTCCACAAGTTCGTAAAGCTTCGGCGAGTGTATGAGGAAAGAATCGTGCCCAAGGTCGCTCTTTATCTCGGCGTAGGAAACCGTCTTTCCGATCCGCAGAAGCGCTTTCGCAATTTCCCTGTTCTGCGCGGGGGGGAACAGCCAGTCGGAGGTAAAACCCACGATAAGGAAACGGGCGCACACGCCATTAAACGCGGATTCAAGGCTTCCCCCGTTCAAGCGCAGATCGAAGAGATCCAACGCCCTGGTGAAATACAGATAGGTATTGGCGTCGAAACGGTTGACAAAACTCTGCCCCTGGTAGTGCAGATAGTTTTCTATCTCGAACGACGGCTTAAAAATGTCCTCTCCGCGGATGCTTGTATGGTCGCGCCCGAATCTCCCCTCGAGGCCCTTGTCCGACAAATAGGTTATATGGGCCATCATCCGGGCTATACCAAGCCCGACGCTCGGTATGCGCGCAAGTTCGTAATTGCCCCCGTTCCATACGGGATCCTGCATAATGGCGCTCCTTCCCACTTCATTAAAAGCTATAGCCTGCGCGTTTTGATGCGACGTCGTCGCTAAGGCGCACACGCGTTCGACCCTTTCCGGGAAATCAATCGCCCATTGGAGAGCCTGCATCCCCCCCATGGAACCGCCCACCACCATGGCGAGCTTGTCTATGCCCAAATGGGTCACCAGACGTTCCTGGACCGCAACCATGTCCCGTATCGTAATTGCGGGAAAATTCAGGTTGTAGCGCAAGCCCGTCTCGGGGTCGACCGACGACGGTCCCGTAGTACCCCTGCATCCCCCTATGCAATTTGAACATATTATAAAATATTTATTCGTGTCGAGGGGTTTGTCGGGTCCCGTTATATTGTTCCACCAACCGGATTTTCTATCGTTTATGTTGTACACTCCGGCGCAATGGTGGTCACCCGTCAGCGCATGGCAGACCAATATTGCGTTCGATTTGTCCGCGTTAAGCCTACCGTAGGTCTCGTATCTAACGTTAAACGAAGGCAACTCCCCTCCCAACTTAAACTTAAGGGGGGTATTGCAAAAGAAATCGGAAGATTCCACTATGCCGACATCTCCGTCGTATCTTTTGAGATTTCCTATAGCGTCGAAATCGTTCATTAAACGGGTTTAAAGTCTCATATTTTCGCCGTGTCTTCAACCGTTTTTTTGCCGGTCGGCACCGCCACGCATATACCATTCGCCAAGAGACGCCCAAGGAAGGACGCTTAAAACCGGCAGGATGAAAACCGCCGTCTGCAAGCTCCGGGAAACGCCTTCCAGTCTTCTATCCCACCCGGGAATCCGCAATATAATCCTGCGCAAAGTACGTCAGGATAATATCCGCCCCCGCGCGTTTTATTGCGGTAAGGGATTCGGCGCGCGCCCTATCCAAATCGATCCACCCCCTATCGGCGGCGGCCCGTATCATGGAGTACTCCCCCGAAACTTGGTACGCCGCCACCGGCAAAACGGTTGCCTCCTTTACCTTCGATATAACGTCCAGGTAGGGACCGGCGGGTTTTACCATTACTATGTCGGAACCTTCGTCTTCGTCCAGAATTACTTCGCGGATGGCCTCCCGGACGTTGGACGGATTCAACTGGTAACTGCGCTTGTCCAGATATTCCTTTTTTCCGCACTTGCCGGACGTCAATGCGGAACCTACGGCGTCCCTGAATGGGAAATAAAACGCCGAGGCGTATTTCGCGCTGTACGCCATAATTGCAACGTTTTGGAAATCGCATTCGTCAAGCGCGGCGCGTATCGCCCCTATCCGTCCGTCCATCATGTCCGACGGCGCAACTATATCCGCCCCCGACTGGGCGGCCATTAAAGCCATTCCCGAGAGGATCTCCACCGTTTCGTCGTTTAGTATCGACGTCCCGTCGGACGACAGCACACCGTCGTGCCCGTGCAAAGTGTACGGGTCCAACGCTATGTCCGCAACTACGAGCATTTCGGGGAAACGCCTCTTGACGGCCGATATCGCCCTGTTGGCCAAGGATTTTTCGTTGAGGGCTTCGTCCGCATTCGGGCTCTTCAGCCGGACGGGAACCTGCGGAAAAGGAGCTATCGCCCTTATCCCCGACTTCAGCGCGGATTCGCAAAGTTTCAAAAGCGAATCCACCGTGCGCCTCGCTACGCCGGGCATCGAAACTATTTTTTCTTCTCCGGTTTTGCCCTCTTTCAGGAAAACAGGCAAAATCAAATCCGAGACGTCGACGCGGGTCTCCGCGCACAGCTCCAGTATCGCTTCGCTGCGTCTTAACCTGCGCGGCCGTTGTTTTATATCGAGCTTGAAATTTTCATTCATCGTGTTTTCATAAAAGTCCGGAACTAAAAAATCTCAATCAAAATGAACCTCCGTATAACCAATACCCTATCGAGGAAAAAAGAGGAATTGCCGCCCTCCGGAACCGTGTTCAAAATGTACTGCTGCGGTCCCACGGTGTACGGCCCGGCGCATATAGGCAATTTTAGAACCTTTTTGGTCCAGGACGTGTTGCGCAGAACCCTTGAATGTTCCGGAAGGAAAGTATTGCACGTCCGCAATATAACGGACGTCGACGATAAAACAATACGCGAAAGCCGGAGGTTGGGAATGAGCCTGTCCGAATTTACAAGGAAGTGGGAGGATAAATTCCGCGGCGACTGCGCCAAGTTGAACATGTTGCCGCCTTCCGTGGAACCGCGCGCCACGGAACACATCCCTGAACAGGTAGCCATGATCGAAAAGCTTGTCGATACGGGGCACGCGTACGTTGCAAAGGACGGCAGCGTGTACTTTAAGATATCCTCCTTTAAAAATTACGGCAGGCTTGCCAACCTCGACAGGGAAAACATGGCGACTCAAAGCACAAATTCCGCGGGGAAGACCAACAATGCCGACGAATACGACAGGGAAAACGTGGCGGACTTCGCCCTGTGGAAAAGCCGGAAACCCGAAGACGGCGGCGTTTTTTGGAAGTCCCCGTGGGGGGATGGAAGACCCGGATGGCACATAGAGTGCTCGGCGATGTCGCGCAAATATTTGGGGGACGTCTTCGATCTCCACGGAGGAGGGGTGGATCTGTGCTTCCCCCACCATGAAAACGAAATAGCCCAGAGCGAATGCGCCACCGGGGTGTCTCCGCACGTCAAATACTGGTTTCACAGCGCACACTTAACGGTCGACGGGGAAAAAATGTCCAAAAGTTCCGGCAATCTTTTCACCATAGACGACCTGCTGGGAAAGGGTTACACTCCGCAACAAATAAGATACGCCCTAATATCCGGCCATTACCGCCAACAGCTGAATTTCACGTTTAAAAGCCTCGACGACGCAAAAAGCGCCCTGCTAAAGCTCCGAAACGGCATAAAGTCGGCGTTGAGAAAGGCGGAGGTGGACCGGGACAAGTTCAACCTGTCCGTAATGCCGGGATCGAAATTTGCGGGAACAATATTCGAGGGCGCGTGGAACGCCATGTGCGACGATCTCAACGTCCCCCGCGCGCTCGGGGAAATATTTACATCCGTGGGAAAATTCGACGGCAAAGACGCCGATGTGGAAGCCGCCGGTTTCATGATGTACGCATTGGGTTTGGACGTATTCGCCGATGAAAACGAAAATTTCGCACCCCCCCCCGCGGAGATTGCCGACATGGCCCGGCGCAGATGGGAGGCGAAACAATCCCGCAACTTCGCGCTGGCCGACGAACTCAGAAAAAACATCGCGGACGGGGGATGGACGGTTCTCGACGGCAAAGACGGATACGAAATAAGAAAATCCCGGTAATTTTTACGAATGAAGGTAATAAGGGCGAAAAATGCGGGATTCTGTTTCGGAGTCGAACGCGCCATAAAAATAGCGACCACCTGCACGAACGGGGGTAAATGCAAGGTTTATACCGACGGACCGTTAATCCACAACAGACAAATGATGGAACGCCTTGCGCAAAACGGAATACTGGAGATAGGCGACTACAAGAGCGAAGCCAAAATAGACGGCGAACTCGGGTCGGGAAATTCGACCGACGAGGTGTTGGTTTTTAGGGCGCACGGAGTTTCGCCCGAACGCCGCAGGTACCTTCAGGGGCTGGGAATGCGTTGTAGGGACGCCACATGCCCAGACGTTGGGAAAATAGCGGGCATAATAAAAATGCACGCGAACAAAAACTACACGACCGTAATTGTAGGGGATCCCGAACACCCGGAAGTCACGGGGCTTCTCGGCTACGCGGGAAAGAAGGGATACGTCGTAAAAAACAGGGGCGATATAGACGCCCTGCCCGATATAAAGGGCGATATCTGCATGGTCTCTCAATCCACGATGTTCACGGACGACTACCGCGAAATTTCTGAATATTTTAAGTCGCGTTTCCCCGACACAAAAGTGATAGACACAATATGCGGTGCCACCAAAGAGCGTCAAAGAGACGTCAATGTCCTTGCGGAAAAAGGAGCCGAAGCGATAATAGTAATAGGCGGAAAGCACTCCGCAAACACCGTAAAACTCGCAATTATGGTCCAACGCACGGGGCTTCCGTGTTTCCATATAGAGACGTTAAGCGAACTGGATCTCGAGTCCGTGGGCAAATTTAAAACCGTGGGCGTAACCGCGGGGGCGTCCACCCCCGATTTCCTGATAGACGAAGTCTGCAACAAACTCGAACATCTTTAGCGGCGGCCCCCTATGTTTTATCCAACCAATGAAACAGCGTTTGGAACGAAGTATCGGCCTATTGAAACTCTTGCGCCGGCACCGCGTTTAACCATAATGCGGAGGAGTCACATGAATACGCACACTACCGGTAAAAATACGCGCGCCGCGCGCAAAGCGTTCACGCTCATCGAAATTCTTCTGGCCATTGCCATGATATCGATATTGGCGACCATCGTGATCACAAATATAGACAAGACCATGACCAGTTCCCAGTCAAAGATTGCGGAGGCGTTTGTAAACAGTTCGCTTGGAACTCCAATGATGACCTTTAAATTGTCGATTGGACGTTATCCCACCACCGAAGAGGGATTGGCGGCGCTGTACAAGGCTCCCGAAAGTGTCGGCGACAGGTGGAGCGGCCCGTACATAAAAAATCTGCCTCTCGACCCGTGGGGGAATTCCTACCAATACCGTTATCCGGCGCAAAAAAGCGTGGAGGGATACGACGTGTGGTCCATGGGTCCGGACGGTAAGAGCGACACCGAAGACGATATCGGAAATTGGGAAAAATAACATGCCTCCGCACATCGGATGAAAATTTTGTGCGGAAATGCTGGCGGATTAAAACAAGGCGCTTCGTCCGGGCGCCGCTTTCGGAGGGCTTTTACATTCGTGGAGTTGCTTCTGGTTGTGGCTCTAATTGCGCTGTTTGCCGGCATAATAGCCTCGGCGGTGGCGGTAAACTCCGGCGTCTTATCCTCAAAGGCCCCCGACAGGGTTTTTCTAAACGCCGTCAAACGCGCGCGCTTCGAGGCCTCGACGCGCGGCAGGGAAATGTCCATAACCTTCGACGACAGGGGATTTATCCTTATCGACGATTCCGAAACGCGCCAGGAGATATGCAGGCTGTTTTTCAAGTCCGACATGCAGAAAATCTACGAAGACGCGTTGAAGAAGGGGGTTGAACCGGATTGGGAAAGGTATCGTAACAAGGTGGAAATGAATTTCTATATTGTTCCGCCGCGCGTGGTGGGCTCCACAATGAGGGAGTATCCGGAGTCGCCGCTGCGGAGACTGCGCGTGAGTCCGAACACCTCCATGACCCCGTCGAAAGTCGAAATACGCGAAGAAGGTTGTCCCGACGTTACGATTGAATTGGACCCGTTTTGCGCCGCGGAAAAAATCGGCAATGAGCGTTAGATTAAAGGAAAACATCACCCCCAAAAAAGCGGACGGACGCAAATCGCGCCGCGGATTTACGCTTGTCGAATCGGTGCTGGCGCTGGCAGTATTCGCCATGGCTTCCGCGGCGATATCGCAAGTGTGCTACAACTGCTTATATCCCCTGTCCATCGCCGACGAAAATCCCGAATCGGCGGAGACCGTCGATCTGTGCGTGGCAGCGATACGGGATGTCGTCGATTACGACGCCCTCGAGGACGGCATAGACGTAACCGGCCTCGATGGTACAAAATTTAAAGTCTACGGCTACGCGGAACCCACGCAAATCCCGGATTTGTTCGAGCTTGAAATGGTCGCCCGCGGGGAGTCGAAGGAAATCAGGTCGAAAACGCTTGTGGTTCGCAAAGACTGGTACGAAGACACCACCCTGCGGGACGATCTCGTCGAGGACAGAACCGATTTCCTCGATAAAAAAAGAAGGGCGGACGTTGGGAGATGAAGGCGGCGAAGCGCACGGGAAAACCCGTTGGGAACGCCTTCACTTTGGTGGAAACCGTTATGGCGATAGCGGTGTCGTCGATTGTCATGCTGGGCTGCTGTGCATTGATGTTCGATATGGTAAACGTGTCGGAATTTATCGAACGCGGTTGGACTTTGCGCGGACATGCCGACGGAGTCGATAAATTTTTGCGTTCCATGGCGATGTCGTCGCGTTTTACCGACGCGTCCAAAATAGAAGAAACTCTTTCGGCGAATTCTTCGGGAACCGTGGTTGTCGCGAAATTGCCGAAAGACGTCCGTATAACGCAGTATTACCTCTGTTTCGGGATACAGGAGGATATTCCGTTCCTCCCCGCGTTCAGGGAGCTGTCCCCGGAAAAAATATGCTACCTGGTGCTCGACGACGAAGGTCTTTCCATTGTATGGCAATTTTCCCAACCGGAAGACGAGGACGGGGAAAAAGCGGTCTTCAAAAGCGTGGTGTCGAGGTGGGTCAAGGAATTGGTTTACATATATTCCGACGGGGACTCCTGGGAGGAGGAGAAACAGATAGATACGGGCAGACAGGCCGTACCGGATTATATAAAACTGCTTTTCGAACGGAAAGGAGAGAAGATAGAGAGGATAATAAAATTAAGCGGAATGCTGGATTTCCAGATAGCGAAATGAAAAATCCTAAAACAAGAAAGGCTTCCGTCTTGATATTCGTGCTGGGGTTGGTTTTCGCGGCGTCGGCAATATCGCTTGTGCTCGTCGAATACGCCGCCTCCGACCTCAAACTGCGCGCGTCTATTATCCGCCAACAAATACTCCGCCAGGAAGCCTACTCCGCCCTGAACGCGAGCATAGCGGTTATTGAAGAATACAATTCGATAGACGGCGGCATATATTCCGACCTGCAGGGATGGGATAAGCCCTTGTCCGACGGGCGCGTAAAACTTCCCGAGAATTCCCATGCGGAAGTAAAAGTATCGGACGAAAGCGCGAAAATATCCCTTCGCGGACTCGATTCCGCCTCCTTGGCGAAAATCATAGAATACCTCGGACTGCCCGAACGCGACGCCGAAACTTGCGCCGATTGCATTATAGATTGGTGCGACGAAGACGAAGTGGCGTCGTTAAACGGGGCGGAAAAGGACGACTACGGCACGGAAGAAGCCCTCCCCCCCAACCGGCCCATGGAATCTTTTTGCGAACTGGGCATGATAAAGAACGTCAGGGATCTGTTCTTCGACGAAGCCGGGAGACCCAACGAAATATACGGGAGGTTCGCAAAAATAATAACGCTCGAAAACACCACCGAATGCAATCTAAACTGCGCCTCCGAAGACACCCTCGCCGCGCTGTTGGCGATAGAGGACAAGGATTACGATCCGAATTTGTACAAAGCCGTAAGGGGAATGATAGGTTCTATAGAAGACGGCATCCTGTGGGTTAAAAGCCCGGCGGAAATATCCGCGCGCGGCGCCTCCGACGTACCCGCCGTCGGGACGGATTGCAAGGTGCAATTATTGAAAATAGAAATCGTGGTAAAAAGGGGAATCGGGGAATACCGTCTCGACGCGTTTTACGGACTCCCGGATCTAATGCAAAACACCGCCGACAACGGAGGCGCAGCGGCGGCGAGGTCGAAAACCGACTCCAACGCGTCTAAAAACGCCGACCGCGCGGGGCTTCAAAACGCGGCGGTAAAAGCCTCCCGTTCCTCCTCGAAGGAACTCGGGACCTTTAGAATACTAAAAATATTCGAACGCGGTTCGAAATAGTCCGGCGCCGCCTCGGCAATTATTCGGCTTTTTCGGGAGTCCACTTTACTGCGTACAATCCCGTTTTCTTTGATTCCGATATCTTATGGTAGAATACGGTTATTATATCTCCGTTCGGAAGCTCCGCGGACGAGGGATAACCCATATCCTCTGTGAAACTTCTGCATAGTGTAATTTCTTCGCCCCATGTCTTTCCGTTGTCGCGGCTAAAGCGCGCAAACTGACCCATCTGCCTGTCGGACGGGGAATAATC
>CAZMBN010000004.1:98333-120106 GCA_964564825.1 uncultured Opitutales bacterium
CTTCTCGCGCCGTCCGACGATTCGGAAACGCGTATCCTTCCGCTCCTTTCTATTTTATCCCGTTCTCCCTCGCCGCCCCTGCCGATGCCGATTTGGATAATTTTCCCGTTTTTCAGCAGGCATCCGCCGTGCGGGGCGACCCCGCCTGTTCTAACGGGGAAACTCCATTTCAGACCGTTGGAAGACGATACCGCTGAAAAGTTTCCCACATGTTCGGCGCGCTCCCTATCCGTAGTTTCCGATAGGCTCGAGGCGTATTCGGGATGTATTCCCTTCTTTTTCTTTAGGATTACGGATTCGTACGCGTAGCTGTTAAACCAAAACAGAACCAGGTTTCCGTTTTCAAGCTCGATAATTCCGGAGTCGCGGTCGTCCAAAGGGGAATTTACGAGCGTTTCCGGAACCGACCAGCTCTTGCCCCCGTCTTTGCTTCGAATCATCTGCACCTTCCCGTACGGACATATATGGCCGTTTCTATGGCCGGAAAACACTACTAACAACTCCCCGCTTTTTCTGCATAAGACGGTGGGCCACCCGACGTATTTGCCGTCCTGTTCGAAAATCAACTCCACGGTTCCTATTTTATTTCCGCCTTGAACGGAGGGGGCGTTCCCGTACATGTCCTTGCCAGGGGCGCAGTGGAGCAGGTAAAACGCGCATACGGATAAAATAATCTTCGTCCTCACGACTTCGAATATTTTTCCCGCCGTGTATTATGCAAGAAAATTTTCTCGGTACGCACATTGGAATCCGTGAAGGACGGCGTACGACACGAATGCAACGTCCGCCGAGGATTAAACCGGCGGCGGTACCGCGGTCAAAATACGTTAGGAGTGGGCGTCGAAATAGGATCTTGCCCTTCCGAGCGCCATGAGAGGAAAATAATGCCTATACCAATTGTAGTTCAACATAAATCCCCTGGCCAATTCCTTACCTTGGGGAAGCGGGGCGCCGTTTCTCAAATCGACTTTCGCGCCGAGACCGTACCCGGGGAAACCCGTTCCGGTATAGTAGGGTTCGTCCCATGTTCCGTCTTCGCGCTGGGTATTGGAAAGAAAGGCGAGTCCGTGGCGTATATTGTCGTCGTAATTCTTGTCGGCGACGGAAATCAGCGACATTACCGCCCATGCCGTCTGGGACGCCGTGGAGGGTATTCCCGTTCCCGCATACTTCGGCTCCATGTACGAAGCCACCGTTTCCCCCCAACCTCCGTCGGAATTCTGCTTTGAGACAAGCCATTCAACCGCGCGCCTTATGTGGGGTGATTTTTTCGAATCCCCCGCGGCGGTCAACGCGGGAAGCACCGCGCTTGTTCCGTAAATATAGTTGACCCCCCATCTCCCGAACCAGCTGCCGTCGTCCTCTTGCTCCGAATATATAAAGTCGAGGGCTCTCTCCACAACGGGGTGATTGCGCGAAAATCCGCACATTGCGAGGGCCTCCACCACGTGCGCGGTGACGTCGCTGCTCGGGGGATCCAAAACCTCCCCGAAATCGCAAAACGGTATCTTCGTAACCAAAGTCCGCGTATTGTCCCTGTCGAAGGCGCCCCAACCTCCGTTTGAAGACTGCATGGCTAAAATCCAATTCACGGCGCGGCGCACTGCCGAATCTATACGGCGCGACCTGAGACTTTCGCGCGGCAACAACTTCTGTATGCGTTTAAACGCGCATATGGCTATGGCGGTATCGTCTATGTCGGGATAATAGTTGTTCGCCCTTTGGAACGCCCAACCGCTCGGCTCCACATTTTTACCCACCTTTACGGACCAATCACCGTAATAGCGGTTTTCCTTTGAAAGGACGTAGTCCAAAGCCTTCAGAAGTTCCGGACAGGAACCGGGGGTCTCGACGGCGTCCATAAGTGCGGTCATCGTCAGAAACGTGTCCCACACGGAGCTTTCGCTGGCTTGGAGCATTATGCCTTCGCCGCGCTTCACTTTCCAATGCAGGTTGAACGCGTCCACGGCGCGAGACATGTTTATCTGGTCCATCGCAAATCCTTCGACGTGCATAACGATTATCGCGTATATCCACGGCGGCTGTATCCCCCCCCATGCGCCGTCCTCGTCCTGGTGCTCAAGCATCCACTGAAGAAGCAGCTTTACGGCGTGTTCGCGTAAAGGCTTTACGGGGGAACGGTTGTACGCGTGCAGCATATGGTCGAGCTTCATAAAGAAGTTTTCCCAGCTGAAGAAACCTTTCCCCTTTCGCGGCATACGGTAGTCGACCCTATCCCTGCCCTCCGGGAAGAGTTCGTCCAACTGCAAATACTCGGGAAGTTCCTTTATCGGACGCCTCACCGTAAGGATCGCAATCGGAACCATCGTGGCGCGGGCCCACGCGGCGAAATCGTAAATATTAAACGGACACCAACCCGGCAGGAAAAAAATCTCCGGGGGGAGTACGGGGGTATGCGCCCACGGCCATTGCCCGAAAAGAGCCAACCAATATTTCGTAAACACGCGGACACGCTCAACCCACTTGTTCCTCAAGAGCCATTTTCGCGCCTTGACCAACACGGGATCTCCGGGATCGAAACCGCTTAGGCGCAACGCAAAGTAACACTCGAGCGTAGTGTTTATATCTCCGTGTTCCGAACCGTAATATACGTCCCAAGCCCCGTCTTCGCGTTGCTTGTCGAGTATGTATTGCAAAACCTTCGGCTTCTTGGGGTCGTCGAACCCTATGAAGTACATCGCCATAATCCATTGCGCTTCCATGCAGCAATTCGTTTCAAGGGGACCGTTCCACATGCCGTCTTCGGACTGGCGGGCGCGCAACCAGTTTACGGCGTTCTTTATCGTTTCGTCAACAGCCGTCCGACCCCGGACAACATCCCCCTTGTTTCGTACTTCTTTCATATCGGTGTATCGGATGGATTATCGCAAAAACATGTTGAAACCTCGCACTTGCGGACGTCGAAGTCAATAAAATCTTAAACGGAGCAAGTCTTCCCTCCCGCAATTCAAAAGGGAAGACATCCCGGCGCGAAGGAACTTTGCCGGAGACGAAACACCGCCCGAAAATACGGGATTATTTCTCCTTGAACGCCGCCACCAGACTGTTGATTGTGGCTTTGGCGTCGCCGTAAATCATGCGGGTGTTCTGCCTGAAGAACAAACCGTTTTCGAGTCCCGAAAATCCCGCGCCCTTCCCCCGCTTGAGGGCGAATACGGTCTTAGCCTTAAACGCCTCGATTATCGGCATACCGTAAATCGGGCTTCCCTTGTCTTCCGCGGCGGCGGGGTTCACTACGTCGTTCGCGCCTATTACAACGGCAACGTCCGCGGTTTCGAGGATGCGGTTCGCCTCGTCCATTTCCTTGAGTTGTTCGTAGGGAACGTCGGCCTCCGCCAAAAGCACGTTCATATGCCCGGGCATGCGTCCGGCCACGGGATGGATTGCAAAGGAGACCTCGGCCCCGTTGTTTTCGAGGATTTCGGCCAATTCCTTAACCGCATGTTGGGCCTGCGCCACCGCCATTCCGTATCCCGGAATAAAAACCACGCTTTGCGCGGCCTCAAGCGTGTAATAGGCGTCGTCCACGCTTATAGGCTTCATCTCGCCCTCCACTTTATTGGACGAACGCGAAGAATCTGCGCCAAAGCCTGAAAACAGGACGTTCCCGAGGGTTCTGTTCATGGACTTGCACATGATAACCGTAAGAATGACTCCGCTCGCCCCCACAAGGCAACCCGCTACAATCAAAACGTTGTTTAGGATTACAAATCCAGCGGCGCACGCCGCCAAACCGGAGAGCGAGTTCAACAGCGAGATAACGACGGGCATATCCCCACCTCCTATCGGCATCACCGCCGCAAAACCGAGTATTAGGGAAAAAACTACCGCCGCAGCCAGGCAGGCGTAGGCGGTCTGGTGGTGTTCCGGGAAAACAAACGCCGCAGCCGAGACGACGGACAGCAGGAAGATAAGCGCGTTAACCGCCTTTTGTCCGGGGAAAACCTTGGCTTTGCCCGGTATCCTACCGGAAAGTTTTCCCCACGCATACAGGCTTCCCGTGAACGTCACCCCGCCTATCAGCACGGCGGCCGCTATTGCGCATTTATTGAAAGCGTCGGGATTAACGCCGCTGATACCGTCGTAGTGGAACTCGGACCACGCCACCAAAAGGCTCGCCGCACCACCGAAACCGTTTAGGAGGGCGACCATTTCGGGCATCGCAGTCATCTTTACAAATTTGGCGGCGGCGATACCGACGGCCGCGCCGACGAGCAATCCGGCGGCCAACATTCCCCATGCGAACGGGCTGCCGGCGTCCAGTATCTTTTTGTCGAAAAGAGTCGCAACAACGGCGAGCAACATACCGGCGGCCGAAACAATATTGCCCCTTCTCGCCGTCTCCGCCCTACCGAGCATCTTTATTCCGAAAATAAAAAGAACGGACGCTATTATGTACGTCAAGTTAATGGCGGCATCGAAGTTCATTGCTATTTACCGCCTTTCTTTTTAAACATGGACAACATCCTGTCGGTAACCACATAGCCCCCGACGACGTTGATCGCGGCGAGGACGAGGGCGGCGAATCCGAGGGCGGTTGTGAAATCGCTTTCCGGAGTTCCCGCCGTTGCCAATAAGGCGCCGACTATCGTAATTCCGCTGATTGCGTTGGATCCGCTCATCAGCGGAGTGTGCAACTGGCTCGGCACTTTCGATATTAGCTCGAATCCCAAAAAGGCCGCGAGAGTAAATATGAACAGCAATAATATCAGTTCCATTTTTGCAGATTTCCAATTTTTTTTACGCAAAACGTTCGTCGGTGATTTTCCCGTCGGCGCACACCAAAGCCGACTTCATAATCGGGTCTTCGCGGTCGACGGAGAACTGTCCGCCGGAAGTAAAATGTTGTATGAAATTATACACGTTGGAGCTGTACATCTGGCTTGCGGTGGCGGGCGCGCGCGCCTCGAGACAAGTATCGCCCACTATGGTTACGCCGTTCGGGGTTATTACGGTCTCGTCGGGTTTCGAACCCTCCACATTGCCTCCGCTTTCTACCGCCATATCCACTATTACGCTGCCGGCCCGCATCGCCCCGACCATCGGACCCGTAATTATGCGCGGGGCTTTTCTTCCAAAAAGTTTCGCCGTGGTTATTACGACGTCGCTTTGGGCGCACACTTTCGCCATTCCCTTCCGCTGGAGCTCTATTTGTTCCGGCGTAAGCTCCTTGGCGTACCCCTGTGCGGTCTGGCCGGTTTCGCCCAGGTCTATTTTAACGAATTTTGCGCCCAGACTCTTCACCTGCTCCTCCACAACCGGACGGGTATCGAACGCCTCGACCCTTCCTCCGAGCCTTTTGGCGGTCGCTATCGCCTGGAGTCCGGCGACTCCGACGCCCACTATGAAAAACTTCAACGGGGATATGGTTCCCGCGGGGGTCATCATCATCGGAGCGATTTTGTTTATGGTGGAAACGGCCCTGATTACGGCGCAGTAGCCGCCGATGTTGGACTGGGAGCTTAACACGTCCATCTTTTGGGCTATCGTGCTTCTGGGAATCATTTCAAAACTGACCGCATAGACCCCCCTGTCCGCGAGGGCTTTTATCAAATCTTTTTCGTTGAACGGGTCCAATAGACTCAAGTGGAAGGAACCCTTCTTAAAGTCCGACACCTCGTCGACGGAGGGTTTTCTGACCGATACGATAAAATCAGCTTCCCTCACCGCCTCGCGGGGAACGGTATTCGCCCCAGCCTCCCTGTACGCCTGGTCCGTAAATCCGGATCCGGCGCCCGCTCCAAACTCCACATTTACGTTCCATCCCAACTTCGCTAATTTCTGGACGTCCGGGGGAATAACCGCAACGCGCGTCTCGCGCCGGTCGCTCTCCGAAGCTACAAACAAACTTTTCATCGACCGCCGATTCTTACCCCCGCGGACGGGTAAAACAAGCAAAAAAACACACGGCGACGCCTACGTGGGAGGACGTGGCGCGCATCCTTGAAGCGACAGCGACCCTCACCCTCTTTTTTCGCGGTAAAAGGAGGTTTAGAAATCCGAAAGTTTGCGCAAAGGCGCGCCGGATATGCGCTGCGCAAAATACGACGCCCTGCGCCTTATTACGTCGCGCGCGCCCTCTATTTCCGATTTTCTTGCGGCGATATTTTCGGCGGCTATTTTCGCCAAATCGTCGAGGTTGTACAGATAGACGTCGTCGACCTCCGCACATTTCGGGTCTATGTTGCAGGGGACTCCCAAGTCGATAAGGAATACGGGTCTGCCTCCGCGTGCGGCCACCGCGTCGGAAACCGCGTTCGCCCCCAACAAGTCTCCGGCGGAGGAGCTCGCGCCTATGACGATATCGAACTCAGCGATGCCCCCCAGCACATCCACCATGCCGGCGGACAAACAACCTATTTTTTCGGCGAGGCTGTCGGCGTTGGCGCGCGTCCTGCTCGCCACGGTTATCCCGTGCGCGCCCCTTACGTACAGCGCGTCGGCAACAAGCCTTCCCGCCCCGCCCGAACCCAGCAATAGGATTTTCGCCGTTTTCAAGTCCCCGAATATGCGCGACGCCAGTTCGGAGCACACGCTGCCCACGCTTATTTTTCCGCGTCCGATGTCCGTATTCGTCCTAATCCACTTCGCGCACTGGAACGCCTTTTGGAAGAGCGGGTTAAAAACCGGTCCGCAATGCCCCGACGACCGGGAACGCCCGTAGGCGGCCTTCACCTGCCCGAATATTTCGGTTTCCCCGAGCATTTGCGAACGCAACCCGGACGCCACTTCGAACAAATGGGAAACGGCATCCCCGTTCTCCTTGAAATAACCCGACTCCCGAAATATCCGCATATCGAGCTCTCTGCCGCACGCTTTTGGTATGCAATTCAAAACGTCCGCCGCGGCGGCGGCTTCGGATGCAGAAAAATACACCTCTACCCTGTTGCATGTGCTCAAAACCACGGCTTCCCCGACCGAAGGCAACCGCAACATCTCGGACTGCGCCTTTAAACACAACTCGGGCGGAATCGAGTACCTCCCTATTTTGGATACGTCGACGCATTCGTGCGATATCCCGGCAAGGTATATGTTGGCACTTCCCATTGGACGAATTCAAAGACTATACCATCTTTAAAGTCCTCATTGCCGAACAGAATTTTAACAGGCCGCCGGCCGTGCGGGGATACTTCGCAAGAACGCCCTCCACGCCCGATATTCTGCGGAGAAACTCCCTTAGGCATATTTCCGGAACACGGAGCTCGCGCATCTTTTGGGCGATTCCTAAAGGATCGGCGTCCGACGCCCGCAACGCCAATTCTTTCGCCTCCCTCCGCGGAAGATTTTCCATGAGGACTATCAGGGGGAAAGTTTGCTTCCCCGTGAGCAAATCCGTCCCGAGGGTTTTCCCGGCATCTTCCTCCTTCATAAACCAATCGCAAACATCGTCGTAAATTTGGTATGCAATACCGAGTTGCTTGCCGGCGTTTTCCGCCGCGGCAACCCAACCGCCGCCCGCGTTTATCGACATCGCCCCGAGGGCGCACGCAAGGGAAAACAACGCGCCGGTTTTGCCGAAAGCCGTATTGTAGTAGCGCTTGCGCGTAACATACTTCGATTTTGCCGCAAGAGTTTGCCCTATTTCGCCCTCGCATACGGTGCGCACGCAACACGCTATTTTATTCAACGCTTCGGCGTCCCCGTCTTGAAGCGCCAAAAGTATGGTGTGTGAGAATATTGCGTCGCCCAAAAGCACGGCGGTTTTGGCGCCGTACTTCTTGTTCGCTGTGATGCGGTTTCTGCGCATGGAGGCGTCGTCTATCACGTCGTCGTGTATAAGCGTGGACAGATGGATAAGTTCGACTATCGCCGCCAAGCGGACCACCTTCGCCATTTCGAAGTCTCCGCCGGAACTCGCGGCAAAAACCAAAAGCGGCCGTATAAATTTCCCCTCCGACTTTATGGAGCCCTTCGCGGCCTCCCTCACTTCCGGTCTAAACGACGACGCCTGTTCATGTAGAAATTTTTTAAACGCCGAAAACTGGGGGCGCATTTCCCTTGCGAGCGCATCAAAGGGATTTTCTTTAACCATACAACTCCTCAACCCCGCAAATATCGGTCTATAGAAATTTTTCGCAATTAAAAAAAAGACCTCCCGCAAAAAGCGGATACGCTGCAACGACGGGGAACCCCCCGTCGCCGCGCACCGCCGCCGCTTAAAATAAACAGGCTACGGGAGGCTACTTCGTACGCCTTTCGCTGTACCGCCTCTGCCCTCCGCGTCTTGCCGCTCCTTTGTGGATTTTTTGGTTTGGGCGCGGACCGCGTCCGTTGCGAACCGCGTTTTTATCCCACCTTTTTCTTCCGACATTCCTTGAAGCGTCCTTTCGGTCCGTTTTCCTCCCGAAAATAGATCTAACCACACCCTTTACGCGGGCGAAAAACGACGTCCCCCGGCACGAACAATCCGCGTCTGTCATCGACACGACTCCGTCGTCGGTTTTATTGGCGGAAAACCTCCTTGGACGCCTGTCCGTCAAGGCGACGTCCACGGCCATGGACTCGACTTTTTTCTCCTCAAAAAATGGTCCCTCCCTCGGGGATTCGCTGGCGGACTCCGTCCGGACGTTCTCGTCCACGCCGTTTTGCGGGGAGTATTCGGGGGATTGGGTCTCCCGGTTCGGGCGGTCGAAGCGCCTGCGGCGTTCGCCGTTGCCTGCCCCGTCCCCCCGCTTGCGCCTGTCGCGGCTTCCCGAAAAACCGCAGGCGCTGGAATCCCCGTAGCCCTTGACGTTCGAACCGCTGAGTTTTTCCGTACACGACGACAAATCTTTAACTTCGCCGCATATTTCGGCGGCGTCTTGCAAACCGAAACCGGATTTCAAACCCCTGCGCATACCTGAGCGGTTTCTTCCGTTTCCGTGGATAATCTTTTGAGAGTCCGTCTCCGACATGGCCGGGACGCTTTCTGTATTTTCTTCCATGATTTTGATTTTATTTATTCCTTTTTGCAGGAAACTTAAGTATTCAACCTATCCGAACTGCCGTTTTGCAGTACCCAACGACGCGCCTCCCTGCAATATGGCGCGCCGCGCGGCAAAACCGGTGCGACTCTGTCGAGGAATATGGAGAAAAACCGCGGACCGATTACCAATGCGCATACGGCGCATGCCGACTTGACGCGACACCAAAGCACAGAACCGCAACAATTTCAATCTAAAAATTACACGACGAAACTGCTCGCCTTCCCTCCCCGTTTGTCCGAGTATGCCTCCCATGAATGTATCGAAACTCGTAAACCTGCTAAATGAACGCGGATTTAGGGCGGCGTATTTCGCCGATGCCGCCGACGCCGTGGAATACATCGTCTCCCAGGTTTCCAACACGGACGTGGGCATGGGGGGATCAGCGACCATAGCGCAACTAGGAATACAACCCGCCTTGGAGTCCGCGGGGAACAAAGTATTCAACCACGCCCTCGACCGCTCTCCGGGCGTTCTCGCCGGAGCATCCCTTGCGGAAGTCTATTTTCTGGGCGCAAACGCCGTATCCATGGACGGGGAAATCGTGAACATCGACGGCAGGGGAAACCGCGTCGCGTCGGCGCTTTTCGGTCCCAACAGGAAGAAAGTGTTCTACGTACTGGGCACCAATAAAATCGTAAAAACCCTTGAAGACGCCGTCTTTAGGGCGAAGAACGTCGCCGCACCGAAAAACGCGAAACGGTTGTCGGTGAAAACCCCCTGCGCGGCAAACGCCGACAGGTGTTACAACTGCAAAAGCCCCGACAGAATCTGCAGGGCTGTGTCGATACACGAATTTCCAATGTTCGGAGTTGAAACCCATGTCGTGGTGATAGAAGGGAACTACGGGTTTTAACGGCGGTGGACGCCAAAAACAAGGGTGGGTGGAAACACCCGCCTTTGTTTTTATCCGCAATTTGTTTTGAAAACGTTCCCGCACCGGACCGGACAACCCCCTAAATTGCGGGTTTCGAATCCGTCCTATTTTCCGAACACCTCCACTTCGATATAGTGGTTCATATCGTTTGTGGTGCTTCCATTGGAATAAAGGCGCACATACCTGCCTTTTACCGCCGGATTCGCCGCAATTAGCTTACCGAAATTGGTCTCTATGTATGCTTTTTCCGACCCCTTGCCGAGCTTTGAAGAGTTGTCGTGGTCGTTGTTGTAGATCGTCTTTACCCCCGACTTGAATTCGGGATCGTCCGAAACTTGGACCACAACGTCCTTGTATGCGCGCTCCTGGCTGTGGTAGTGCCATACGGCAACCGCGTATATGTCCACCGGCTTTTCCAGATCTATCTGGATCCATTGGACGCCGCCGGCTATTTCAACGTAACAACCTTCCGCCGCTTCCTTGTCCCCGTCGGTCGCAAGCTCAAGCTCCCCTATAAGGGGGAAATCGTCCGACGAAGTCACTTTTTTCCCTTTTGCCACGTTGGAGACCCCGTCGGGAACGTCTATCTCTTTAGCCGGCCCCTTGTAGGGATCGAGATTCTCAATTTTAATCGGAACCGGCGTTCCCGTCAACTGGGCGGCGGGAACCGCCAACTTGAGAGGCGCGGACTCCGCCGAAACGGCTAGGGAGAGCGCAAACATTGCAATTGCTATTTTTTTCATTCTTTACCTTTTATTTTAAGTGTTGGTTAGTCCGATACTACGAAATCGTCCTCGCTGAATTCGAGGGGTCCTTCGCCTATAGCCTTGCGCGCCTTAAATACGGCGGCTTCGGCCTCGTAGGCGTGTTCGGCGTCGCAGGAAAGTTTGTTTTCGCCGCGAACCGCGCCGAGAAAATTCTCTATATGGTACATGTGTATCGGTTTTTCCGCGTCGAATCCCGGAACGGACGCGGGGAATCCATAACTCATCAGGGCCGCCGACTCGCGGGAGTCCGCCGTCTTTACGTTGGCGCTTTCGGCGTTGCCGGTCCCTATGACCCCCGCCTTTGCAAGTTTCTCCCATTCCTCTATCGGAACGTTGTTTTCGCGGAAAAGCTTCGTAATTGCGGGATTCTCCGACATCTTAAGGGTTCCCTTGTCGCCCATGAACGACTCGAAGTAGCCGCCCCCGCTGGAAGTGGTGGTCAAAACCTGGTAAAACACCTGCGCCTTGTTGCCCTGGAAGGTCTTGTCGAATTCGAATATGCACATCACGTTGTCGTCCCAATCGTGCGCGGGAGTACCGTCGGCCTTCTTGTAATAGTCCCTGTTCCCGGACGCCATCACCCGCGACGGATGGGCTCCGAGCATCCAACCGAATATGTCTATCTGGTGCGCGCCGAGGTCGCTTATTGCGCCGCCGCCGAGCGCTTTGCTCCACCTCCAGTTGCGGAACTGCGCCATGTCTCCATAACCGTATTTCTTGAGGGTTTCCTCGGGAATGGTCTGCTTTTTCGCCCAGGTCAAATCCGAGGTTACCGCCCTGTTCCACTGTCCGTTGCACGCCATTATCCTACCGCATATGTCGTTCTTGCGCAACAGAACTTCGCGCGCGTACAGATAGCGCGGATTGCTCGTGCGTTGATGCCCTATTTGAAGAAGTTTCTTGTTTCTGCGGGCGGCCCTCACCATGTTTTTTGCACCTTCGAGGGTGTTCGACATCATTTTTTCGCAATACACGTTGACTCCGGCGTCGAGAAAATCGACGGTCTGCGGCGAATGCCAGAAATCGGGAGTCGCTATAAATACGGCATCCAGCTCCTTCGCATGGTTGGCGATGAGTTCTTTGTAGTCCTCGTACATTTTGGCCTTCTGCTTCAGTTCCTTGAATATGCGCCGGAACGCGTAGGTCTTGCGCGCCGGCCAAATGTCGCACACCGCCGCAAATTCTATATTTGGAAGCTTTAAAAGGCTGTTCAGCAAAACTTCGCCTTCCGCCCCTATTCCAACCATTGCTATTTTGAGTTTTTTGCCTGGGTCGCCCTGAGAGGCCTTCAACATGCCCGAAGAAAGTATTAATCCCCCCGCGGCGGTTCCGGTTGTCTTTAAAAAGTCCCTTCTGTTAAAAATTTTCATATTCCGATTATTTTAAGTTTTGTTTCCGATTTTTTAAACGAAAGTCCGAATACTCATCCGCGGCGGAGGCATTTGCACACGGGAAGCTTCCCGCACGGCAAAAGTTCGAAACGGTTGTAGTCCGCAAGCATAAGGGCTCCCACAATCAAAACCATGTGGACGCCCAAATATGCAATACCCGCCGCGGCGCTGGGACCCATGGATGGTTCGAGGACTATAAAACCCCACGTCAGGGATATGTACAACAATCCCATTAGGAACAACGACAGCCTCGTGCATATCCCAAGCAGCAACGTCAGCCCCAATCCTATAAGCGCAAAGCCGAGCACGCTGGAATACGGAGCCACGGCAAAAGCGGGCATCAACGGGCTTGCGCTAAAAGTTTCAATCGTCATCGGCCCCTTCTCCGGCAACCCGTTGTAAAAAGAGAAACCGAGTGCGTCCACCACTTTCTCCACGGTGTCGGGCATCTCCGCCACGGCCTCCTTCGCCTCCGCTTCGCTCATGCCCGCGGCAATAAGCTCTTTTAATTCTTTGGCTTTCTCCAGGTTGGGGACCTCCGCGTTGACCTTCCCTTGGAATTTCGTCAATCCCGTTCCTATAGCTCTGGCGGCCAACCAAAAACGAAGCAGCCAAAACGCCATAGTATATGTTGCATTGCTTTTCATATTATATTTTATTTTCGATTTTAAGTAAGATGAACGTACAAAGCGCCATAATGCGTATCTCAAAGGATTTTGTAAAGATTTTTTAAGGCTCGAAAACCGCTTCCCAACCGCTTTTCCCGTTGAAGATACACGAGCGCCCCCTGCGGGGAAATCCCAAACACCCCCCGGATCGAAACGGAGTCCGCCCGCAACTCGAATGCTATTGGTTGGAAGTATCGAACGCCGAGTCGAAAGCTATACTCGAACGCGGGAAATCGAACGATTTGACGCGCTCGGCGGATTCGGTTGCCCCGTGGATCCTGTCCATTCTACCATCCTCCCATTCTACGGACAGCGGACCCGCGTAACCTATATCGTTGAGAGCCACTATTATTTCTTCGAAATTGATGTCGCCGTGCCCTATGGACCGGAAGTCCCAATAGCGGCGCGGATCGCAAAAATCGGTGTGTCCGCCGAATACGCCGGCTTCGCCGGAACCGTGGCCCCACCAAGCGTCCTTCATGTGGACGTGGAAAATCCTGTCGGAAAATTTGCGGATAAACTTGATGTAATCCACCCCCTGGTAGCCGAAGTGGGACGGGTCGTAATTGAATCCGAAACGCGGGTGTCCGCCTATCGCCTCGAGCGCCCTGTCGGTGCTCGCTATATCGAAGGCTATTTCCGTCGGATGCACTTCGAGGGCGAAGTTTACCCCGTTGGCGTCGAATTCGTCGAGAATGGGTTTCCACCGCCTTGCAAAGTCGTCGAATCCCGCCTGTATGGTGTCTTTCCCAACGGGGGGGAAGGAATACATGTATTGCCATATCGACGACCCCGTAAACCCCGTTACCGTGGGGGGAATAGGGGAAGCCCCGAGGCTCTTCGGACGCATTTCAAAAAATTTCTTCGCAAAACGGGCGGTTTTTTTCATCTCCTCCGCCGCGCGGGTGCGTACGCCTTCGGGATCACCGTCCCCCCAAATATAGTCCTGCATTATGGCCCTATGCCGCGAATCTATATTGTCGCACACGCACTGCCCCACCAAATGGTTTGAAACCGCGTAGCAATTGAGATTGTTGGACGCCAATATGTCCCAACGCCCCTTCAGATAGCCGTCGTCGTCGACCCTTGTCATGTCTATGTGGTTTTGCGTCAAAGCCAGTTCGAGTCCCTCGTAACCCATTTTCGCCGCGAGGGGAGCCAAGTCTTCAAGCCGCATATCCGCCCATTGTCCCGAATACATTGTCAGTGGTCTTGCCATATTTATATCCCTTCCGTTACAGCACAACGCTGCATAGGGGGGAGCTTTAACCCGAAAAGCGGACCTTTCAAGCAATTTTTAAACACTTCGGGAAATCGGCGCGTTTTTTCCATTTTCCCCGCCGTTTTCTTTTTGCACGGAATCCGTCCAAAATCCCACGCGGAATAACGAATGAAACGGCCTCCGACCGCGGTGGTAAAAACGCGAAAACTTTTTACTGTTGCGATTTTTATGTCGACAGCCATACTGCCCGCCTTGCAAAACTAAAAATGAGCGAAAAAACTCCGAATGTCCAAGATATAAGCCACGACTTGTTCGCCGTCAGGAAGGCGAAACTCGATTCCATGAGGGAAAAGGGGTTCGATCCCTTCCGCGCAAATTGGGAACAAACCCACACCAGTAAAACGGCTGTAGAATCCTACGACGATTCCCTTCCCGAGGGGGAAAATTCCGCCGAAGAAGTCAGCGTGGCCGGACGGGTACTGGTATACAGGCTAATGGGCAAAGCCTCCTTCCTAAAAATTCTGGACCGCGACGGCATTATCCAACTCTATGTCTCCAGGGATGCCCTCCCCGAGGGCGTGTACAACAACGATTTCAAAAAAAACCTCGACATAGGCGACATCATAGGCGCCAAGGGCAGGCTTTTCAAGACGAAGACGGGGGAAATAACCGTAAGGGTTGCGGAATACAAAATGCTGGCAAAAGCCCTCAGACCCCTTCCCGAAAAATGGCACGGGCTCTCCGACAGCGAACAAGTTCAACGCCAGAGGTACCTCGATCTGATAATAAACCCCGAATCGCGCAGGCGTTTCAAATTGCGCAGCGCCATAATAAAGGAAATACGAAAATTCTTGTGGGAAAGGGAGTTTACCGAAGTCGAAACCCCCGTAATGCACAATATAGCCGGCGGGGCCGCCGCCCGTCCGTTCGTAACCCACATGAACGCGCTCGATTGCGACTTCTACCTGAGAATAGCCCTTGAGTTATACTTAAAACGCATGCTCGTCGGGGGGTTCGACCGCGTCTTCGAACTGGGCAGGGTATTCCGCAACGAAGGGCTGGATAGAAGGCACAACCCCGAGTTCACCATGCTGGAACTGTACCAGGCGTACTCCGACCACAACGGCATGATGGAGCTTATAAAATCCATGATACTGCGCATATGCGACAACGTCCTCGGAAAAAGAAAAGTATCGAGGGACAACGGTGAGGAAATAAACCTCGACGGCAAATGGCGCAGGGCGGACTACTCCCAACTCGTGGAGGAGGCTGCCGAAGACCCCGGATGGTTTTCGAAATCCCGGGAGGAAAAGCTGCAGGCGTGCGAAAAAATGGGCTTGGAGCCCGATCCGAACGCCCGCGACTTTGAAATAACAAACGAAGTCTATGAAAAATTGGTGGAGTGCAAACTTGTCCAACCCACATTCGTCTTGCACATACCGAGGGAACTATGCCCCCTCGCAAAACTAAACCGTCAAAATCCGAAAGTACTGGACGTCTTCGAACTGTGCATAAATGGGCAGGAAATAGCGCCCGCCTACTCGGAACAAAACGATCCCCTGATACAGCGCGAAATGTTCGAAGCGCAGGTGGGCGAAGACGTCCAGAATCTGGACGGCGACTTCCTGACGGCGCTGGAATACGGGATGCCCCCGGCGGGCGGTATGGGAATCGGTATAGACAGGCTCGTAATATTGTTGACGGGGGCGTCGAATATAAGGGACACCATCCTGTTTCCGTCGCTCCGGCCGCAGGCGTAGGCGGACGGCGCGGTCATTTCCGCAATGAAATGGTACATCTATATGGCGTTGAAACAACTTTTCCCCAGCGGAAAGGGTGTTTCGCTTTTTGCGGCCGTATCGATTCTCGGAGTCGCGTTGGGTGTCTTGGGGTTGTTCGGAACGCAAAGCGTCATGAACGGATTCCACTCGCAAATAGGGGAAAGACTGCGGGACACATCGGGCGACGTCATCATAAGAAATTCCGGGCGTCCCATCTACGACACCGGCGCGCTACTTGAAAAATTGGGGAGGATGGAGAAAGTCAAGACCGCGGAACCCGTTGCGCAGGGTCCCGTTATGATGCTTTTCGGAAACGTTCCGATATTCCCCATGCTCCGCAGCTACGACACAATCGCGGGGAAGTGCGCCATTCCCGTCAAGGAAAAAGATCTTGTCAGTATGGGGGACATAGGCGATTTGGACGACGACGGTATAATAGTGGGGCAGCGCCTGGCGTATATGTCGGGAATATCGGTCGGCGACAGCGTGGATATTTTCTCGCCCACTATGCTCGATAGGATCAAAAAGGACGAGATCCCCATGCCCGTCCGCCTCCGGGTTGTCGGATTTCTCTGCACGGATTATTCGGAAATCGACTCCAATACGGCGCTGGTGTCCCTCCGCAGGATGAGGGAACTGTACAACCTCGGACCGGGGGTCCATTCCGTTGTGTTGCGGCTCGAGGACGGAGCGGACTGCGACGCCGTTGCAAGGGATGTTTCGTCCAAAATAAACCCCGCGTTCAAGGTGTCCACGTGGCTGACGAACAACGAGGCTTTTTTGCGCGTAATCAATATGGAGAAGGTAATGATGTCCCTGATAATCGTGCTTATAATAATAGTGGCGTCTTTTTCCATATGCATATCGCTCTACACTTCCACGTTGAGGAAGACCCGGGAAATAGGGTTGGTGGGCGCAATGGGGGCGAGACCGGCGCAGATAGCGGCAACGTACTGTTTCCAGGGTTTTTTGATAGGTCTGTTGGGGGCGTTTGCGGGATTGCTCCTGACCGTTCTGGTGCTTCATTTTAGGGAACCCATAGTGGAACTCGTCGTGGGCAGGGAGGCTCTCGTCCGTTTTTACCACTTTGCAAGGCTGCCGGTAAAATACGAGTTTCCCGACGCCTTTTGGGCGTGCGCGTTTTCCGTTGTCCTATGCACGCTTGCCGGACTTCTGCCCGCCGTAAAGGCGGCGCGCCTAAAAATCTCGGAGGCTATGCGAAATGAATAGCAAAACGCCGGTCTTGGAGGCGAAAGACGTAGCAAAATCCTTCTCCTCGCCGTCCAACGGCTCCATTGAAATATTAAAGCGCGCTTCCCTGGAGATATTCGAGGGCGAGAGTGTAAGCCTCCGCGGTGAGAGCGGCGCGGGGAAAACCACCTTTCTAAACATAATGGCGTGCCTTGAATCCCCCACCTCCGGTTCAGTTTCATGGAACGGCGAACGCGTGGACGGCCTATCAAACACTCGCCAAGCCGTATTGCGCTCCTCGTTCATGGGATTCGTCTTCCAAAACTATTGTCTCGTGCCCGAACTCGACGCGCTAGAAAACATCGAATTGGCGGCGCGAATAGCCAGGGTTTTCGGCAGGGAAACGCGCCCCCGCGCCCTTGCGCTGCTCGAGAGGGTTGGATTAAAGGATAGGGCGGCGCATTTGCCTTCTCAATTGTCGGGGGGGGAAAAGCAAAGAATCGCCATAGCCCGCGCCGTCCTCAATACCCCCGCAATAATTTTGGCGGACGAGCCGACGGGCAATTTGGACGAACGCACGGCGGCTTCTGTCATGGCGATGCTTCTCGAATTATGCGCGGAGCACAAAGCAGCACTCATGCTGATAACGCACAATCCCGATTTCGCCGCCAAAACATCCCGGGAGGTTTTGTTGGCGAACGGAGAAATAAAAGAGTTGAGGCGAAGCGGGGGGTAAATACCGCCCCAAAAGGAACGGCGGATGCTCGTCGCACCCGCCGCTTGCAAACGTCAAACTACAAACCGTTTTTTGTCGCAAATTAAGAATCGGAACCTGCCGGTTCCGCGCCCTCGCCTATGGCCGTCCCCCCTACAACTTTGACCTTCGAGGTTATGGCGTCGCGTATGGTTTCGGCAACATCCTTGTGCTGCGCCAGATAAGCCTTGGCGGCTTCGCGCCCCTGCCCTATAAGATCCCCGTTATACGAAATCCACGCGCCCTTCTTCTCCAATATCTTCTGCTCTATGCCCAGGTCTATAAGGCTGCCTGTAAGCGATATGCCTTCGTCGTACATTATATCGAATTCGCATTCGGTAAACGGAGGGGCAACCTTGTTCTTTACGACCTTTATCTTTGTACGATTCCCGATTACCTTCCCGGACGGATCCTTTATCTGGCCTATTCTCCGTATGTCTATCCTGACGGACGCAAAAAACTTAAGAGCCCTGCCCCCGGGCGTGGTTTCCGGATTGCCGAACATAACGCCTATCTTCTCCCGGATTTGGTTTGTGAAGACGCATATGCACGACGTCTTGCTTATGGCCGCCGTAAGCCTGCGCATAGCCTGGCTCATCATGCGCGCCTGGAGGCCTACCGTGGCGTCCCCCATTTGACCGTCGAGCTCCTGCCGCGAAACGAGTGCGGCCACGGAATCCACAACAACAACGTCTATCGCGCCGCTGCGGATGAGTGTCTCGGCTATATTCAAGGCGTCCTCCCCGCATTCCGGCTGGGAAACCATCAAATTCGACAAATCCACTCCAACCACTTTCGCGTAGCGGGGATCGAGCGCGTGTTCGACGTCGATAAATACCGCGTTTCCGCCCCTGCGCTGGGCTTCCGCTATAAGCGACAAACACAACGTCGTTTTCCCCGACGATTCCGGTCCGTAAATCTCGACAATCCGCCCGCGCGGAAGCCCCCCGACGCCCAGGGCGAGATCTATGGCCACCGAACCGGTGCTTATCGTTTCAACATTCATCTTCGTGGCGTCGCCAAGGCGTATGAGGGAACCCTCCCCGAATTGCCTGTTTACCGCCGATAAAGCCGCCTCGAGAACACCGTCGTCCTTGTTTGTTGTGGTTGATGGAATCTTTTGCCTTGCCATTGGTCTCAAACTAAAGCCTTCAAGTCGCCGAAAAGCCTTTATGCAGCACATCCTATATTTTTTTTGCGCGGCGTGTCCAATAAAATTTTATCCTCAGCCCGAAATATTTTCGGAAAAACAAAATTTTCTTGCAAAAAACGCCTTAAACGCCATATGGTGCGCCTTTCGACAATTGCAGGGGATTCCCGGGAGGGAAGTCTCCGCGCCGTGTCGAACCGCATGCAGCGGGGGCGTAGCTCAGTGGATAGAGCAGCGGTTTTCTAAACCGTTGGTCGAGGGTTCGAGTCCCCCTGCCCCCGCCATAATTGGGGTCGTAGCTCAGTTGGAAGAGCGCTAGAATCGCACTCTAGAGGTCGTGAGTTCGAATCTCATCGGCTCCACCATTTTCGGCGTTCCGGTTCGTTTTTACCGGTTTCGCGCACGGACCCGGTCCGGCGCGTTTTTCTTTTACGCACGTTGGCGGGCGGAAATTGTGTGCAAAAAAATGTTAGATTTACCTAATTTATTTCTTGACAAGTTAGACTATCCTAATTTTTATGCGAAGAAAATCCGGCGTACCTGGAAAGAATCCCCGGTATTTTGGCGGGATATAAAACGGTCCGCGCCGGCAATCCAGATTTTCCCCGATATTTAACAATAGAACACGGAAATGAATGATATGAAAAACATACTGGCGACCGCCTTCGGCGGACTCGTAACAATCGTCTCCTGCGCTTTGGCGCAAGAGGCGCCGAAGGACGGGAAGACACCGGACGGCGGCTGGACCGAACGAAACAGTATAATTATAGAAACGGCGTCGGAAGACGCGGCGCGGACCACGGGGTTTACGCCGTCGCTTACGTGGACTGGAGAGACGTGGGGCAACGTTTCAAATGGGAAAAACCTCCACGGTATCGCCTGTTCCCTGTTTACGTTCGGAGCGGAGCAAGATTTGTCGACGGCGTTCGGAAACGAATCAAAACACCTCGGCAGAATAGGGATAAGCGCCTTTTACTACGCTCAGACAAACAAGGGCGAACTGGACGGATTCGACTCTTCCCAAGGGTGCTTTAGCAATATTGTCGCCGGGGACATGGCGCGTTTTTTCGAATTGTACTACGCCAACGAATTCGAGACCGAATTCGGAAACTTCGGCTTTAGGATAGGGCAACTTGCCGCGGACGAGGATTTTATGGGCATGGATTATTCCGACACGTTTCTAAACTCGTCTTTCGGCGCGATTCCGAACGTCGCCCCAGCGCAACTTTTCTCCCAATACAACGTGGCGACTCTTGGATTGGTTGTATATTATTCGAAAGGGGATTTCGACGCCACTATAGGGTTGTACAACGGCAATTTGGGCGAAGACGTTTCGTCGAACAACGGCTTCGACTACAAAAACACCTTCGATTCCGTCGCCCTATGGTACCAGTTCGGATATAATTATAAGATAGGGGATCTCGACGGGCGCATCATGGTCGGCGGCAACTGGCATAGCGATCCGTCCAAAGCCAATTTCGACGCCGTTGACGCCGACGGATTCTACTCGTTCTACGCGGGACTGCAACAGGTTCTTGTCAACGACCGCGAGGGGAACCCCCTGTTCGGCGCGTATTTCAGGATAGGTTGGGCGCCTGAAAGCGATTCGTCCGACCAAAATTTCTACGCCGACTTCGGCTTCAACTGCTTCTCCCTTATTCCCGGAAGGGACGACGACGTATTCGCCGTCGGGTTCTCCGTTGTGGAAAACGAACGCGCCCAACGCGAAACCTACGCAAGTTACGAGGGCGCTTTGGAGATAACGTACAAATGCCAACTGACCCCCGCGATATCCCTCCAACCGGATCTTCAAATATTCGTGAATCCGGGAAATAGGGACGAATCGGGCGCGGCGTATATAGCGGGCGCAAGAATGGAAGTAGTGTTTTAACCCGTCCAAAACGGCGGACGCGCGTCCTCCGCACCCTTCCCCCACGTTATTTCCTTGCGTTTTGAACGCGCCTATATATGCATGGGCAACATCGGCGCGCCGGTTCCCCGGCGCGGTCCGTTGCAAACAATGCAAAATGCGCGTAAAACGGAAGGCGGAATACCAGTGTTTTTTTCTACGGACTCCGGTTATGTGCCGCATCTTTGCGTGGCTGTAAAATCCGCATCGGCAAATTGTTGCGCCCCCCTGTCCTTCCGGATACTTTCCGACCCGCTGTCGGACGGCGACAAGAAAAACATAAAGAAAAGCGCCTACCCCAACGAAGTTGAATTCTACGCGGTAAACCGTTCAGATTTCGAAAAATTCGACGTTGTGCTCGGACACCTGTCGCTTGCGGCGTGCTACAGGTACCTGGTTTCGGAACTGTGCCCGGACGTCGATAAAGCCATCTACCTGGATTGCGACCTCGTAGTCCTGGGGGACCTCGCGGAACTCTTCCGCGAGGACCTAAGCGGACTCTATGCAGCGGCGGTCGAAGATTGCGTCAGGCAAAGGCACGTCCGCTCCCTCGGATTGTCAAAGTATTTCAACAGCGGGGTCTTGCTCTTAAACCTTGAAAAGATACGGTCCGACAACCTTGTTCCGGAATTTTTCCGCATTTCAACGGAATTGTCGGGCAAATCGAAGTATCTCGACCAGGACGTCTTGAACCTCGCCTTTAAAGAAAAAGTGCTTTGGCTTCATCCGAAGTGGAACGCCATCTCCCCGATCTTCAGGAAAATTCCCCGCGGAGCGGGTCCTTTGGAACCTTTAATCGACGCCTGCAACACGCCGTCCGTAGTCCATTTTACCGGACCGGACAAGCCGTGGAGGATTCCGCGTTCCATAGCGGCGCACCCGTGGTCTCCGGCGTATTTCCATTATCTCAAACAAACGCCCTTTTCCGGACTCGCAAAAAAATACAACGACGGCTTCGCTCTTTTCAAGGTTCTTACAAATTATTTCCGGCGACATCTATTCTTTTTCCTCCGCCCGCATTTTCAAAGGATGCGCGGGGTATACCGGCGCA
Organism: uncultured Opitutales bacterium; assembly: GCA_964564825.1. Classification (GTDB taxonomy): domain Bacteria; phylum Verrucomicrobiota; class Verrucomicrobiia; order Opitutales; family Intestinicryptomonadaceae; genus Merdousia. The sequence goes on from CAZMBN010000004.1 coordinate 120,079, forward strand.
ACCGAGAAACTTTCAAATAGGCATGCCG
>CAZMBN010000005.1:0-1337 GCA_964564825.1 uncultured Opitutales bacterium
TTTTTACAAAACCGGATATCCCTCAATAGAATATCCGGCCCCCCCTCTTCTTAGCCTATGCGGGTGCGGAGATCCCGCACGTTATTTGGCGCATGGCTTCGTAGGCGGCTATTCCCGCCGCCGTCGAGAGGTTCAGGGATCTCAATTCTTTAAAATGCGGAATTTTTACGCGGCGTCCGGAGAGCAGGTTGTGGATTTCCTCCGGGCAGCCGCAGTCTTCGGCTCCGAAGAGCAGGCCGTCCCCGCGGCGGAACTGCACCGTCCACAGGCTTTTCTCGGACTTCGTCGTAAACAGCCATATTCTGCCGGGCGCGGGGGCGGAATCGGAGCGGACGAAGGCTTCCCAATCCTCGTGGTGGACGACGTCGAGGCTGCTCCAATAATCCATTCCGCTGCGTTTCAGTTTCGCGTTGGTGATGGTGAACCCGAGCGGATGGATCAAATGCAGCCTCGCCCCGATTATCGCGCACGTCCTCCCGATGTTTCCGGTGTTTTGCGGTATTTTCGGGTTGTACAATATTATGTGGACGGGGGGATTGCCCTTCATCTCAGCGTTTATACGACATCGCGCGCCTCGCATTTCTCAGGTCCTCCGCTTTTCTGACGGTCTCGCGCTTATCGTAAAGCTTTTTCCCCTTGCACAACGCTATGAGGACTTTTGCGAGGTTTTTTTTCATATAGATTTTCAACGGGATAATGGTGTTTCCGCCCCCGGCGGTTTCCGACATTAGCTTGAGTATTTCCCGCTTGTGCAGGAGCAGTTTCCTCGGGCGCGTCGGATTGTGGTTGTTGATATTGCCGAAATCGTACTCTGAAATATGGGCCTGGTACATTACCGCTTCGCCCCGATCGACCCTGACGAAAGCGTCGTTTATTTGAGCCTTGCCGCGGCGGATGCTTTTTATTTCGGTTCCGGAAAGGGATATTCCCGCCTCGAAAGTCTCCCCTATAAAATAATCCCGGGAAGCCTTTCGATTCCGGATTTCAGTGATCCTGTTTGGGACGTTACGTTTACCCATAATGCGCCGGTGAATCCGCGTTGCGCGGCAAGAGGCCGCCGCGCGGAGGCTGTGCCGCATTGCAAACGCGGAACGCCGAAGCTACTCCTTATCGGCTTCTTGTCCGTAAAGTTCGTAACTTATGTTGCCTTTAATGATTTCCAGAAGGGCTATATCTTCAAGGGATAGTTTTTCAAGCGACTCGACCGTGGGGTTGCTGCCGAATTTCAGCTGTTTGACCCTGCGCGATACGACATTTATCAGGATGTTCGGATCGGGGATTAGTTTTTGGGCTTGTTTTAAATAATCTTCTCTCAAGTTACGCTCCTTCTTAAAAAA